>CALIGI010000034.1 GCA_938021205.1 uncultured Pseudanabaenaceae cyanobacterium
CCCATTGCATGTCCGCTGCTCGGGATTTTGCACTCAACTCCTATCGAGCCGCTGGCTGCTCTAACATGGCCAAGGCGGCTAGAGACTGCTCATACAATTTTGACTATCTTCTTTCTCTGATTAACTTGAAATAGCCCTGACTGTGGCGAGATTGAGGGAGGTGCTTGCATCAGGCAATTCCAAACTTTTGCACCTGATTCTAAGGATCGGGATTTTGTACTGAATGGTCAGGTAGTTGCTCGGGGTGGCGATGTCCCAGAGGTGGTTCAAGCCTGTGCTGAGCGGATTGAGTGGCCCGTAGAAACTTTCATCAAGATGCTGAACAGCTTGGCAAAAAGCTAGCCTGCCATAATAGAAGCTAGCGTTGGTTGAGTAGAGCCTGTGATTGCTGCCAAAGAACCTGAATTCATGACCGTTGAGGAGTATCTAGCCTGGGAGCCTCTTCAGGAAATACGCTTCGAGTATTCGAGCGGGCAAATTTACGCCATGACGGGGAGCACCATTCCCCATAACGATTTAGCATTAAATCTCTACCGAGCGATCTATCCTCAAGTGCGTTCTAAGGGATGCCGCATCAACGTTTCTGATGTGAAGGTCAAGATTTCCGCTGCTGGCGCTTATCGATATCCCGATGTGGTGGTGAGTTGTAGCAAACCGGATCAACAAGCCACGAAGCTATTTGAAGCGCCCACACTCATCGTTGAAGTGCTATCGCCTGGCACTGAACGCAAAGACCGAGGAGAAAAGTTCAAAGAATACTGCCAGCTTCCGAGCCTGCAAGAATACGTCTTGATTGATGCTCAGGAAATGAGAGTGGAATGCTACCGTCGAGGCGAAGGTCGTATGTGGTTGTACTTTGCCTATGGAGCAAACGATGAAATTGAGTTAGCAAGTCTCGGCTTCTCGTGCCCCATTTCAGTTGTTTACGAAGATGTTCAGCTCAGCAATGACAGTGAATCACTGAGTTGAACAGACTTTAGTGATTTTTCCATCTAGACAAACCGCTTGAGAGAATCCTTCAGCTCGCCATACTGATACTCAAATCCACTGGCCTGGGTTTGTTTCGGCATAACCTTCTGCCCCTCCAGCACCACCTTGGCCCCCTCACCCAGCAGCAGCTCTAAGGCAAAGCCTGGCACTGGCATCCAGGCCGGACGGCCCATGACGCTGCCCAGGGTGTCCGTCATCTGCTTCATGGTTACGGGGTTGGGGCTGGTGGCGTTGTAAGCCCCCTTCATTTGCCCATCGGTCAAGGCATTAATGATAAGGCTGACTAAATCTTCCCGGTCAACCCAGGAGAACCACTGGTTGCCGCTACCGATGGGGCCACCTGCAAAGGCTCTGAAGGCAGGAATCATCTTGGCCACGGCTCCGCCATTGTCTAGCACAATGCCGATGCGAAGAATCACGAGACGGACATCATCGGACACTTTCTCAGCTTCGGCTTCCCACTGCTTGCAAACCTCGGCGAGGAAGTCATCGCCAGCGCCGCTGCTTTCGTCGAAGGTCTCAGTCTCGCTGGTGCCGTAGTAACCGATCGCGGAACCACTCACAAAGACCTGAGGTTTTGACTCTGCTTGTCCAATGGCCTGAACCAAACTCCGAGTCGTGTCAATGCGGCTGTTGAGAATCTCGTTCTTTTGATCAACGGACCAGCGCCTCTCGGCGATCGGCTCACCGGCGAGATTTACAATGCCATCGCAGCCAGAAATCCCCCCCTGCCATTCGCCCATTATCTCCGGAGCAAAGGTGACAAATTCCAGATTCGGAAACCGTTTTTGAGGAAAACGCTGCTCAGCTTTACTGACACTGCGAGTTAACACCACCACCTGATGACCTTCTTCAGAGAGGCGTTCGACGAGGCGGCGGCCAACAAATCCTGTGGCTCCGGTGATGGCAACTTTCATAGGTCCTGGGGATGCAACGGGCATGGGGTGAAGGGGGAGGAGCTGTAAGTAGGTGTTGGCAGCTCCCTAAAGCTTGATTAGTTTATCCTGCTGGGCTTCTTCTAAGGGGGGACAGGGGACTATCCCATAGTCAATGGATGATTGTGCTGAACTTTCCGTCATTGGATTGCTGATCTTTCCTAGGAATGGGGCATTCTCTGAACAGCTCTACGAAATATAGTGAACCTAGGTTAGCTGACTTCTCACAGGGAACTGATGTGGGACCCAGTAATGACAAGTGCTGAGGATTGTTCCTTGTTTTATTAGGGGGCGTTAATTTTGAGAAATTCTCATAAAAGTCTCCTGATTAGGACCCTGTTGCATTGTTATAACCCCATAGATTCGGTTCCCTAGTGGAGCTGAAGCTCGTATATTTGGTACTAAGGATTTAAATCTCTGTACAAAATATTGAGTCATAGCGCCCACAATGCTTAAGTTGTTCGCTATTGTTACTCCTGTCTGCCCACCTCCACAGAGATTGCGCGTATGGCACCGGCCAAGATTCTCATCATTGAAGACGAGACCGCGGTTCGCACGCTGATCCTGCGATTCCTG
>CALIGI010000035.1 GCA_938021205.1 uncultured Pseudanabaenaceae cyanobacterium
GGCCAAAGACCTGGCAGCTCGCATTCGCGCCTATTGGCACGTGGAAAACAAGGTTCACTATCCTCGTGATGTCTCCCAAGGTGAGGATGCCTCTCGCATTCGAACTGGAATGCTACCCCATTGCATGTCCGCTGCTCGGGATTTTGCACTCAACTCCTATCGCACTGCTGGCTGGTCTAATATGGCCAAGGCGGCTAGAGACTGCTCATACAACTTTGACTATCTTCTTTCTCTGATTAACTTGAAATAGCCCTGCTAGATAGTCAATGTCCGTTGGCTTACCGAAGCGGCAAAGATTCATCAGCGAGCCAGGGATCAAGCTTAAATTCAGCAGCCAAATATTCAATAAAGCAAGCGATTTTAGCCGGCTGGAATCTGCCTCTGCGATAGACGGCATAAATCGGTAAAAGGTTGGGTTTATAGTCTGGGAAAAGCAGTTTCACCTCCCCTTGACTGATGTCATTACAGCAGAGCCAAGTTGGTGCTAGGGCAATGCCTAGGCCGGATAAAACGGCTTGGCAAATGGCGACGGAGCTATCGACTCTGAGGTTGCCGTTTACTTTGACGATGCAGGATGAGTTGGATGGGCCTTGGTAGTGCCATTCGTTGGGTTTGGCTAGCTGGGTATAGGTGATGCAGTTGTGGTTAATGAGGTCTTGGGGGGATTGGGGTTCACCATATTGTTGTAGATAGCTGGCCGCTGCCATGGTGATGATGCGGGTGGTGCCGATGGGTTGAGAAATTAAGGAAGGATCTGGGTGGGTGCCAACGCGAATGGCGAGGTCTACGCCTTCTTCGACGAGGTTGATGATGCGATCGCTCAACATCAAATCCACCTCAATCTGAGGGTATTGGGCGAGGAAGCGTTTGAGGTGCGGAACAATGATGCGCTGGCCAAAGGTGACGGGGCAGTTGATGCGGAGCAGGCCGCTGGGTTGTTGTCGTTTGCCCACGCTGGCTTCGGCGGCGTCCACGGTGTCGAGGATGTCTTGGCAGTGGCTGTAGAACTGTTTGCCTGCTTCGGTGAGTTGCAGTTTGCGGGTGGAGCGGGTGAGGAGCTGGACGTCGAGGTAGTCCTCTAGGGCGGCGATTTGTTTGCTGATGGTGGGTTGGGTGGTTTGCTGTTCTCGGGCGACGGCGGAGAAGCTGCCGGTTTCGACGGTGCGGACGAAGCTTTTGATGCTGGCGAGGCGATCCATGGGGGATTCATTCTGATTTGGAATGAATTATATTCCAAAATTCTGTCTTATCAATTTTATTAGCATCAATCATGATGGATATATCGAAAGCAACCTGAATTAATTCGACAAGAGGCAATACCTCCTCTCCCCTAGCCCCTCTCCTAAAGGAGCGGGGAACAGACAAAGGCTGAAACCTTCGTTCTTGTCTCAGGTTCCCTTGCTCCTTTAGGAGTAAGGGTTAGGGAAAGAGGTCGGCTGTTTGGCTGTCGAAATCAGGGAAAACAAGTCGTTCCGACTCCAAGGTGAGTTGATTGAAAGCGCAGCTTGCTAGGGCTATCTGATTAGCCCATGAAACCTAAGTCCACTAACTCTTTGAAAAGACAGAATATGACTAGTACAAAACGACCGGTTAATGAGCATCGGGCCTACCATGCTCACATTTATTTCGATCAGGAGAGCACGGCGGTTGCTCGTCGTTTACGGGACGATATTATCCAGAGCTTTGATTTAAGAGTGGGTCGATTTCATGAACGGCCCGTTGGTCCTCATCCTGTGGGGAGCTTCCAGGTAACGTTTCGGAATCAGGATTTTGACGGTTTGATTCCTTGGTTGGATGCCCATCGGGAAGGGCTCTCGGTTTTAATCCATCCGATGACGAGTGATCATGTGAAGGATCACACGGATGATGCGGCTTGGTTAGGGGAAAGTGTGACGCTGAATTTGGGGAGATTTCAGCGGGCAGCTTAAGATAAGTATGGTTCGCAATTCGAGCATCTCCCTATGGGTCAGCCAATGGTCAGGTTGGCTGAGCTAGAGTATTCATAAGTATGGAGGGTTTTGCGATGTCTAATAAGCTCGAACTCGTTCGCGAAGAGAAGCTGCACAAACTCTTGCCTAAGAAAGGTAAAGATAGCAAGCTTGAAGCCAGTGGGGTCTACGTGATGGACTCGTCTACTTGCTATGTGATATTCGATAACCTGAATGAAGTTGCGGTGATTGACCTTTCCTTAAAGCCCCACGATTCGAATGAGATGATTTCCGTTCTTAATGTGGGTAAAGGATTCGAGGATATTACTTACGATCCTCGTACGGAAAGGTTTTACCTGATGATTGAGGCTCTGAGGGATGCCAGTGGTGATTTTCATGGGCTTGTCTCGGAGTACAACCGCAATTTTACGTTTCGCAGTTGCAAGCAGCTTGATGTCACATTTTCCAAACAGAACAAAGGTTTTGAAGGCGTTGAACACCTTTGGCGAGGCGACCGTGAGTATCTCGTCGGATTGTGGGAGGATGCGTTGAAAAAAGACGGTGGTAGCAACAAGGGAACGGGGTTGCTGCGTGTTTTTGAGAAGACGACCGATGGCATGTGGGAATGGCAGAGCAAG
>CALIGI010000036.1 GCA_938021205.1 uncultured Pseudanabaenaceae cyanobacterium
GGCTAGCCCCCAAACCCCCACCGTATGGGACGACGGCGTCCCCTGACGGATCACCCCTCCCAACCTAGCGGCTCATGACTCTTGCTGTGAGGCACTTCTAGGATTATTTGCGTCCTTCTGGGTTGGGTTGGTCTGGGAGGCTACCGCTACGCGGATCGAAGTGCTGGGGCTTGACTAAAAGGTTTAAACCTTGAGCTCAGTCCCCCTGCCCCTTTCCAAGGGGTAGGGGCAGGGGGAAGGGGTCATCTTGCCTCCCATCCCCTTCCAATGGCCGGGCCCATCTTGCCTCCAATCCCCCTCCTTGGAGAGGCTAGGGTGGGTCTCTTGCTTCTAACTTTTCTTTCGCGGTGCACTTGCTTTTCGAGGTTTTGCTTTGCTGCTGGATGAAGCGGTTGAGGCTTTTCGAGTTCGCTTTGCCGGACTTTTCTTTGCTGTTTTAGTGTTGCCTGGGGCTTTCGCTGAGGAGTTACGTTTCTCGGCACTTGGATTGGTTTCTGGATCTGCGCCTAGAACCCCATATTTCGGAGACCAATATTCGTCGCGGCTGTGGAAGTAGGCGACGTCTTGGCATTTGCTTTTGCGGTTTTCGAAGACGGAGCAGCGGAGCATGGTTTTGTCTTGGCCGTCTTTGTTGTAGCTGTAGCGCTCTAGGAGGGCTCCGCAGCTGGGGCAGGGGTGGTTGGTGAAGTTGGCGGGGTCGGGGCTGCGCTGGGCGTAGGGCTGTTCGTAGGCTTTTCTGCTTTTGTTCCAGAACATGACGGTTTCGCAACCGGGGGTTTCACATTTGAGGAAGTGGTTGGCTTGGAGTTTTTTGGATTTGGAGGGGATTTTTTGAAGGAGGGTGTTGCATTTGGGGCAGGCGGTTTTGCTGGGGGTGGATGGGCTGCGGTTGCTCGTCTTTGCGAGGGTGGCTGTGCGGTTGCGACGTTTGCTAGAGCTTCTGGCAATAGCTTCGCTGGGGGCTGCTGTATTTGCTGTGTTGCCTGGGGCTGGAGTGAAGCTGGGTTGGTTGGCTTGCTGGGTGAGGACTTGGCCCATTTTGCGTTGGGCTTGGCTGATGGCGGGGGAGAAGTAGGTTTGGTACCAGTCGGTGAGGTATTGCTCCCAGTTTTCTTTACCTTGGGCGATCGCGTCTAACTTCGCTTCCATCTGGGCCGTAAAGTCAGGCTGAATTAAATCAGGCAAAAGCTGCTCTAAAGCACCATCCAGATTCATGCCTAAGGTAGTGGGCTGGAGTTTGCTTTTGACTAGGGTGACGTAGGTGCGATCGCGCAAGGTCTTCAAGGTCGGTGCATAGGTGCTGGGACGACCGATGCCTTTGCGTTCCATCAGTTGAATCAGCTTGGGCTCGCTGTAGCGTGGGGGCGGCTGGGTTTGCTTTTGGTCGGCCTGGGCTTTGCTGAGGTTGAGGGACTGGCCGATGTTGAGTTCAGGGAGCTGGCTATCAGCTTTGAGGTTGTTCCAGTAGCGGGTGTAGCCGGGGAATTCTACGACTTGGCCACGGGCTTCCCAGTAGGCGAGTTCCGTCGGCGTTGTGCCAGCTTGGGTGATGACTCGGGTCTTGCGTAGGCGAACGGGGGCGCAGAGGGAGGCCACGGCGCGGTTCCAAATTAGTTCGTAGAGTTTGGCTTGGTCACCGCTGAGCTGGTTGGCCATGGCTACGGGCGTTTGCCCAACCTTCGTGGGGCGGATGGCCTCGTGGGCGGCTTGGGCGTTCTGGCTGTTTTTATGGGCAATGCCTTTATGGCCCGTGGCTCGCTGGGGCAGATTTTGCGGATCGTTTTGCTGGAGGTAGGCGCGAACGTCAGCTTTAAAGGGCTCTGCCAACACAACGGAGTCGGTGCGCATGTAGGTGATATGCCCGGCTTCGTAGAGGGACTGGGCAATTTTCATCGTGCCCTCGGGGGAGAGCTTGAGGCGGGCTCCGGCGGATTGCTGGAGGCTGGAGGTGATGAAGGGGGGTGGGGGCGATTGGCGGGTGGTTTTGCCTTCGACGGAGATGACGATGTGGGGATGGCTGCGGGCAATTTGCAGGATGCGGTCGGCTTCAGCTTGGTTGCTGACGCGATCGGATTCGGGGCTATCGGGTTTGGCTGCTTTTGCTCCCTGGGTTGGTTTCTTGCTAGGGGCAGCTTTTTTCTTGGAGGGGTCTTTGCAGTAAAAGGCTTTGAAGCCTTCGCCGTATTGGCTCCAGATGCTCCAGTAGTCTTCGGGCTTGAAAGCGATGATTTCTTGTTCGCGCTGGCAGATCAGGTGGAGGGTGGCGCTTTGAACACGGCCCATTGATTTGGCACCGTTGTTGAGGGGCCAGACGACGTGGCGGCTACCTTTGTAGCCGACGAGTTTATCGAGGCAGTCTCTGGCACGGCCTGCGGCGACGAGGTCTGGGTTCAGGTGTGTGGGGTTGGCGATCGCTTTTTTGACCGCCGCCGCTGTAATTTCGCTATAGGTGACGCGCTGGGGATTTTTGAGACGCAGCGCTTGCTGGATATGCCAGCCAATGGTTTCACCTTCGCGGTCTGGGTCCGTGGCAATGTAGACCTGACTGGCGCTTTTCGCGGCTTGGCGCAGTTCGCTGAGGACTTTCTTGGCGCGGGGACTGCGGGGGATGTAGCGGCAGTCAATGTGAGACTTGCCGGGCTCCAGGGCAAGATCAAAACCAAGGGAGTCTTCGCCATCATTGGCAAGTTCGCGCACATGGCCCATGCTTGCCCTGACGGTCCAGCCCGGTCCCAGGATTTGGCTGAGTTTGCGGAGTTTACCTGGACTCTCGATGAGTAACAATTTGGACATAGTATTGTGTCCACCATCCCGTAAGCTTGTGAAGCAATGTAACGAGCGCAATCTAATAGTACGATTGAACCACTAAAACTAGGGATTGACTACTAGATGTTGCAATTTGACTTAACCGTTTACATTAGCGATTGCTGAACCAGATGTCAGTCAAGCAATTCAGTCAGAAAAAGGCTATCCAGCGTTCCCGAGGCACTTCGTTCAAGGTCTTGACGGATCGGTTGGGTTGCTCCTATCGATTATTTATTTCGAGTCAGGGCGATCGCTATTCTCTCAAACTTTATGATGGCTCCCTATTGGCTGGGGAAGCCCGTTGTTCTTGGCAGGACGATGGACGGATGGTTCTAGATGATATTGCGATCGCCAATGAAGCGAGTCCAGTTTTAAATCTGTTGGAGCGTTTGCAGCAGTGGCTTTTAGGCGCAGAATTTGAACGGGTAAACTATCGTCAGCGAGGCTTGGGGACGCTCCTACTCTGTAACCTGATCGAACATGCTCGAAAGTTGGGAGCCTCTTCCATTCGGGGGGAGGTGTTTCAAGCAGATGTGGAGAATAATCCGAAGTTGCTGAACTGGTATGGACGCCATGGATTTGTCCAATCAGCACCTCAGATGGACCAGGCTGATGTGTTGGCGAATATCAGTTTGGAATTACGCTCGGTGGGGCAATTGGAGCGGCTGAAGGTTGCCGATTCCCTGTCTTGATTGGTCTTAAGTTTGTTCATCTAGCCAATTATTGGCAACGCCACACCAGGATTCAATGTAGGGAGCATGATCGGGATTTTCGGGGTCGATGGCTTCGGTGAAGCCAGGATTTGCGTAGCGGAAACGCTGATCAACTTCGTTCCAGTTGAGGGGCCGGGAGCGCTGTTTGCTAATTTGGTCAGCTCGTTTAATTACGGTATTGCGACAGTCCGTGTCGCTGCCGTCTAATCCAGCAGGAAGCGAGATTTGAGGCAGCGCAATCTTCGGTAGCGAGAACGCTGGAAAGGAGATGCTGGGCAGTTGAGGCAAGCTTGGGGCTTCGATTTGAGCAATTTGAGGCAGCATAATCCTTAGCACAGCGGCGCGAGTCAGGCCAAAGAGGCATAGCAGGGCCACGCTGGGGGCAATGAGGCGATAGAGCAAGAAGGCTAGAATGCGTTGGGTTTTGACGAAGGGAAGGAGATACCAGGGATAGATTTCCTGGACTTCGCTGGTAAAGGTTGCGCCACTGCTGGTGGGGGTGTTGGTTGGATTGTTAGTTGGGTTATTGGTTGGATTAGGGGCAGCGTTGTTGGGTAGAGGGCTGCCTACAGCAACGGTGCGAGCAATGTCTCCGGAAGCGGGTATGGCTAGGTTGGGTTGCCCTAGGTCGCGGGTCTGCTTGGCAGATTGCACGGGGCTAGGCGCTGCCTGGATGCGACCGATAGGCTGTGTGGGAATGGCTTTGGGCTGGAGTTCGTAGGGAGAGGCTTTTTGGAGAACGGTCTTGGCTCCAAGCGGGAAAATTTTCTGATTAGGAGCTGTCGAGATGGAAGGGTCGTGACCCTGGAGCACTCTAATTGCCTTGATTACAGTGCTGGCATTGGCAAAGCGCTGGTTGGGCATGGGGTGGGCCATGCGCTGGATCAACCGAGCAAAGTCTTCGGTGAGGCTGGCTTGCCAGTGATGGGGAGCTAGTTCGGCGGGGTTGGTGCTGCCGGTGAGCAGGGCGATCGCGCTCATGCCAAGTGCATAGATATCGCTGCTGGGGTAAGCAATGCCATGGGCCTGTTCTGGGGCGGTGAAGCCTTCCTTGGCAATGATGGTTCTGACCGTTTTGGGGCTTTGGCTTGGCTTCACGGAGTCACTGGAGGAGGTACCGTTTTGGGTCGCAGCGACGATTGCTTGCTTAACACTGCCAAAGTCAATCAGCACCGGCTTGCCCAGGTCGGGGTCAAAAATAATGTTGTCCGGTGCAATATCCCGGTGGATGACCTGGGGGCTATGGCTGTGGAGATAGTCCAGGATGGGCAGGATGTCCTGGAGGAATTGTAGGGTTTGAGCCTCGGTGAAGGGGCGGCGCTGGAGGTGGTGCTGGTAGGTCTCACCATCAATATATTGCTGAACGAGGAAGAGGCGAGATTGCTCGTCTACAGCCGATTTCCAAGCAAAGGAATCGAGGTAAGCCGGGATTTGGTGATGATTGAGTTGGCGCAGCACCTTGGCTTCGCGGTGGAAGAGTTGCTGGGCCTTGGCAAGATTGTTGGCTGAAATGCTGGGACTTGGAGCAAATTCCTTGAGGGCGCAATTGATGTTTTGCCAGGTGTCGGTGGCCAAGTAGGTTTGGCCCAGGCCGCCTCGACCTAGGGGGTGAATGATTTGGTAGCGATCGTTGATGAGATTGGAGGGAATCATCAAGGGATGGGGAGATGGGGCTGTTGAATTGCGAGAGTAGAATTTGTGGAACTATCAGGTCACTACAGCGGCGAGTTGGGCGATTGCGGATTTTGTTACCGGGACGATTTTATATAGCCACAGTGCGATCGCGAAGAACTTTCACTGGCTCTTAAGGGTGGCGCTAGAACGATCGGTTAAAGCCCCATGACGCCGCATAGAGATGAGAGGTTGCCGAATACTCCATTCTGAATGCTCGCTTTCTCTGTGGAGATTGATGCCAAGGCGTAAAAAAGTTGTCTTGATATCCGGGTTTTTAGTGATGCATGTAGAAATATGCTACACGCCCCCTACATCTCCCTGAAATATGGATACAGCCAATACCGCTAGTCAGATCAACCTAATGGAAATGGCTAAGCAGGGTGATTTAAATGCATTGGCTGCCCTAATGAATCGCTCCTTGCGAGTACATAGTATTTTCGCAGAACTGAATTTGACCCAAGGCTGTTTGGTGGTGAGTGCGATGTTTGAACAGTCAGCTCCCAATAAGACGAGCTTGGTGGATATGCTCAAGCGAGGACTGACGAATATTTACCCCAAGGGTGTTCAGCGAGTCATGATCCAGGCTATGTCCATTCACGATCGCGCCGTCGTTTGGCAAAGTGCTTTTGTCATGCCCGCCAAGACAGAAGTATCTTCTGGCTCCGCTTTAAACGCGATCGCAGCCAAGATTCCGGGCTTGGGACAAGGGGTAGCAACAGCCACTCAGCCCCAAATCACCACCCAGGACTTAATTTCAGCCACATCACCAGAAGTAAAATCGATCTCATTCAAAGGAATTCAGAAACAGGCAATCGGAGGATATCTCCTTTTGATTGTGGGTTTAATCATGATGTTCACAGGCTTGGGGCAACAAACCCAAAGTGCATCTAATGACAATGGGTCGGTGCATAACGCTTCAGCTTTAGCTAATAAAGCAATCCACTCTGAAGCGGGTGGTGCACTGATGATCTCCGGGGCGATCTTGATTGCGACCCGTGGCAAGCATTCCTAGACCGCCGATGGAGCCATGGGGAAGTCTAGAAACAGGTTCTGCTTTTCCTGGCTTTCGGGCACTGAGAATCGACCCAATAAACGCTTGAGGCGATATTGCATTTCCAGACAGGCCGTGCGATCTCGATAAATAATGGTTTTCCCCATCTGTGGGTCAATCGCTTTACCCTGCATAGCCTCAGCTAACATATCCGCTGGTATGGTTTCCAGTAAATTGACAAGCTTGGGAACCATGGCCCGAGCAATTTTGATTTCGATGGAGGATTCTGTATCATCTTGTCCCAGTGCTGGGCGAAGTTGGAGTAAAGCTTCACCGGTATTAATGCCTGCATCGATGCGGTGGAGAGTCGCTCCGATCGCATCAAAGTCCTCCAGGGCTAAGGGGAAAAAGATGCCATGCTGGCCACGATAGCGATCGCTAATGCCCCATTGCAAATTCCAACTACCTAGGCGAGGGATAGAGTAGATAAATTCTTTGAGGATGATGCCACCGAAGACCAGCAGCAAATCTGGCGCTAGGTCGCGAAGCTGTTTCGCTGTAGCCTCACTGTTGATATCTTCTGGCGCAATCTGAATGACATTGGGTAAGGCCTCGCTCAGGAGGGGTTGGTCCCCCCCCCAGAGTTGCTCAGTCATGGTTTGCTCACGCTTGCTCTCGGTTCGTTGGCAAATCAGCTCGCGAGGAATTGCCGATATGACTCGAAGCGGTGAGGCCAATAGCTTTTGATGTAGCGGCAGAGCATCTGGATCTGGACCGTTGTAGTCCAGCAAAATGCTGTGAGAAGTGGGAAATTGTTGGGCGATTTGATGAGCCATCCAAGAATCGACTGGATCATCATCAGTCAGTATAACAAGCTTAAACATCTGTATCTGTCTAGGTTTAAGCTAGCAAAGTGCTAGGTGACTATTTATACGAGCTACTAGATGTGCGACAGGACTCTTTTAAAAAAGAACCTTCACTGCTAGCCAATCAGCTAGCAGTGAAGGTTCTTTGATAGATGACTTAATTTGTGATGAGCCAATCGACTAGACTTCGCTGTAGGCCTCCATGCCTTCGCAGGAGCAAACTAAGTTGCGATCGCCATAGGCATTATCCACGCGGCCCACTACAGGCCAGAACTTATGCTCCTTAGTCCAAGGGGCGGGGTAAGCACCCTGCTCACGGCTGTAAGGGCGATCCCACTCGGCAGCGAGCAAAGACTGGGCGGTATGAGGCGCCTGCTTGAGCGGGTTGTTCGCAGGGTCAATCTGCTCCAACTCGATCGCCTCAATCTCTCGGCGGATGGCAATCATGGCATCACAGAAGCGGTCCAGTTCTTCCTTGGATTCGCTTTCCGTGGGCTCAACCATCACTGTGCCTGCAACAGGCCAGGATACGGTGGGGGCATGGAAGCCGAAGTCGATCAGGCGCTTAGCGATGTCATCGACCTCAATCCCGGCGGATTGCTTCACTTTGCGTAGGTCGAGGATGCATTCGTGGGCCACCCAGCCACCTTGGCCTTTGTAGAGCACGGGGAAGTAGTTCTCTAGGCGCTTGGCCATGTAGTTGGCGTTGAGGATGGCGACTTTGGTGGCCTCGGTGAGGCCGGTGCCGCCCATCATTTTGATGTACATCCAGGAGATAGGGAGAATGCTGGCACTGCCCCAGGGTGCGGCGGAGACTGCGCCGATGCGATCGTCGCCTTCGAGCTTGATGACGGAATGGCCAGGCAAGTAGGGCTTGAGATGCTCCACTACGCCAATGGGGCCAACGCCAGGACCGCCGCCACCGTGAGGGATGCAGAAGGTCTTGTGCAGGTTGAGGTGGCAGACGTCAGCACCGATATCACCGGGGCGGCAAATGCCGACCTGGGCATTCATATTGGCCCCGTCCATATAGACCTGACCGCCAAACTCGTGAATGGTGGCACAGATTTCTTTGATGCCTTCCTCAAATACCCCGTGGGTTGAGGGGTAGGTGATCATCAGGGCTGCAAGGTCGTCCTTGTGAGCTTCAGCCTTGGCCTTGAGGTCAGCGATATCGATGTTGCCGTTGTCGTCGCACTTCACAGGAACCACTTTCATGCCACACATCACGGCACTGGCAGGGTTAGTGCCATGGGCCGAGGTGGGGATGATGCAGATATTGCGGTGGGCATCGCCGCGATGTTGGTGGTATTGGCGAATGGTGAGCAGACCAGCGTATTCGCCCTGGGAACCCGCATTGGGCTGGAGAGAGACGGCATCGAAGCCGGTAATTTCTGCCAGCATCGCTTCCAGTTGCTCACACAAGATTCGGTAGCCCTGGGTCTGGGAGGCGGGGGCAAAGGGATGCAAGCGACCAAACTCTGGCCAGGTGACGGGAATCATTTCCGCTGTGGCGTTGAGCTTCATGGTGCAGGAGCCCAAGGGAATCATCGAAGTTGTGAGGGATAAATCCTTGGCCTGGAGCTTATTGATATAGCGCAGCAGCTCTGTTTCGGAGTGGTAGGCATTGAATACGGGGTGGAGCAGGTAGGGGCTTTTGCGCTGGAAGTCACTCGCTACGTCAATGCTGGCTTGCTCTAGGAGTGAGCCGAGATCGAAGTCAATGGTCTTGCCATTCGCAAAAATCTTGAGGAGCTGGTGAATGTCGTCCAGAGTCGTGGGTTCATCCAGGGTGATGCCTAAGGTTGTAGCATCAACTAAGCGCAGGTTGATGCTGTAATCAGCCTCGGCGCTAGCGAACAAGTCTTCGGCTTTGTCTGTGGTGATCTTTAGGGTGTCGAAGCAGTGGTTGGCATCAACGCTGTAGCCCAGCTTTTGCAGTCCTAGGGCCAGCAGGTTCGTCTTTTGACGAATTTGCTGGGCAATGCGGCGCAACCCCGTGGGGCCATGGTAAACAGCGTACATGGAGGCCATAACGGCCAGCAGAACCTGGGCGGTGCAGATGTTACTGGTGGCCTTGTCTCGGCGGATATGCTGTTCGCGAGTTTGTAGGGCAAGGCGTAGGGCGGGGTTGCCGTTGGCGTCCTTGGACATGCCGACGATGCGACCGGGCATTTGGCGCTTGTAGGCATCCTTAGTGGCGAAGTAGGCCGCGTGGGGACCGCCGAAGCCCAGGGGCACGCCGAAGCGTTGGGTGCTGCCCACAGCAATGTCAGCTCCGAATTCGCCAGGGGGCGTTAGCAACAACAGGCTCATCAGGTCAGCGGCGACGGTGACCAATGCCTTGGCTTCGTGAGCCTTTGCAGTGAAGGCGCTGTAGTCATGGATGGTGCCATCACTGGCGGGGTATTGTAGCAGGGCTCCGAAGATAGGTGTGGCTGCGGGGTCAAAGCTGTTGTGGTCACCGACGATGACCTCAATATTGAGGGGCAGGGCGCGGGTGTGAATCACTTCAATCGTCTGGGGATGGCAATCCTGGGAGACAAAGAAGGTATCAGACTTGCTCTTGGACTTGCCGTAGCTGAGGGCCATGGCCTCGGCGGCAGCAGTGGCTTCGTCCAGTAGGGACGCATTGGCAATTTCTAAGCCGGTGAGGTCGGTAATCAGGGTCTGGTAATTGAGCAGGGCTTCGAGGCGACCCTGGGCAATTTCAGGCTGATAGGGCGTGTAGGCGGTGTACCAGCCAGGGCTTTCGAGAATGTTGCGCTGGATGACCGCAGGGGTGATGCAGTCGGCGTAGCCCATGCCGATGAATGAGCGGCAGCAGCGGTTTTGATTGGCGATCGCCCGTATCTGCTCCAATGCCACAGTCTCGCTCACCCCGTCAGGCAGCTGTAAAGGCTGTTCCATACGGATCGTAGCGGGCACCGTTTTGTCGATCAGTTCATCTATTGTAGAAACACCCAGGACCTTAAGCATTGCTGCGATGCCATCACTGTCCGGGCCAATGTGACGCTGAGCAAAGGTCATGGGGTCGGCCATGGTGGAAGTCGTGATAGTGGATAGGGTGGCAGTTTTCATAGGAGATTAGCTAGGTGGCATCGCGAGCAGCGGTAACAGCTTGTGTAAGCTTAAGTTTATTGATGTTTATTGATATTGCTTGATATTTTCATCCATTGGGGGACGATTCGGCATCCCCAGTTTGTTTATTTGCTGTGTGAATTTGCGGAAATACGTGAGCAGAGGGTTAAGATTCATCCTCTGATCGCATCAAAAATAGTAATTGGGCTTGGGACTGCCTTCAGTACAAAATCTGTGAACTATTGTCAGTAGGTCTAAGGCCTAGAAATTCAAGTAGGTCCTGCTACAACTGCCGTGATGCGGCACGCCAGTAAGCTTCATCCTCATCCCTAGGACAATCGTTCTAATGATTTTAAAATTGCAAGCATCGCCGAGGGGATATAGAGCGAGTGAGTCCATATCCCCTCGGCGATGCTTTGAGAGGAGGCCAGTTGAATTAATTGCCCTGGACAAGGGCAGCGTAGGCTTCTGCGGACATGGTGCCCTCAATTTCACCATCGAGCTTAATTTTGAGCAGCCAACCCGCAACATAGGGGTCTTCCGCAAGTTTTTCTGGAGAGTCAAGAATGTCTTCGTTGCACTCTAGAACTTCACCGGAGGCGGCGGCATAGAGATCTTCCACGGCCTTCACCGATTCGATAGTGCCAAAAGTATCGCCTTTGGTGAGGCTTGCACCGACCTCAGGCAACTCTAGAAAGACAATATCACCCAACTGATCGATGGCAAAGGCTGTGATTCCTATGGTGACTATGTCTCCATCAATGCGGACATATTCGTGGGAGTTGAGATACTTCAAGTCGCTAGGGAATTCCATGGCCATGGTGAGAAAAGCTCAATCTGAATGAGTTGCTGGGCTACAGCACTGTACTTAAGAATACTGGGGGATTCAGCGTTTGGAAACTCCTTGATGCAGGAATCTTGAAAGTTCAGGGCTGCTTAGGCTAGGCGCTGTATTGGGCATTCTGAGCGAAGTCAGACTAGGACAATTGCGGATCTACCTCACCGTGATTTTGAGATAGAGACTGTGACTGAGCTTGGAAGTGAGTCCCTTGGAAGGCATGGCCTGGAGCCGCTGGGGGAGCGTGTCTATCGTTTGGCCTGGAGCCAGATGCCTCGGGTGGGGCCAACCTTGATTCCACGCCTAGAGCAGAAATTTGGCAGTTTGGCGATCGCTTGGAATGCCTCTGCCCGTGATTTAGAGCAGGTCCCAGGCTTTGGACCCATGACCCTAAAGGAGGTCTTGGCAGCGCGAGTCAAGTTTGATCCTGCGATCGCCTACGAAAAACATTTACAGGTCAATCCTCATTTCTGGACGCCGGAGGATGGGGATTATCCGCTGTTGCTGCGAGAATTGCCTGCGCCACCGCCCATGCTCTATTACCGAGGTGCTGTGGAGTTAGCCGAGAACTGGGGAGAGAAACCAGCAGTGGCGATCGTCGGCACGCGCCATCCGTCGGACTATGGCTTGAAGTGGACGCGAAAACTGAGTACTGCTCTAGCTCAACGAGGCTTCACGGTGGTTTCTGGTTTAGCAGATGGCATTGATACAGCGGCCCATCGCGCCTGTCTAGATGCAGGGGGCAGAACAATTGCCGTTGTCGGGACTGGCGTAGATCGGGTTTATCCAGCCCGCAATCATAGTCTCTGTCAGCGTGTGGTGGGGCAGGGGCTTGTGGTGAGTGAATACCCGGCGGGCACCCATGCCCATCGTAGTCATTTCCCCCAGCGCAATCGCATTATTGCGGGGCTATGCCGGGCAACAATTGTGGTGGAGGCTCCGAAGCGTTCGGGGGCTTTGATCACGGCCTATGCGGCAAATGAATATTGTCGAGATGTCTATGTGGTGCCGGGGGCTTTGGATAATCCCAAGGTGCGTGGGGGCTTGGAGCTGATTGGCCAAGGCGCTCAGGTTATTTTGGATGAGCATCATTTATTGGACTTACTGGGGATCATGCCTGCCTTGGATGTCGCTGGATCAACATCGGCGGAGGTTGTTTCGCTCAGAGCTAAAAAGACTAATCCAACGGAGGTTGGTGACGCGATCGCGGGCCAAGGCAATTTGCTGGCCTTCACTGCATCGGACTCTGCTGAACCCTCTGTGAGGAAAGAAGTGGTAGAGCCTGCTGCTTTAGAGCTAGCACCAGAACTCGCAAAAGTTTACGAGCAAGTCGTGGGAGAAGCTCTGTCATTCGATGGATTGGTGATGCGTTGTGGGACGGGGGTCGGAGCAGTATCCAGCGCCTTGTTGCAATTGGAGTTAATGGGGTTGGTCGTGGAGTTGCCGGGGAAACAGTATCAACGCTGTGAGCTGGGCTGAGAATCTAGCCTTGGCTCAATCGCTTTTCGTTCAGCCCAGGATAAAAACGGCAAATGAGAACCGTGGATTGGGTATTCTTGGAACAATTGGGAAGGGCTTCTGCGGCTTGGTTTTCCATGGGACTCGAATGCTTTCTTAATCAATTAGTAGAAGTTAATGCTGTACGAAACGCCCCGCTATCGAACCTCTGGCGAACGACACCTGCTGGTTGAGTTGGGAGCATCCGTTTCGTTGGAGGCAAATTTTCGAGCGATCGCCCTTTCTCGCGCCCTAGAAGCCTCTGCGGGACTGGGAACTGAAGGGATCAAAGCAATCATTGATACCCAGCCTTCCTTTACAACGGTCCTGATCGAGTACGACCCCAAGTTGCTGACTCAGGAAGGCTTGAAGCAACTTTGCAGCCATCATCTCAGTCAACTTGTTCAGGCTGAGCAGATCCAGCTTGATTCCCGGCTCATTGAAATTCCAGTGGCCTACAACGATCGCTGGTGCCGTGCCTGTTTTGAGGATTACTGCAAGACCATCAAGCCCATTGAAGACAACCTTGAACTGATTTGTCGGATCAATGGCTTAGACAGCATTGAGGCCTTGATTAATTACCACTCCAGCATTGAATGGTGGGTGGGCACGGTGGGATTTATTGCGGGACTGCCCGTGCTAATGCCACTGGATCCAAGCTGCCAGCTACGCGCCCCGAAATACGATCCGCCACGTACCTGGACCCCCAAGGGCACTGTTGCATTGGGAGGCGGCTTTACGGCGGTTTATCCCATGGTGACGCCGGATGGCTATCAAATGCTGGGACGGACACCGCTGAGGCTGTTTGATCCCCAGAGTGATCAAGCGCCTTTTGAGGAGAGTCCCGTCCTCCTTTCCGTGGGCGATCGCGTCAAGTTTGTCCCCATTTCTGAAGCCCGTTTTGAGGAGATTGAACGGGAAGTGACAGCGGGAACCTATCGCTACTCCATTTCGGCTGCTCAGTCCGTTTCTCTTGATGAATTACAGCAACAACCGCTGCCCCTCGCAGCCTAGTCCCAGTCTCTGCCGATCCACCTAAGCTCACTCGTCATGATTTCTTCTCCTAAATTGACCCCAATCAACGGTGCTGTTCAAACTAGCAGCCCTGTCGTAGAAGTGCTAAAGGGTGGTTTGGAGACAACGGTGCAGGACTATCCTGGGCGCGAGGGTTACTTGCAGTTGGGGATTCCCCGCTCCGGTCCCATGGACCCCAAATCTTTTCAGTTGGGTAATCAACTATTGCAGAACCCAGCGGATGCTGCTGGGCTAGAAATTCAGTTTGTGGGGCCGAAGCTGAAGTTTCTGCGGGCAACGGCGATCGCCCTAAGCGGCGCTAATAATCGTCCCAAGCTCAACCAGCAGGCGATTCCGATGTGGAGCACTGTTGTGATTAAGGCTGGGGATATTCTGTCCTTCGGCCATGCACGGTCTGGTGCCCGAACCTATATCCATTTTGCAGGTGGACTCGATGTACCAGTGGTGATGGGGAGTCGCTCTACCTTTACACGGGCTGAGCTGGGCGGCTTAGAAGGACGGAAACTGGAAAAAGGCGATCGTTTGTCTAGCTTTTTAACTAAAGTGCTAGAAACTTCCCACCCCATTCATCAGATTCAGCCTCTGCAAAGACCCGCTTTTTCCCACCAATGGACTATTGAATTACTGCTGGGTCCCCATGATGATGAGTTATCCAAAGGAGATATTCAGCAATTTATTCAAACTAATTGGCGAGTCTCTTCGAGGTCAGATCGCGTGGGCTACCGACTTGAGGGAGCTGACTTGAGCTTCTCCCACAATGCTCACCATCACTCACCTGATCGTGATGAACATCCATCCAATAAAATTGACTATGGTTGCCATCTGGGAACGCTACTATTCTGTGGGCAAACACCAACAATTCTCATGGTGGATTCTCCTAGTTTGACGGGCTATATGGCTCCCTTCACAGTTTGCCAAGCTAGTCTCTGGAAAGTGGGGCAAGCCCGTCCTGGAGACTATTTTAGTTTTCAAGTTATCGACCCAGAAACCGCCCTACGCCGCCAGTCAGACATCAATAGAACATTGGCGTTCGGATAGGGAGCACAGTTGAAGCATCCATGTCGACAGACTCTGATTTAGTCTTGAGCAAGTGCATTATTGCTTACAATCGATCGCTGTCTGCCGTTAGGCTGTTGACTCAGCAATACGACAGAACCAAGAGATTCAATTTCTCTCATTAGACCTCTTCCATCAATCCTGGTCCTGCTCAAAACTTGACTTTTTCCATGACTGAGAGAGAGACTTTGAGGCTCCCTATTCCCCAAGCTTGGGGGGCAAGGAGGCGGGGGATGGGAGCGGATTTGCATTCGCGCAAGAGATCTATTATTTAAGTGCTAATACTGACTGCTTCAGTGCTGTTGTAACACCATTTAATTGTTGCAAACAGCATTGAACAGCAGTCTGCATCGCGAATAAATCGGTATTAGTCTCAATCAACTGTAATTGAGCCATAACCTGTTCAATGGACGGTGTTATCACGCCCAGCTCGGAGAGAGAGAGCCCTCCCATGGAGACCTGATTCGGCCTGGTTTCTCTAAAAGTGGACTTTTGGACATTGCGAAGAATTTGGCGAGCTTCATAGAGTGCCTCCCATGACAGACGCGCACAGTATTGCATCGGTCGCAATGCTTGACGTAGCTTCATGCCCCTGAGTCGAGCCTGGGCTTGATTAAGGCAGCACAGAATAACGTCTAATTCTTCCAGTGAAAGCTGTTTCTGGTACATGCTATTTGTTTATTGCAAGTTTTTTGATCTATTGTTAAGCATCTAAATTTTGTCTGTTTAGATACAAAACTAATCTGGGTGTAGCTCTGAATTCGCTGACTCTTAATCATTAGGTATACATAGTTGAACGTACACTTATGCAAGTGAAGAAAATTGTAGCTACCATCACTAATTCAGTTGTTTCTATTAGGCTTAGGAGCCGGAGTCTTGGGGAACAAGTTTTTGATACTACAGGTCAATTTGGCAAGACGAACTTACAATCCTGAACCTAATTTCTGAAATCTTAAGTAAATCTGTAACCGAGAAGATACTGATAATTTTTTGAGAGAACTTGCGTGTATTTAGCAGTCATTTCTCAGATTGTGACAGTGCTATTGAGGTGAAGAGCTTAGCTTAAAAAGCCTTCGAGAAACTTTAATTCCGTCAACAACAGGCTTCAATTTCAGAAATCTTATGCCTGGGTCAATCAAGAATGAATAGTCTTCAATTATTTTTGCTCCGTAATCGTACTAGGCTTATGAGTTTTTTGTCTAACGAATGCACTTAGCAATGCAACTTCTTCAGCCTCATCGTTTCGCTTCCAGGCTGCTAATTTAAAATTTTTCGCTATGAAGTAATAATTCAAGAACTCTCTGTAATCATTCGTTTAGTTTTGCGAAGCAGCCCCAAAAATGCTTGCTGATTCGATAAGGTTGACCTATCTCAGTATCAGCAATTCTCCATCACTGTAAAATTCACCGCAGTCGAGGCCACGCCTGCAAACCACTTTATGCTTGGTGGTTATGATATTTTCTCAGCTTTTGACTCCGGTTCTGTTTCACTCATGAGAGATCTGGCTGGATGCAACTCACCTCAATTTATGTCTCCCTGTACAAGTCACCCTGCCTGAATCAAATGCCGTGCTTCCGCCTCAAAGCTTGCATCTCGCAACGCCCGCACCGCACTATCCGGATCCTGCACCCTAAATTGTGATCCAAACCGCACCAAATGCCGCTGATTCCCTGACTGCAAAACCGCCACCACAGACACCTTATTATCTTCCTTCTCCGGCCCCTGTTGAGCCTGCAACAATCCCTTCAACCTTTGCTGCTCCATAATGTCTGTGGCTGATTGTAGTGGAATATTCACCATCACCATTTGAATATCCTCAATCGGCTCAGCATCATCAACAATGAATTGAACGTTTTCGTCACGGCGATCAATTTTTCCCCAAACCATTAGCCGCGCATCTTGCTTGATAGCCTCTTTGATTCGAGCATAACTGCGAGGAAATACAACACCCGCAATCTGAGCCGAGAGATCTTCAATGGTAATAATTGCCATTTGCTCGCCCGATTTCTTGGTCGTAACAATCTTCACTTCAGGCAGCATGACAATGGCGCTGACCGAAGGTTGATTATCTTTGTTACCTCGCCCCTTTTGAGCACCACCGCCACCACTGCTGATATAACGTTCTGCATCTACGAGGTTAATGGGGGCCAGCATCCGTGCTGACTTTTGCACTGACTTTAGTGGATGGTCAGAGACATAGAAGCCCAGCAGCTCCTTCTCCAATTTGAGCCGTTCCTGAGAGTCATATTCAGCCACTCTAGATGCCTTGGGTGCCATTTCCAGGCCACCCCCACTGGCTCCGCTAGCGTCACCCCCACCCATCAAATCAAATAGGTTGCCTTGGCCACTCTCTTTATCCTTAGCTCGGGACTGCGCCCAAGAGAGGACTAGGGGTAAGTCCTTCGACATTTGATGACGGTTGGCGTTGGGCTCCAGCTCGTCCAAGGCACCGGAATGGATTAGGGCTTCCAGAGCGCGGCTGTTAACTGTGCGAGAGTCGAGGCGATCACACAGATCCGCCAGGCTACTAAACTCACCATTTTCCTTGCGTTCCACAATAATGCTTTCCACCGCACTCAGGCCCACATTGCGAATGGCCCCTAAGCCAAACACAATATTGGTCCCCACGGGCGTGAAGTCCACCGCCGAGCGATTGATATGGGGCAGCTCCACCTCAATGCCCATGGCAATGCAGTTGGCGATGTAGCGCTGCACCTTATCCTGCTGGCCGCTGTTCACCGTCAGCAGCGAGGCCATATACTGGACTGGATAACGGGCCTTGAGATAGGCCGTTTGGTAGGTCACATAGGCATAGGCGGCTGAATGAGATTTATTAAAACAGTAAGCAGCGAACAACACCATGTCATCCCATAGCGCCCGCGAAACCTTGGTATCTACGCCTTTCTTCGAAGCACCATCACAGAAAATACTCTGGTGCTTCTCCATCTCGGAGATCTTCTTTTTACCCATGGCGCGACGCAGCAAATCCGCCTCACCCAAGGAGTAGCCGCCCATATCCTGGGCGATGCGCATGATCTGCTCCTGGTAGACCATGATGCCGTAGGTTTCGGTCAAGATCGGCTTAAGGATATCGTCGGGGAAATCAATCTGCTCTCGGCCATGCTTACGGTTGATGAACTTGGGAATCAACCCGGCATCCAACGGACCCGGTCGATACAGCGCCAACACTGACGAGATATCCGTTACGTTCGAGGGCTTGAGATCTCGGACGATCTGCTGCATACCCGAGGACTCTAGCTGGAAAACCCCTTCCAGGTCTCCTCTTGCTAGTAGCTGATACACCTCTGGATCATCCAAATCAATCTCGTCGGGGTCAATGTGTTCTCCAGTTGCTTCTTCAACTAAGTCGCAGGTCTTCTGGATCATCGTCAGGTTCTTCAGACCCAAAAAGTCCATTTTCAATAGACCCATGGCCTCCACATCTTCCATGTAGTACTGGGTGATGGGAGCACCATCTTTGTTCAGTTGTAGCGGCACAATTTCATCCAGGGGATCTTTGGAGATCACAACCCCCGCAGCATGGACGCCGAAGGATTTGTTCATGCCTTCAATGCGAATGGCCATGTCGACCCAGCGCTTGGTCTGAGAATCACTGTCGTAGCGATCCTTGAACTCCTGTATAGGAGTTTCGTCAGAGATCATCACCTTGAGCTTGGTGGGCTTACCGCGAGAGATGGGAATCAGCTTCGCCATCTTGTCCGCATCGGCATAGGGCACGTCCAGTACGCGGGCTGTGTCCTTGAGCACGGCCTTAGAGGTCATGCGGTTGAAGGTAATGATCTGGGCAACGCGCTCTGTGCCATACTTCTCGGTCACATAGTCGATCACCTCCCCCCGCCGCTCAATGCAGAAGTCCGTATCGACGTCAGGCATGGACTTGCGCTCGGGATTCAAGAAACGCTCGAACAGCAGACCGTAATGGACCGGATCAATATTGGTAATCCCCATTGCGTAAGCAACAATCGATCCCGCCGCTGAGCCGCGACCCGGACCCACCGGAATATTCTGATCGCGTGCATATTTGATGTAGTCCCAGACCACCAAGAAATAGGCGGCAAAGCCCATCTTGTGCATCATGTCGATCTCATATTCCATGCGATCGCGATAGTCCTGGGTCAGCTCGTCATAGTTATTGAGCTTGAAGCGCTCGACGATGCCATCGCGGGCCACCTTGGACATAAAGGTCTCATTGGTATAGCCCTCAGGAATGGGGTAATCGGGGATGCGGGGCTCACCCAAAATACTGTATTCCTCGACTTTGTCGGCGACGGTGACCGTGGTGGCGATCGCCTCATCCACCACATCCTGGGGCAGATGGTCCCGGAACAGCTGGGCCATCTCCTCCGCAGACTTCAAATACTCCGTGCCGCTATAGCGAAGGCGCTTCTCCTCGGTCAGCAGCTTGCCAGTCTGAATGCAGAGCAGAGCATCGTGGGCCTCGACATCCTGACAGGAAATAAAGTGGGAATCATTGGTGGCGACGATCTGGATATCCAGCTCCCGCGCAATCTTGACCAGCTCCACGTTCACCACCCGATCTTCGGGGGATCCATGGTCTTGGATCTCGATGTAATAGTCCTCGCCCAGCAAGTCCTTGTACCAGCGGGCTACCTGGCGAGCCACATCGGGCTTGTTCTGCAAAATCGCCTGGGGAATCTCGCCGCCCAGGCAGGCGCTGGTGATGATTAAGCCTTCGTGATATTGCGTCAGTAAGCCCTTGTCGATGCAGGGCCGGGAGAAGATACCACTGCCCTTTACGCCTTTGAGGTGAGACACCGTTGTTAGCTTTACCAGGTTTTTATAGCCCTGATCATTCTTGGCTAGAGTCACCTGGTGGTACTTCTTGATCCGCTTGGGGGTGCTCTCAATGTCACCATTGATGATGTACATCTCATTGCCAATGATCGGCTTGATGCCCTTGCTCTTGCAGACCTTGATCAGCTCGATCGCGCCATACATGACGCCGTGATCTGTGAGGGCGATCGCGGGCATGCCCAGCTCAATAGCCTGGTCCACCAATGGTGGTAGCTGGCTAGCTCCATCCAAAAGGCTATAGTCGCTGTGAATGTGGAGACCAACGAAGGACATGGAGCTAATCCTCTAACGGCAAGCTTGGGTAAATCACAAGACACTCAACCAGCCCCAGCAAGCGCAACAGTTGCGGAGAATCTGAGTGAATACAATCACCCAACACTAAATATAGCGCCTGATCCGGGTTCAAGATCATCCACCCACACTACGAAACATCCAGTATTCGTCCAGAAGCTTTATCTCCCAAGGACAGGCATCGTTACGGATTCATGTAGAGCGAACGGCCCCGCTTAATAGTCGTCTAGACAAGCCGTCAGTGCCAACTTCACCTCTAGGGCAGAACTGGGACGCTCGCTCGCTTTTTCCGCCAATAACCGCCTAATCAAAGCAGCCAGCCTAGGCGTAACCTCAGGTAACTTCTTAAACTCCAACACCCCAGTCCCCATGGGACCGGTGTAAAACTCCAAGGGACTACGACGACTCATCAAGAACAATAGCGTTGCCCCCACGGAGAACAGATCTGAAGCAATGCAAGGATTCCCTGTCTCCTGCTCCGGTGCCGTATAGCCCTCCGCCGCAATGCGCGTCCCCATCGATCCAGTTAAAGACTTAACTGCCCCAAAATCGACGACCACAATCATGCCATCACGATACTGACGTAACAAATTAGCAGGCTTAATATCTCGGTGCAGGATCGGTGGATGTTGTTTATGCAAGTAGTGGAGAACATCGCAAACTTGTTGCATCCATCCCAGCACCTGAACTGGCGATGCAACGCCAGTCTGAGCGACATATTGCTCCAGATTCTGGCCATGGACTAACTCCATGACCAGATAGGAACGGCCCTCGTCAGAAAACGCATCCAAAAACTTTGGAATACCGGGGTGATTCATCTGCTGAAGCACCTTGGCCTCCCGCTCAAACAGTTCCAGCGCCTTGGGTAAACTCGCCATCTCAGGATTGAGCTGTTTCACCACCACCAAATGTTGCCCTGGCGTTAAAGCCGCAGTGGATTCTGGCTCATGCTCGGGAGATTTCCAAGCCAGGAAAGTCGTTCCCATTCCACCCTGGGCTAGCAGCCGCAGCAATTTAAAATGTTTCACAGAACGAATCACTCGCACTGGATAACCGCAATGGATACAGAGTAAATTGCCAACTTGATTGCCTTTGTGAGCACAGGTTTCGGGAGAGCGCCCCTGGGCCAGTCCAATGCTCTGCACTGCCACTGGATTCGCCAAATCCGCTGCAATCTCTTCCGAAGCCTTCCCCTGGGAGAGCTCTGCCAGGGCAGCCGCAAAGGCTTCTATGGACTGATTCGCGAATACATCCATCGCTTGACCCGTCTCCGAAGCGTTCAAGCTCGCATTATCCCGTGACACCGAATTCGCTGCCGAGACATCTGCTAGCCCCTGGGCTTGAGCAGCAGCAGCAACCTGATCCTCTGCTACCGCTGCCTGCTGTTTGGTGAGGGATTGAGAGTGGCCCGGCAAGCGATCGCGTAAATAAACCTTCATCACCGGCCCTTTGGGAGCCAACTGAACCGTTGCATCATCAGGCAGAATTGCTTCCGACACCGGCTGCCCATTTAAAAAGGTGCCATTCTTACCATGACTCACCAACTTCCACTGCACCGGAGAATTAGTGCCATAAACAGGGCGTAGCTCAAAATGCCGCCGCGATACATGGGAATTTCGCACCACCACATGGTTACTCAAGGAGCGCCCCACCGAAACCGGGCCATCCTCTTTAAAGGTCCACCACTTCATGGGAACTGATTGATTTGCCTTAAAGAGCGCTAGGGTGACCACGGCGTAGTTCTCAAAGTCCACAAAGGGAAAAACGGTCAATCAAAATGGCGTAACCAACCTTGAGAGTGGGGCAATGGGGCACCACTCACCAGCTACAACCAACCTAAGCCAATGCCTTAGCATCAGGCCGAACCTTCGCTCGAATGGCCACGGCTGTGATGTTGTCATGACCGCTCAGCTCATTGGCCAAATGCACCAAATCGCTGACGCCCTGTTCTAGAAAAGCATGGGAACTCAGTAATGGAGCAACCTTCTCCTCCCCATGGTCTTCCACCAGACTGTAGTCAGACAGACCGTCGGAACAGAGCAAGAACAGGGTATCTTCCTGCAATTCCATGAACTCCACCCCAGGATTGACATAGGTACTATCCTTAGGCCCCAAAGCCTGGGTGAGCTGATAGGACTCCGGTCTACCATAGGCAATTTCTGGCTCAACCCCCCGCATCACTTCCAGCTGGCCCACCTCGTGATCAATCGTGCGCTGAATCAGACCCTGGCGGCGGCTGTAGGTATAAAGGCGACTATCCCCCACATGGGCAAAGGCAACCTTCGTTCCCTCAATGAGCACTAGTACAAGAGTGGTTCCCATGCGGCCACTGCCCAGACGTTCGTCGCCTTCATTGGCATCATAAACAACCTGATTGGCGCTGGCGATCGCCGCTGCAATCATCTCTTCCCTGGGAAACGCCTCCTGCCAATGCTCAGCAAAGTAACGCTTGAGCTCTTCAACCACCATGGCACTAGCCACCTCCCCCCCACTGTGACCTCCCATACCGTCACAAAGAATATAAAGACCCTTGGCTGAGAAGGTTTGACCCGCTAGGCCACTCGTGGTGAAAATCTCCGTTTGAATATTGAAATTATCCTCATTGTGATCTCGCTGTCGTCCCACATGACTCACCCCAGCACTATCGAGGCGAGCCAACTGCATGGGCAACACAACCGTGGGAGAGTCATCATCCCCTGCCTCATCAGCCCCCATCCAAACTGTTGATTCATCCCAAGTCTCTTCCGGCTCCTCACTCGAAGCACTGGCTGCATCCGGATTGCTGCTGCTTAGGCTCAAGGCTGCCGCTGCCAAGCCATCAGGTATCGCAGGCTGATCCAAGCCAGAACTGGGAGGGCTCGTAGCAGCTTGAGGCTCATCCATAGAATCCGCAGTGTTCACGCAATCTTGCATGGCGATCGCCTCTTCCGTGACCTCTTTCAACGACTGATGATAGTCAACCTGCCTCGGCGGAACCGTAGCGAAAGTATCTACAGACGAAGATAGACCATGAGCTGCAGTGGAAGAGCCAAGCAGCTCCCGCCGATGGGGTTCATCGATCGCTTTGGCCACCGTTGAATCACCACTGGATTGACCCTCTAGAGCTATTTGGGGGTCTAGAAGCAGTGGCTCAGCTTTAGCCTCAGGAGCCGCTTCCCCAGGCAAAGGAGAACCGCAAACCTGGCAAAAGCGATTGCTGAGAGGATTTTCAAACTGGCATTGAGAGCAAATTAACATCGCAGACGAACAAAAAGGGGCAGTACCAAATCGCGATTCACAATGCCAAACGATTCCAGCAAGCACAGGAGCCGAAAACGGAAGGAGATCAAGTATCTATCCTGACATTAGAGCAATCTCTAGCCTCAACACCACCTAGAGGCTTCAAGTTTCACCAACAATTTATGGTCTGTAAAGACCTGAAGCACTGGCTATTCCTAAGATTCCCCAGATCGTAGCTATAAATTACCTCTCTCTATAGAAAGAGTACAAAAGATTTTCCGTCTATCCGAGCAGAATTACGGATATCTTCAATTTAGATCATCAGCGAGGACAAGGATTTCAGTATTTCACCTCCCTTTTCTCAAGAGCATCATTTACTACACCACCACATCTATACCACTTCTCTGACTATCCTTTTACGAACCAACTAGGCCTTCAACCCATTCGAATTCTTGCTCTTTAAATTTTTTGCGCCAACCTGGCTTCTTCAGCAATGAAGAGTTGCGACAAAAACGAGCGACGTAACCTCCACCAGGAACCTTGAGCTCAAAGTAGAGAAATCAATCAACCTATATTTGGAATGGAATTGGAAAAATCATCGACCTGTGGAATGACGTCTTAAGAGCCGTCAATCTACAGAGAATTGCTCCAGTTGAACCATCTCCAAGTTAACAACAGTCTCACTGGTCACAACGCTTGTGCGGTTTGACATCACCACCTGCTCTCTAGAGCCTTGACAGTTCATGGATATCTAGGGACTTCCTGTTTTTTCATGGGATCACTAGGCTCATCAACCTAATTTAAAGCCATCAGTTGAGGACTATTTCCCAAGATGAAGTCAACCGTGAATGTTGTCTTTCCAGACCCACTACTGGCACCAATCGTGCCGCCTAGACGATGGACTAGCCCTTGGACTAATGCCAAGCCAAGACCCGTCCCCGCTTGCCCCCAAGGATCGGAACTAGGAACCCGATAGAATTTTTCAAAAATGCGCTTCAATTCAACGGCAGAAATTTCTGAGCCTTTGTTGCTGACTTGAAAACGCAACTTTTCGCCGATCGCAAGCACCGACACCGTGATCTCATGATCCGCCGGAGTGTATTTACAGGCGTTATTAATCAATTCCGCCATGATGCGGTTGAGGCTACTCTGGTGGGTCGAGAAGGAAATGGAATTTTGGGGCAAGTGGACTGTCAATTTCTGACGACGCTGGTCCATGCGGGAATGGAAGGGTTCGATCATCCGCTCCAGCCAGTTATTGATTTCAATGGGCTGGCTTGGCAGCTCTTCGCCGCTTTGCTCCATCTCCTGGAGATCCAACAGATCGTTAATCAGGTTGATTTCCCGAGAACATTCGCCTCGCAGAATGTTGAGGTAGTGGTCCAAACGCTGAGCCGGGGACGCACTACCATTTTTACCGGGCTTCTGGACACTACGACGGGACTTGACGGTTGCATCAATCACCGTAGACAACATCTCAATGGCCATTTTCATATTGGTCATGGGCGTCCGCAATTCGTGGGATACCGTGCTGAGAAAATCATCCTTCAGCTGGTTCAGACGCTCCAGCATCTTGACCTGGGCCTGGGCAGCTTGGTACAGGCGGGCCTGGCGAATCGCGATCGCACATTGGTTAGCCACCTGCTGCACGAGACGCATTTCCAAATCATCGAAGGTGTAATCCTTATGGTTCACCAACCAAAGATCACCCATAACGCCTTGGTCATCCAAGATCGGGCAGGCCAACATCGAGGAGCGGCCCCGCTCCGGGTGAGGAGAGAGGGAGCAAAACTGGAAATATTGTCCATCCAATAACTGCTCATAGATCTTGGGAGCATTGTTCATTTTGGCCACGCGCCCCTGGTAGGCCGGGCTTGCTGCCGCATATTCATAGGTGACCGTAGAGGTCCCCTCGGTTAGGTCATATAGTGCTGCGTTACAACCTTTGGAATTGAGCACCACCGCCAATTCTTGCACCGCTGCGGCCAAGATTTGGTGCTCATCCAAACTATCTCTCACCCGGTCGGTGACCCGCTTGAGTGCCGCTTCATAGGCCAGGGCATGCTCCAGTTGAGCCGTGCGATCTGCCATGGCTCGGTGAAGCATCTCATTGAGACGAATCAGAGCATCAATTTGCTCCTGGGGATCTGCTGTTGCCCGGTTTTCTTCTTTCTGCTCAGAGATTGCCTTGAGCGCCGCGAGCTGCTGCTCAAAGAAGCCGTCAGGTGCTGCATCCGGCATGTCCTGCAGAAAATGGGAGCGCTCGACTGGCTTGTGCGAGGCCAGGGACAAACGCATTCCCATAGGTTGATTAACACTATTCCAATAGGGAGCAGCGCTGGAATTCTTCTGAACAGGGGCGGAGCTTTCAGTAGGCATGGAGACAGACGGAGAAGTAGCGAGAACTCCGTTTCCAAAGAAAGGATTTCTCAAAGATTTAAGCCAAAGCTGAACCCCAGAGGGCAACAATTTTGCAAATCGCTTAATGATTCAGAGAATTGTTATTGTCAGACTTGACCTTGTGCCTAGTTTGACCGCTGTTTCCCTCCAATGCACAGATGGAGACTACGCAAATCAAAGATTCCCTCTAGAAGAAAAATTAGTTCATTTCACGGGGGTTGAGACCCCCTATAGGTGGCATCCCTAGGCGATTTACCCAGGCGAATCGACAGATCTATAAATATAAATTGCAAAACCTAAATTCATGCAAAGATAAGCATCGACAAATTACCATCTGGATCGAATTTCCAGAGAAGGACGTTAGCTTCGCGATCGCTTCCCTCCACCTCTCCTCCGTCTTTTGCTGCGATCCCGCTGCCCAAGCTTCGTTGCCTTGTCATCTGTACGACCCGTTGAGACTCGCTTTACCACCGGTACTGCTATCTCTCGTCCGGTCCTGGCTTCCCTCGTCGCCCCCTGACTGGCCGCCCAAATCCTCGGTAGCTGTGCCACCTCTGCCGGGCGCAACTCTCGCCAGTCTCCGGGCTGTAGGTCTCCCAGGGTAAGGAGTCCTGTCAAGAAGATCCCCGTATGGGCTGGTTCTAGGGCAATAGCCTGTTCAGATAAGCGCTGTTCATCACCGATCTCTCCCATCCCCACACGCACCAAGCGGAGTGTGGGATAACCTACCGCCGCTGTCATACGCCTGACCTGGCGATTACGACCTTCCGTGATTGTCAAACTCAACCAGGCCGTTGGCACCGTCTTGCGAAACCGAATAGGCGGCACCCGAGCCGGGAGCCCAGGCTCAGGTGACAGTAATTTAACCTCAGCCGGGCGAGTTTGATAGCCACCCTTAATCACAACGCCATCTCGTAGTTGCTGTAGCGACGCATCGTCAGGGCAACGCTCCACCTGAACCCAATAGGTCCGAGGATGCTGGAATTGAGGATGGGTAAGACGGTGCTTCATTGCCCCGTGATCGGTCAGCAACAACAGCCCTTCACTGTCGCGATCCAATCGGCCCACAGAGTAGACATCCGGAACATCAATGAAATCTTTCAGTGTTTTGCAGGCCAAACCATCAGGATTGGTGAACTGACAGAGAACATCGAAGGGTTTATAGAAAAGTAAGTATCGGTGGGACATTCTCCCTGCCTCATAGCCCAAGCCATTGCCCAGACAGCATCTCTTAAGGTTGTCTGAAGAACTGTAACAGTTCAAATGTTTTCGCTACGCTATCGGAGAGACTGGGCCTAGGATTCCATAAAAACATTCATAGCGATTCCTATGTCACAAGAGCTAAGTGGACAGGCCCCTAAGTTTGGTGGAAGCACCGGCGGCCTTCTAAAAAAAGCAGAAGTTGAAGAAAAGTACGCCATTACCTGGACCAGCTCGAAAGAGCAGGTCTTTGAAATGCCTACCGGTGGCGCAGCCACAATGAACTCGGGAGAAAATCTCCTGTATTTGGCTCGCAAGGAGCAATGCCTGGCCCTGGGCACGCAACTTCGCACCAAGTTCAAGCCTAAAATCGAAGATTACAAAATCTATCGCGTCTTCCCCAGCGGTGATACCCAGTATCTCCACCCCGCTGATGGCGTTTTCCCTGAGAAGGTGAACGAAGGTCGCGAGAAAGTGAACCACAACGCTCGCTCCATTGGCGATAACGTTGATCCTGCAAAGGTTAAGTTCTCCGGTAAGGCTCCCTACGAAGTTTAGTAGGACCTAGAACATTGTCTGGGTTGATCACGACCTAGGTTCAACCTGCAATATCCTAGAATTTGGCAGTCAGCGATGGGTTAACCTAGCGCTGGCTGCCATAATTTTTTGATAGTCATTTCTGACAGCAGCCGTTTTCATTGCGAGCTGCATTAGCAACTTTTCCCGCCCCCATGATCCTTCCAAGCTTTGACGACTTTAAGGCCCTCGCGGCCCAGGGCAACTTTGTTCCGGTCTATCAAGAATGGGTGGCGGATCTCGATACGCCCGTTTCGGCTTGGTATCGCGTCTGTGCAGGACAGCCCTACAGCTTTTTATTGGAGTCTGTGGAAAGTGGAAAATTAGGTCGCTATAGTTTCCTTGGTTGTAATCCATTATGGACCTTAGAAGCCAGAGGAAATGAGACGACCCAGACCTTCCGAGATGGCTCAACGGAGGTCCATAAAGGCGATCCGTTTCAAACCATTAGCGATTGCATTGAGCCCTATCAGCCGGTCAAGCTACCCCAACTTCCGCCAGGTATTGGCGGGCTATTCGGCTTTTGGGGCTATGAGCTGATTCGTTGGATTGAGCCCAGGGTGCCGGTGTATGAGCCGGAGGAGGGGGATTTTCCCGATGGTCTGTGGATGCAGATTGATAGTCTGCTGGTGTTTGATCAGGTCCAGCGCAAGATTTGGGCGATCGCCTATGCGGATCTCCAGTCTGAGCCTGACCTGGAGAAAGCCTATGAGGCGGCTTGCGATCGCGTCGGCCAGCTCGTCGCCAAACTGCAAGCCCCCCTCGCTGCTGAAAGTACGCTACTGCCCTGGCGCGCCCCCGGTGCAGCCGATGCCCCCGAGGTGGAGTTCTCCAGCAACATCACGAAAGATCGCTTCTGCGCCAACGTTGAGAAGTCCAAGGATTACATCAGGGCCGGAGACATTTTCCAGGTCGTTCTGTCCCAACAGCTCACCACCCAATTCCAAGGGGATCCCTTTCAACTCTACCGCTCCCTGCGATTGGTCAACCCTTCGCCCTATATGTCCTATTTCAACTTCAAGGATTGGCAGCTGATCGGCTCCAGCCCTGAAGTAATGGTCAAGGCTGAACTGGATACTGACGGTGAATCTAGGATCGCCACGGTACGGCCTATCGCTGGCACCCGCCCCAGGGGCAAGAGCGAAGCCGAAGACGTCGCCTACGAAAAAGACCTGCTGGCAGACCCCAAGGAAGTGGCTGAGCACGTCATGCTAGTGGACCTGGGGCGTAATGACCTAGGCCGCGTCTGCGAAGCGGGCACGGTGGCCGTGGATGAACTGATGGTGATTGAGCGCTACTCCCATGTGATGCATATTGTCAGCAATGTGATTGGCAAGCTGGATCCCACCATGGATGCCTGGGACTTGCTCAAGGCTTGTTTCCCAGCGGGTACAGTGAGCGGTGCTCCTAAGATTCGGGCCATGGAAATTATCCATGAGCTGGAGGCCTGCCGTCGCGGTCCCTATTCCGGTGTGTATGGCTTCTACGATTTTGAGGGGCAGCTGAATAGCGCGATTACCATTCGCACAATGCTGGTACAACCGAATGACGATGGTAGCCATGCGGTGAGCGTTCAGGCTGGGGCTGGTCTGGTGGCAGATTCGGTGCCGGAGAGCGAATACCAAGAGACCCTAAACAAAGCGCGGGGACTCCTGGAAGCCATTCGCTGTTTGCTCTAGCAGGCAAGCCTGATTCATATGCATGGGGTAAAGCTGTCCAAGCTGTTTTTGGGGCTCGCGATGGTTTGCTTGCCTAGATCCTGCCTAAATTGGGTGTGATGGAACGTTGCTGCTTAATACACCTGAGTTCGACAGCCAAACAGCCCACCTCTTTCCCTAGCCCTTACTCCTAAAGGAGCAAGGGAACCGAACGCAAAAATTAAGCTTTCAGGCTTTGCTTCTCCCCGCTCCTTTAGGAGAGGGGTTAGGGGAGAGGATGTATTGCCTCTTGTCGAATTCAGGTTAATACGATTTACGAGTTGCTAACGGTGCTCCCATGACGCTTGGCCTAGGCTTAGGGTAGATAGCGAAAGCCTTTCCCCTATCAGGCATAGGCGCTATGGAACGAGATCACGTATGGATTCCCAGGCTGATACTGAGCCCCGATTAAGCCTGCGTCAGCTCTTTAATATGAGCGCAGGCTTCTTTGGCATCCAGTTTGCCTGGGGACTCCAGATGGCTAATATGAGCGCCATTTTTGAGCATCTGGGAGCTGAAGCCCATGCCGTTCCACTGCTATGGCTGGCGGCTCCCCTGACAGGGCTGATTGTTCAGCCCCTGGTGGGTAACCTGAGCGATTACACCTGGGGGCCTCTGGGTCGCCGCCGTCCTTACCTGCTAGGCGGTGCTGTTTTTGCATCCATCGCCCTCATCTTCATGCCTCGCAGCTCATCACTGTGGATGGCTGCGGGGTTGCTATGCCTACTGGATACCAGTGCCAATGTGAGCATGGTGCCGTTTCGGGCCTGGGTGGGTGACCTGTTGCCTAAGGAGCAGCGGACTCAGGGCTTTGCGATGCAGAGCATCATGGTGGGGCTGGGGGCGATCGCCGCTTCCACCTTGCCCTGGCTACTCAACCACTGGTTTGCGATCGACCCAAACAGCCATGGGGCTCATCCCATTCCTCTCACCGTCGAGCTATCGTTTTACCTCGGCGTCGTTGTTCTGCTAATCAGCATGGTTTGGACCATTGTCACCACCCCGGAAAATCCCCCCCAAAACCTGGCCCGGTTTCAGCAGCTCCAGGCGGGACGCGGTGGGCTGCTCAACAGCCTCCAGGAAGTTTGGGATGGCCTCACCCACATGCCCGTCACCATGCGCCAGCTGGCTTGGGTGCAAAGCCTGACCTGGATTGGCATCTTTAGTTTCTTTCTCTATTTCCCCACCGCTGTAGCCTGCAATATTTTTGGCGCGGTGGATCTCAATTCAGCGCTCTACAACGAAGGTATTGAATGGGCTGGCATCTGTTTCGCGATGTTCAATGCGGTCTGCGTGGGATTCCTCTTCTTTCTTCCTGCCCTAACGCGATGGACCAGCCGTAAGCTAGTCCATGGTCTCTGCCTTGCCATTGGGGGCATCAGCCTGGTGTCGCTGATCTTCATTCATCAACCCGTGATGCTGCTGCTATCCATGGTGGGATTTGGGATTGCCTGGGCCAGTGCCCTCTCAATCCCCTTGGCAATTTTGACCCATGCTATCCCGCCCCAGCGCCGGGGCATCTATCAGGGCATTTTCAATATATTTATCGTCTTACCCGAAATCATGATGTCGTTGGGCTTTGGTTGGGTGATGGAGCACTGGCTGGGCGATAATCGGCTAATAGCCGTGGTACTGGGGGGAGTCTTTTTGCTGGCGGCAGCGGCGATGATGCCCTTTGTTCAGATCCTCGAAACGCAACCCGAGGATTTAGCCCGAGACATGATGGTTACGGTGACCGAGGCGAATTTAGCGACGGCAGACACAACCAAGCCATGAATGTGACATCGAGGCACTGGTGCCGCCTTGAACGAAAAGGAAATTATGCTTCTTGAGGAACTGACAGCTGTCACAGCCCCTGTAAAGACAGCTAATTCCAGTAACTAACTCAAAGGAACAACCTCTTGTAGTTCACACCTCAGACGATACAGAATGCTCTGCTGATCAACATCTTGAAGAATATTGCGAATCAGCGTACTTGCTCCTGTCTCTCCCCAGGTACAGCCCTGCTCCAAATAAACCTGAGCTGCTTGTCCCACCACATAGGTGCCATAGCCTGCTAAGGCCCCTTGGGTTACCGCAACCCCTGCATAGCCCATGGCACCCGTCGCAAAATCACCGCTCCAGGCCACGCCTTTGCCAATGCCAAAGAACAACCCACTCCCCAGTTCTCCCAGCAATAAACTGCCACTGCTGAGTAGAATCTTTTGCAGCAGTTTTCCAGCCTGATGACTCGTCATGGGCAAGCCGTAGAGCTTGGCTAGAGCCCGAATTAGGGCTAAGTCACTCAAGGCTCCACCCAGCATATCCAGCAAGGCAATGGGATTGAGCCCCACCGCGATCGCCTTGTTCCTGGCATATTGGCGAATCAGTTCAGTCGCCGCCCCTTGACGAGCCAACAACATTTGCTGGGCAATGCGCTGCTCTGCCTCGCGAGTCTGAACCAAGGCATTGAGGGCCAAAAGACTGGGACCTTCAGTTTGCATAAGCTGAACCAAGCGATCTCGCAACTCATCTAACTGAGGCGGTGGCGTTTCCTGGGTTTGAGTCACTGTGCCATCGGGCCGCTCCGTTTGTACTAGCATTGGGGCTGGAGCCGCCGCCACTTGCACCACATCCTGTCGTTGCAACTCCGTAGCGTCCCCCATCAACGGATCATCCTGGAAATAACGCTTCAAATTCCCGAGGATCTGGGCCCGATTAGGCGGCGGATACAAATCAATCTTGTTAAACACCAGCAGCAGCGGCTTCTGAAACTGCCACAGATCCCGAATGGCCTGGTACTCCTTACGGGTTACATCCCCCGTCACCACAAACAAAATCAAATCCGCCTGCTGGGCCACTTGCTGGGCCATTACAGCTCGATTTTCCCCATCTACCTCATCGAGACCTGGCGTATCAATTAGCTCCAAGACCAGCTCACTGTCCTGGGGCTGCCAACGTAGGGACTGGGGCGATCGCGTCACCCCATTAATAGGGCCAGTCTCTAGCTCATCGCTTCCCGTCAAGGCATTGATCAAGGCAGACTTGCCGCGACTCACTAAGCCAAAAACCGCTGCCCGCATTAACCCCGCTTCAATGGTGTGGAGTTGGTGAGTTAACTCTGTGAGTTCATCTTCAATCGCCAGGAAATAGCGACTATCTCCTGGCACAGTGCTCAACTGCTGGCGGAATCCTGCAATGGCCCGCTGGAGGCGATCGCGAGCTTGGTTTAAAGCAAAGCCAGAACGATGATGCGCCATCGGAAATTCAAAACTCTATCAACGTTCCACAGAAACGAGCCTGGAGCCGCTTCTCGCTTCAAGGTATCACGGTTAAAGCGACCGAGCCGGTCAGAATCTCCCCCTCTACTTGAACCCATTAGCTCCATTTCCACCGCCCCTCCTGCTCCTTCCTAGGCAATGGACGCACTGGCAATATGAGATTAAACTTCACCCGCTGTGATATCTCAAAAGCTACGGCGACATCATCCACTCTCTTCACTGCAACCGAAGAGACCCTCTCCCCTAATGGGAATATTCCCCAAACCATAACGGTCACTGGCATAGACCATCTACCAATCAACTAGATCATTTCACACGCAGAATAGATAGTCAGAGTCACCAAAAATACTGAAAGGGTCATCACATCGGGGATGAAATTATAGTCATTAACACTTAGAAGTATCAATGACAAACGTTTAATACTATACAAGAAAGTAATATTGCTCGATAGTGTCTATTACCACCATGGCTGCTATCTCTCTATCCATACATCCTATGAAGACTTTTCCTGCGCAATTCACCGTCGTTAGTTCAGAGGCAATGGCAACAGAGATTGCTTTTATCGATCAGGCTATCGAGGACATCGAACTACTAACCAGGGGGATTGGAGCAAATGTAGAAATTCATTTGCTTTCCAGTGGTGCGATCGAGCAGATCACAGCAGAGCTAGCTCGACGCACCGACATTAAAACAGTCCACATCATCTCCCATGGCACTCCAGGTTGCCTCTATCTTGGCAATGAAGAACTGAGCCTAGAGACCTTAGAGCAACATGCTTCTCAGCTTCAAACTTGGACACCGAACCAAGGCAGCGAGATTTACCTCTATGGCTGTAATGTTGCTGCTGGCGATGCTGGTGAAGCGTTCATCAACAAGCTATCGACGCTGACCAACGCGAATCTTCATGCCTCAACTCAGAAAGTCGGCAGCGCTCAGGCGGGAGGCAGTTGGCAGCTCAAACATAATAATGGAAGTAGCCAAGAAGTCTTACTCTTCTCGGAACAGGCTAGACAGCAATATAGCCTAGCCTTTGCTCCTCGTACCTTAGATCAGTCTTTCGGCATTGACGGCATTGTTAGCACGGACTTCTTTGGTGCTGATGAAAATGCCTATGGCATCGGGTTGGATGAAAATGGAAGAATTGTTGTCGTAGGCCGCACTGATACTGGGGGGGATAATAATGACGATTTTGCGATCGTTCGATACCACGTCAATGGAAATATAGACACTAGTTTTGGCAATAACGGCAAGCAAAATATCGATTTCAATCAGAGCTTTGATAATGCCTATAGCGTTACCTTCGATTCTGATAACAATATCCTCGTCGCAGGTTCTGCAAATATCCCGAGTAATTCAACAGATGTTGACTTTGCCTTGGCGCGTTTCACTAGTTCTGGCGCACTAGATCCTACTTTTGGTAATGGTGGTAAAGTCCAGACTGATTTATTTAACCAGAGTAAGGATGCAGCCAACGCCATCATCGTTGACAGCGCTGGAAATATTCTCATTGCAGGTTCTTCCTCTTTAGAGAACGCACCCAACGGTGCAGATTTTGCTCTGCTTCGCTACGATAGCTCGGGCATCTTAGATGGCACTTTTGGTAATATGGTTACCCCTGGCAAGGTAGACCTTAACTTTAATGGGGGTGATGATGGAGCTTTAAGTCTCGCAATAGATTCTCAAGGCCGTATCCTTGTTGCTGGATATGCAGAAAAGAGTAGTACTGATACTGAGAAAGACTTTGCCCTTGCTCGGTTTAATAGTAATGGCAGCTTAGATACAACTTTTGGGTCTAATGGCAGGGTTGTCACTGACTTTAATGGTGCCGATGATTATGCTTGGAATGTATCTGTTGCAGAGAATGGAGTCATCACAGTTGGTGGCTATATCAATAGTGGTGTCAGTGAAAATGACAACTTTGCAATTGCAAAGTACCTTGATTCAGGTGAATTGGATCTGAGTTTTGATGAAGATGGTAGAGATGTTACTAACTTTTTTGATGCTGATAATTATGGTCAGGGTTTAACGACTGACAGCAATGATCGATTACTCATCTCTGGAGATAACGGAGGTGATTTACGGCTGGTTCGTTTTGCAGAGGCGCTCAAGCCAACTGACTTTGACCTTGATGGTCGTGCAGATTTGCTGTGGTTTAACCGAGGAAGTGGTGCTTTAGCAAGTTGGTCTTTTCAGACCATAGATGTTGCTGATGATTCAGTCACGAGGGCTTTTCTAAACCTAACAGATTTAATCCCTGGCTACGACCTAATTGGAGCGGTTGACTTTAATGGAGATGGGAAAGATGATATTCTGATTCGCAACAATTCTGAGGATGAGAACCGTATCCTGATTATGGATGGCTCAACTCAGACAAGCTCGATTGTAATTGGTGACAACAAGGAGATTGATGACACTGATGCTTGGCGCATGAAAACAGTCGGAAATTTTGATAATGATGCTGAAATTGAGATTCTATGGCGCAATCAAAAAACGGGTGGATTTGCATTATGGAATCTGAATGGAAATGATGCTGTAGCAACCTTTGTTGATATTAGTGCTTTAGGGTCGGAAGTCGAAAATGGCGTGTTGTCAGACCTTAACTGGGAAATTCAAGCCAGTGCCGATATCAATGGAGATGGAAGAGATGAGATCTTCTGGCGTAATAATGCGACTGGAGGTAATGCAATCTGGTCATTTGATGAGAACTCAAAGGTTGAGAGCTCCGTGTTTACAACTTTTCTAGGAGACTTAGAATGGAGGATAATTGATGCTGCTGATTATGATTTAGATGGAATTGTGGATATTGCCTGGCGTAATACTTCTACAGGAGCGAGTGCCATTTGGAAGATGGAATTTAACGATGAAAATCAATATGTGCGGGCAAGTTCAAGTTTTATTCCCTTCTTGGACAATTCTTGGTCAGCGGCCAACGAATTCTAAATTGATGTATGGCCCAAAAAATATTTTTAATGATTGATTGGGTTAGCTAAAATCTCAGGAAAGTGGATGAAGTAATTCTCAAGACTTCATCCACTTTTTGCTTTAGAGTTCTATGGGGTAAACCGTAGATTTTATTCCTGGCATCTGCCTCTAGCAGTAAATGCAGATGCCAGGGACCTAGGGGCAAATCAATCGAGGAGTTTATAAAATTAGCATGGGTTTAGGGAGAGAAAAGCCACAAAGGTCAGATTTGTGAGTTAAGAGCTAGTGGAAGCCTGGCTTTCGCTAGCAGTTTTTGCTTCTTCAGCTAAGATTTTGTCTTTGGAATCATCCCAGTAAGCGCTGTAGGTCCATTCAATAAAAGTTCCCTTGTCCTCGCCCTTCCAACGATAGATGGGGAGATTAACGTTAATGCCAATTTCCTCTAGTTTGGCTCCCATGTAGTACTCGACTTGACGTTTGGCCATGGCAGTGAGGCCACCCTTCGATTGTGATTTGGGGACTTTGCGAGCAAGGTGGGCGTGGGTATGTTTGGCCATGATGGACGATGAACACAGATGGATTAAATTTCTAGCTTTAGGATGACATTATTGTTCTGATTTAGGGAGGGTCATCCTGGCTGGAGCTGGAGGCTCTTAACCCGTGGATAGAATACGGACGGAACGGCTGAATAGCGAGGATCAGCCTCAAGAGAGTCAGGCTGAAGATTCAGCCCCAGACAAAAAATTGAGTAAAAGCACTTCCATTGGGCGACTCGCCTTCAAGGAAACCGCTATCCTTAGAATGAGCCCTTTGGCAATCACCATATCTTGTAAGCCTTTCTGAGCCCCATGTCTCAATCCTCATCCTCAGCCGGCCCAAAGATTGGCCCTAAAATTTGTATCTTGGGTGGAGGATTCGGTGGCTTGTATACCGCCCTGCGCCTAAGCCAACTTCCTTGGGATGACCATGTAGGCAAGCCCGAAATTACCTTGGTGGATCAAAACGATCGCTTTGTCTTCTTGCCCTTGCTCTATGAATTGCTCAGTCAGGAGCTGGAGAGCTGGGAGATTGCACCGCCGTTTGCAGAGCTGTTGGCAAATACCGAGGTGCGCTTTATCCAGGGCAAAGCCTCTAGCTTGAATTTGGATGACCAGCAGGTGCAGCTAGAGGGGGGGCAAACCCTGGCCTACGATCGCATCGTCCTGGCCGTTGGCGGAGAAACTCGCCTGGATATGGTTCCCGGTGCTGCGGACCATGCCATTCCCTTTAGAACCCTGGAAGATGCTTACCGCGTTGAGGAGCGGTTGCGGCAGTTGGAGCAGGCGTTAGCGGCCGGTCAGAAAAATCGGATTAGAGTGGCGATCGCGGGAGGTGGCTACAGCGGAGTGGAATTGGCCTGTAAGTTAGCCGAGCGCCTCGGTGACACAGGTCGAGTTCGCATCATTGAAATGACGGACCAAATCCTGCGCAATTCTCCTGAATTTAATCGGGAATCTGCCCGTACAGCCTTAGAAAAACAAGGGGTTTGGCTGGATCTAGAAACTCGAATTGAAGCAGTTAGAGCCCAGGAGAGTCGTGAGGATCACCCAGCAGATTCTGATCTTGTCATGGACCTAAAGTACAAGGAGCAACTGGATAGTATCCCGGTGGATTTGCTCCTCTGGACCGTCGGAACTTCGGTGGTTCCCCTGGTGAAGGATTTGCCTTTGCCCAAGAACGAGCGTCAACAAATCCTGGTCGACAATACGCTGCAGGTGACTGAATATCCCAATCTATTCGCCCTGGGAGACTTAGCCTACGGTGTGGATGCTGATGGCCATCCCGTACCCCCCACAGCCCAGGCGGCCTTTCAGCAGGCGGACTATGCAGGTTGGAATGTGTGGGCTTCGCTTTGCCAAAAGCCTCTGCTGCCTTTTAGATACCAAAATCTAGGTGAGATGATGAGCTTGGGCAGTGATGCTGCAACCTTGACGGGGTTAGGTATTACCTTAAATGGCCCCCTCGCCCATGTGGCACGACGAATGATTTATCTTTACCGCATGCCCACCTTGGATCATCAGCTACGGGTAGGCTTTAACTGGATCACGAAGCCATTGCAAGACTTGCTCAAGGATGTTGCTTAGGAACGGGGATTAAATTAGACCGTCATGGGCCTCTTGTTGATTGGGGTGAAGCATGAAACCCAATCAGGGCAATAGCTTGAACTCCGGCTGGGTTGAGCTTGGATTATTGGCTTGCTGAAACCTCGACCCAACCCAACGGTCATGAATATGGACTTACTCAATTCTCGTTCCTTAGCCAACCATCCAGGACGACCCCTCAAAGATAAAAAGGAAGCTCGAAATGTCACCCAAAGAAAAGCGCCCAAAAGTTATCTTTGTTGATGCGGTGGGTACGTTGTTTGGCGTTCGTGGGGGCGTGGGCCAGGTTTATAGCAATATTGCGACCACGTTTGGCGTTACCCTCGACCCCGAGGAGCTAAATCGAGCTTTCATTGAAAGCTGGCAGGGGGCACCGCCCATGGCTTTTCCGGATGTGGTGGCTGAAGATCTGCATCGTCGAGAATTCCAGTGGTGGGGGAATATTGCCCTACAAACCTTTGGCAAAGTGGGGGCAATGCAGCAGTTTAAGGATTTCCCGGCATTTTTTGCCTATCTCTACGATTACTTTGCGACAGCGGAGCCCTGGTTTTTGTATAACGATACCCTCGCGGCATTGCAATATTGGCGCAGTGAGGGGATTGAGCTAGGGGTAATTTCAAATTTTGATACGCGCATTCATCCGGTCTTGGAGAGTTTGGGACTGACAGAGTATTTCAAGTCAGTGACCATTTCAACTGAGGTGGGGGCTGCCAAGCCAAGTCCCCAGGTTTTTTTGAAGGCCTTGGATAAGCATGACTGCTCGCCTCGGGAGGCTTGGCATGTGGGGGATAGCTTGAAGGAGGATTATGAGGGAGCACGAAGCATTGGGATGCATGGGGTTTTGATTCAGCGTTGAACTGCCCCCTTTCAGCTTCCCTTTAAGGTTTAGGGAAAGCGGTTGATTGTATCGCTGTTGCATGCTGGTTGGGAGCAATTCTGCAATGTCTGCTGTAGAGGTCTTGGGGATTGAGCTGCAGGAGCTTGGCATTGATGAGGGGCATGGTGAATGGTCGAACTCAGGTTAAATGAAGGGTTGACCCAGGGCGAGCATTGGCTCCTTTATGGAAAATTCAAACAAATTCCTATTCCCTGGGAGAGGGAATTAACTTGAGCAAAAAACAGCTTACAGTTGCGCCATTCAAAGTAGGATTAGTCTGATAAAGCCCCCAGAAAATCAGCATAACTAATGAGGTTGCTGCGGTATATCACTGATTTTCAATTCCTCATGTGTTAGCCCCCCATGAAGTTCTTCTTGGTTGTAGGTTTCAGTCCTATGCTTGCCCTTTTGTGTGTTGTTTTTAGCATCACTTTGATTGAGTGCGTGCTGCTCTCCAACGCAAGCGCAAAGCTTTATAACCCCGTCAGCTTGATTTCCATTGTTATTGCAGCGTTGCTTATGAGCAGTATTGCGATCGCCAACGGCTGGATCGCAGCCACGGGTTTTACCCTCACTTACATCACATTTTCCCTAGGGTTGATGTTGCTCAATGCCTCTCTCTATAGCCTGGAAACCCTATTTATTCCAATTCTGGGTTCTATTCTATTACTGGGGGAATTGGTCTTGCTGATTTTTCCAGCCCAAGCCCTGCTGCGCTTCAGCTAGGCAGGTCAATGGGATATGGGGCTCCTAATATCCTGTATGTCGAAACGTTAGGGGGTAAGCATTGAGGCTGGAATCTTCAGTTAACGCGAGATAGTCTTTTGGCCCAATGCGATCGCCCCTAGGTCAGCTAATCCATTGATAGCTAGGCAACCCACAACACCGTTATCTTCAATATAAGGTCGTTTCTTCTTCGGAGCTTTGCTCAAATACTGCACCCCTGTCTGGACCTCAAAGGGCTGATCTGTCATGCGTAGATAGGTTTCCATCCGCATACAGAAAAGATTGGGATTGGGAATCCCCCAAACCGGATCAAATTCGTACAGCTTCAGCATGATGGAAAAGTTCTCCTAAATAATGGCCTAAACCAGCGATTCCATAGGAAGCCGCAGTTTCGCGATCGCAGTGAGTTGAGTCAAGAACGAGCCTTTTGTAGTTCTATTGTTCTATCTTTTCGCCATCCTTCACGACTCGTTTCCCAAAGCACCAACCCACATCTGTCCAGCCATGGCGCTATCCTAAACAGAGTCCCGCCTATCGCTGCTCCCGATGAAAACTTCCGTTCGGGCTGAATACGCCCAACGCCGCGCTCAGCTACTCGAAAAGCTGGGCAGTAGCACTGCCATCTTCAACAGTGCTCCCCATGCTGTCATGCACAGCGATGTGGAATATAACTTCCGCCAAAACAGTGACTTTTATTACCTCACCGGCTTCAATGAGCCCGGCTCCGTGCTCGTCCTGGCCCCCCACCACGAAGAACATAAGAGCATTCTCTTTGTGCGGCCCAAGGACAGCAAAGCCGAAACCTGGAGTGGCAGACGAACCGGCGTGGACCAGGCCAAGGAACTCTACGATGTCGATGAAGTGCTTCCCATTAACGAACTCAATGAGAAGCTGCCCGCTTATCTAAAAAAAGCCGATCGCATTTACTACCGTCTTGGCCATGATGAAGCTTTCAATGGCACCGTCATTCGTCATTGGCGCAAAGCCATGGCAGGCCACCAAAAGCATGGCATTGGTCCCATGGCCCTGGAGCATTCTGGCCAACTCCTCGACAGCCTGCGCTTAATCAAAAGCGATTACGAGCTGGAGAAAATGCGCCGGGCGATTGCCATCTCCGCCGAGGCCCATAACCTGGCTATGGACCTGGCCAAACCTGGCCTATATGAATACGAAATTCAGGCCGAAATAGAACACCATTTCCGTAAACAGGGAGCTATGGGACCGGCTTACCCTTCCATCGTCGCCAGTGGAGATAATGCCTGTATCCTCCACTATGTCGAGAACGATCGCCAAATGCAGGAGGGTGATTTACTTCTGATTGATGCAGGCTGTTGCGTGGACTACTACAACGCCGATATCACGCGCACGTTCCCCATCAGCGGCAAGTTTAGTGAGGAGCAGCGTATTTTGTATGAGCTGGTGCTAGAGGCTCAGAAGGCCGCGATCGCCGCTGTCAAACCCGGCAACAACTTCAGCAGCTACCATGATGCCGCTGTCAATACTCTCGTCGATGGCTTCCTCGAGCTGGGCTTTCTTAAAGGCGACAAAGCAGACATTATCAAAGACGAAAAGTACAAGCACTTGTATATGCATCGAACTGGCCATTGGCTAGGCCTAGATGTCCATGACGTCGGTTCCTACAAGCACAATGCCGAGGACTGGCGGCAGTTTCAAGCAGGCCAAGTGATCACCGTAGAACCCGGCATCTACATTGGCCCTGGCCTAGCAGTGCCCGAAGACCAGCCTGCCATTCCAGAACGATGGCAGGGCATCGGTATTCGCATTGAAGACGACGTTCTGGTCACCGCCAAGGGCAACGAAGTTCTAACGGCTAGCGTCCCGAAGGAACTCTCGGATCTGGAGCATTGAGGGGGGCTTGAGCGGAGCCTCTCCTGGGTTTCGGTTGAAATTGACCAGCATCAAAATTAAAACCGCTCCCAGAGAACAGGTCAGCATTGCCATCGTCAAATGGTAAATAGAGCGGTGGCTGCGACGATAGGGGTTTGGTCTGGGTGAGAAAGACTGCTCAGGCCGGTTCAATAATAAACAGTCTGTCCCACGATAGGTATTGGCACGCAATAGTGCTCGGTCCTGGAGCTCCGGATGGAGCACTTGCGCCACAGACTCCTCCTCCAAGCGAATACGGGGCTCAGCAAAAACACTTTCAATGGCGGCGACTGCTTCATCTCGCAAGCGAGCCTCTACGGTTCTAAAGGCGCGAGCCAGCCAGCGATGGTCAAAGACCTCACCATAAAAGCGATTACTCAGCGCCAAATATTCTCCATCTACCTTTGCTAAGCCAGACTGGACCAAGCGTAGCTGAACATAATTCCTCAAATTGACCCTGGGCTGACGCCCTGCCAGCAAACGCCGATAGAGCTTGAGCATTTGCACACTGCGGGGATCGTGGATCATGCATTTGCAAATCTCCCGCAAATGTCGCACTAACTCGGGATCGCGACAATTCTTGATGAGCTGAGTTTGCATATATTGATCCACCCACCTTGCATCGCGATCGAAGACGGGGTGTGAATCGGGCAAAGGCTGGTCAGGAATGGCCCAGGAAGAGATAGGCCCTTGAATGAGCAACTCATAGAGCTGGTAGGTCAAAAAAGGTTGACCTCCAGTCCAATCTATAAGGCGCTGGGTAATTCGCTCAGGAGAAAGACTCGGTTGCAGTCGCTTGACGCGGCATTCAAAATTCTGAGCTACCTGGCTAGCAAGATAGCTGGGACGTTGGCGCATGAGTCCTGGGGGAAGGGCGACTTCAAGATTATAGGGTTTCTCTCTTCACAAATTATTGAATCCTTAATTAAGGAAAACAGTCCGTTGATGACTATCGTTTGATTGTAGGGAATGAGACAGTAAATCAACCCAATCGCTAATGTGTGATAAAGCACTCGTCAAAACAAAGATGAGGTAAAGCTAGGTCGATTGCCATCGAGTTTGTGATGATGTTCATATTAGTTGGATGAAGTCTGGGGGGTGCCAGTGTCTCCAGGATTGTCTCTATGTCACCTGAGTTCGACAGCCAAACAGCCAACCTCTTTCCCTAGCCCTTACTCCTAAAGGAGCAAGGGAACCGAACGCAAAATCGAGGCTTTCAGCTTCGCTTGGTTCCCCGCTCCTTTAGGAGAGGGGCTAGGGGAGAGGATGCATTGCTTCTTGTCGAATTCAGGT
>CALIGI010000037.1 GCA_938021205.1 uncultured Pseudanabaenaceae cyanobacterium
CTTCGTGTCACAGGAACTTCGTGCGGCTGAGGACCCTGAGTTTGAGACGTTCTATACGAAGAACGTTCTGTTGAACGAAGGTATGCGCTCCTGGATGGCAGCGCAGGATCAGCCCCATGAGCACTTTGTCTTCCCTGAGGAGGTACTGCCCCGTGGTAACGCTCTCTAATAACGTCGGGGGTGGTCGCGACATCGAGTCCACAGGCTATGCCTGGTGGTCAGGTAACGCTCGCCTCATTAACTTGTCCGGTCGCTTGCTGGGTGCCCACGTGGCCCATGCTGGTTTGATCGTTTTCTGGGCCGGTGCGATGACCTTGTTTGAGGTCTCTCACTTCATTCCTGAACAGCCTTTCTATGAACAAGGCTTTATTCTGCTTCCTCACCTTGCAACCCTGGGCTTCGGCGTAGGGGCTGGTGGTGAAGTCATCAATGTTTTCCCCTTCTTCGTCGTCGGTGTTCTGCACCTTATTTCCTCCGCAGTGCTCGGCTTGGGTGGTATTTACCACGCACTCCGTGGCCCTGAGACCCTGGAAGAGTACTCCTCTTTCTTCAGCCAGGATTGGAAAGACAAGAACCAGATGACCAACATCATTGGTTACCACCTCATCCTTTTGGGTGGTGGTTGCCTGTTGTTAGTCTTCAAGGCTATGTTCTTCGGCGGTGTCTATGACACTTGGGCTCCGGGCGGTGGTGACGTTCGTATTATCACGAACCCCACCCTTAACCCCGCTGTGATCTTCGGTTACCTCACCAAGGCACCTTTCGGTGGCGAGGGCTGGATCATCGGCGTCGACAACATGGAAGACATCATCGGCGGTCACATCTGGCTTGGCCTGATCTGCATCGGCGGTGGTATATGGCACATTCTGACCACTCCTTTCGCTTGGGCACGTCGTGCCTTGGTTTGGAATGGTGAGGCTTATCTCTCCTACAGTCTGGGTGCGTTGTCCTTCATGGGCTTCATCGCTTCCACGATGGTTTGGTACAACAACACGGCTTATCCTTCTGAGTTCTATGGCCCTACCGGCGCTGAAGCTTCTCAGTCCCAAGCCTTTGTATTCCTAGTGCGTGACCAACGCCTAGGTGCAAACATTGGTTCTGCTCAAGGTCCTACTGGCCTGGGTAAGTACCTGATGCGCTCTCCTACCGGTGAGATCATCTTTGGTGGTGAGACCATGCGTTTCTGGGACTTCCGTGGTCCTTGGCTGGAGCCCCTGCGCGGCCCCAACGGCCTTGACCTGGACAAGCTCCAGAACGACATTCAGCCCTGGCAGGTTCGCCGTGCGGCTGAGTACATGACTCACGCTCCTCTGGCTTCCATCAACTCTGTTGGTGGCGTCATCACTGAGCCCAACGCTGTGAACTATGTGAACCTGCGCCAATGGCTTGCTGGTTTCCACTTCATCATGGGCTTCTTCTTCCTCGTTGGTCACCTATGGCATGCAGGCCGCGCTCGCGCTGCTGCTGCTGGCTTCGAGAAAGGCCTTGATCGCGAAACAGAGCCAGTATTGGCAATGCCTGACCTCGACTAGTAGGTTGAGCATCGGCTTCTCTATAGCCTTGTTGCTTTAAGAGATTGCAAAAAGAGCCCCCAGCAGATTCTGCTGGGGGCTCTTTTTTATGGGAAATATTTCAGTTTTGCGAATCTCTTCAAGTCCATTCGTAAACGGAGATCTGGGGCTTGTAGTTATACCTACGGAGTTCTGTTGTAGCAGCCTCCTGAAAGTATTTTTGGAGATCTATGCAGATTCATCAGGTGGGTGATCTTGTTGTTGCTCCTGAGTCTGTGGTTGAGACTGAATCTAATGGTGAAGGACCGCGTTATGCGATCGCCTCACTTCTAGGCCAGGGCAGCATGTGCCAAACCTACGCCGCAACAGAAGTCGCAACGGGCCAGTCTGTTGCAATCAAAGTCTTGTCTCTGCTAGAGGCTACGGATTGGAAAACAGTGGAGCTTTTTGAGCGCGAAGCCAAGGTGCTGAAGCATCTGGACCACCCCAATATTCCTAACTATCTCAACCATTTTCAGATTGAGCTAGAGCAGGACCAGCGGTTTTATCTGGTGCAGGAGCTGGCAGAAGGCTATTCTTTCGCGACTCTGGTGGAAGGTGTGGAGAGAAAGCCTTGGCGAGCCAATGAAAAGCAGGCTCGCTGGATTGCCACTCAGGTGCTGGGAACGCTGACCTATCTCCATGGTTTGACACCCCCGGTTATCCACCGAGACATTAAGCCGGAGAACCTAATGCTCAAGCCGGGGGGCCAGGTCTATCTGGTGGACTTTAATGCGATGCAGGCGGTCTATCGCAATACCAAGAGCTATCGCTGCACCTTTGTGGGGACGCTGGGCTATATGCCGCCGGAGCAATTCAGCGGTCAGGCTTGTTTTGCTTCAGATCTGTATAGCTTGGGAGCCACGTTGGTCTATCTGCTGTCTGGAAAGTCCCCGGCGGATTTGCCTGAGGAAGATCTGAAAATACAGTTCCGTGGGGTGACCCCTGGCTCAGCTGCACTGTTGGACTGGCTGGATCATTTACTGGAGCCGATGGCTGAGGATCGCTTTGCTACAGCGGAGCAGGCATTGGCGACGTTGCAGGGCAAGGCCATTCCCCAAGCAGCAGCACCGCCACTCCAAACCTTTGGTGAGTATGTGGATCCCCAGCTAGATGAAGCTGGAGTGTGGCTTGCCGATCAGAAGTTTGATTCGGCGGGGATTAGAGGGAGGTTAAGGCTGGGGTGGGATGGTTGGCTGTATGGTCTCGATGCTCCAAACCGAAACATGATTGAGAAGTGGGATGGCTGAGCTGACGGTTCTGGGTTTGCATGGCATGGATGATGTGGTGGCCAATCGCTATCGCATCCATCGTCTTCTGGGCAAAGGTGCCACGGGTAGCACCTACCAAGCGGAGGACTTAAAAACGCATCGCTGGGTGGCGCTGAAGGTGATGAGCCTGAAGCAGTTGGGCAACTGGGATTTGCTGACGCGGTTTGAGCGAGAGGCGGAGGCTCTGGGCAAAATTGACCATATCGGTGTGCCGGACTATATCGAGCATTTCCAGGTGGAGACAGCAGATGACTGTCGCTTTTACCTCGTGCAGGAGTTTGCAGCGGGTAAGTCTTTAGACAAGTGGGTGGCGGATGGCTGGCGGGCGACGGAGGCGGAGGTGAAGCGGATTGGGGCTGAGGTGTTAAATACGCTGGCTTATTTGCATGAGCTGGAGCCGTCGATGATTCATCGCGACATCAAGCCCCAGAACATTATTCGCCAGCCGGATGGGCGGATTTATTTGGTGGATTTTGGGGCGGTGCAGTCGGTTTGTCGCGATGCGTTGCAGCAGCGGGGGACGTTTGTGGGGACGATGGGCTATATGCCGCCGGAGCAATTGCGAGGGAAGGCTGTTTTGGCTTCCGACCTCTATGGACTTGGAGCAACGCTGGTTTATTTGCTGACCCATCGCAATCCTGATGAGCTGCCGATGGAGCGGATGCGGATTGCATTTCGTGGACGGGTGAAGCTGTCGGAAGGCTTTGCCGATTGGCTGGAGAAGATGCTGGAGCCGATGGTTAAGAATCGCTGGGAGAGTGCTGAGTTTGCGCTTCAATCGTTGCGAACTTGCTCACTGTCACAGACTCCCCCGAGGCCGGTTCAAGCTCAACAGCCTGTGTTTAGGGAGATGAAGAAGAACCATAAGATTTATGTTGAGCGAAGAGGCTTAAAATTACAGGTTTTGATTCGGCCTTCTAACTATATTTTGCTGTCTCCAGCCCAGGGAATAGCAATATTGATTGGCCTATTCCTTTCTTGCTGGATACCTTTACTTTTCCTTTTATTGTTTGTATGGCTGTTTGCTCAATTATCCCTTCGAGGTGCAATCACACAGAATAGCCAAGACGTTGGGGGAAAGCAGTCTGGGTATGAATCTTTGCTACTTTCGCCAGATGGGTATTCCATTTCAAGGCGGTCTGGAAACCAATCTGTTGAGTATAATAAAGTTAAGGATTCTCGAATTGTTTGTGTAGAGTTGAGAGCTCATTCTGATGGAATGGAAGATGCTAAAGAAGCGCTGCACCTGATTTTGTCTTCGGGGAAATCTATACGATTTGGAGAAGATCTAGACTCGGAAGAAGGTGTTTGGCTTGCTCAGCAAATCAATCAATTTTTGGAGAAATAGCGTACAGCTACTGTTCTAGCCAAGCTTCTAAATAAGGCTGCCTTTAGTTTGGGAGGTATTGCTGAAATGGGGGATGCATGAATTTCCCGACACTAGGCTGGCGATAGATTTCTGAACTGCCTTCATCTCGGGAATCAGCCATGCCTTTTCAGTTGAGCCGATCGCCAAGATGCCACGAAAAGCCAAACGATAAAGAAGCCGGTCAGATTTATAAATCTGACCGGCTTCTTTATCGTTCCGAGAATTGAATTGCTCTAACGTTAGCCTTCCTGGCTGGGCCAGCGCTCTGCAGGGTCGCCACCGATCCAGCGAGGCCATTCGCAGCAGGGACCGAGGGGCTGGTATTTGTCTTGCCAAGCGGCTTCGGCGTTGGCATTGGCAAGGGTTTCGATGGGAACGGCGTTTAGAGTGGTAGTTTTCATGGGGTTAGCGCCGGGTTGTTTGGCGCGATGACAGCAGGGGGATGCTCCTGTGTCTAAGATGCCCAAAATATTTGAGAGTGACGAGGGTGGAATTGCGGCGATCTAGTGTGGGTAGCAGTACCGAGGGAAAAGGTGGAGGGCGATCGCCAATCTACCCCCTAGCTGCCACTTCCAAAGTCCAATCCCTGACCAACGG
>CALIGI010000038.1 GCA_938021205.1 uncultured Pseudanabaenaceae cyanobacterium
CCCATGGCCTTAAGCACTTTACTTGGCACGGACTGACCGCTATTGCAGGCAGAGCCCGCGCTGATGGCAATGCCCGCTCGCCCCAGGGTGTAAACCAGTTTTCGTCCGCCTAGCCCTGCAAGGTCATCCGTGAGGTAAAAGCTGACATGGTGGGGCAGGCGCTGCTCAGGATGGCCGGTGAATTTGAGGCCGGGAATGCTGCTGAGGCTTCTAATTAGCTGGGCTTGGAGCTGTTGGAGGCGGGGGACTTCGGTGGTGAGTTCCTGGGCAGCGAGTTCTGCTGCGGTGCCGAAGGCGGCGATCGCCCCCACGGCCTGGGTCCCCGCTCTCAGCTTTTGCTCCTGCCCACCGCCGCGCACCAATGGCTCCAAGGTCAGACCAGGTCGCACATACAACGCCCCAACGCCTTGAGGCCCATACAGCTTATGGCTGGACAGCGATAGCATATCCACCGGTAGCGTCGCCAAATCCAGCGGTAAACGCCCCGCCACCTGAACCGCATCGCTATGGAACGGTACTCCGGCATCCCTCGCAATCTGCCCCAGCTCCGCTATGGGCTGGACGGTTCCCACCTCACTTTGGCCGTAGATGATAGAAATCAAAACGGTGTCGGGGCGAATGGCTGCCCGTAGCTCCACTGGACTGACTTGCCCCCCATGGTCTACTCCAAGCCGCGTTACGTCCCAGCCCTGTTGTTCCAGCCACTGGGCGGGCTTTTCCACTGCCGAATGCTCCACGCTGGAAATAATCAAATGCTGGGGCGAATCGTATTGCTGGGCAATGCCCATGACTGCCAAGTTATCTGCCTCGGTGCCGCTGCCGGTGAAGACAATGCCTTCGGGGACACCGCCGATTAATTGGGCGATTTGCATTCGCGCGGTTTCCATCGCCATCGCAGCCCGCTGACCCCAACCATGCAGGCTGGAGGGATTGCCCCATTGCTCCATTAGGGTTTGGTTGAGCGTTGCGATCGCCTCGGGCCGCATGGGCGTGGTGGCGCTGTAATCGAGATAGATCTGCATGACGGCGATCGCCCTAGGAGAAGAGATTGATGGCTAGGGTTTTCGCCTCCGTAGGGACATGGCACTGCCATGTCCCTACCCAGCCTATGGTGCATCTCAGACCATTGAAAGCATGGAATTTGCGCTTTCATATAGTGATGCTTTAAAGCTGGCTCGGATCAATCCCCCCCTCAGGAATCACCCACTTCGGCGCTTCCCGCTCACCGCTCTTCGCTGCCGCTTCTCGCTCATTGCGCTTGCGTTCCACCGCCGCTGCGGCCATCTCCAGCATTTTCTCCAGGGGCGTGTCATTGATGAACTGGTTCGCCTTGGCTTGCTCATCCTTGTTAGGGCATTCGTCACCGAGGACGCAGCCATTGACGCAAGCTGTGGCGCAGTCAATGCCGTTGGCATTTGCTGCGGGAGTCGTCGTAGATGCTGTGCCTGAGTTGGGGCTGGAGCTGATTTCCCAATTGCCGCTAAAGACTCGTTGGGCTGGGCCGGTCATGTAGATGTGATTGTCGGCCTCATTCCATTCGATGGTGAGGTTGCCGCCGGGAAGCTCTAGGGTGGCGAGGCGATCGCTCTTGTCATTCAGCACTGCCGCCACCAGAGAAGCACAGGCCCCCGTTCCGCAAGCCAAGGTTGCACCAGCGCCCCGCTCCCAAACCTTCATCTTCAAATAGTCGCGATTGACGACTTGAATGAATTCTGTATTTGTCCGTTGAGGAAAGGCGGGGTGATGCTCAAATTTCGGGCCAGTAGTGGCTAAATCAATTGCATCGACATCATCCACAAAGGTGATGCAGTGGGGATTGCCCATGCTGACATTGGTGACCTGCCAGGTCTTGCCTTCCACTTCGATGGCTTGGTCCACGGAGCGACCGTCTGCTCCAGCGAGGGTCGTGGGAATTTCACTAGCCTGGAGAACCGGCTCGCCCATGTCCACGCGAATCGTGCCATCGGCCTGGAGGGTCGGAACGATCAGGCCAGCCAGGGTGTGGATGCGGTATTGCTTCTCGCCCGCAGCGGGGTCCACGCCTTCCAGGTCTGCAATGAAGCGAGCCATGCAGCGAATGCCATTGCCGCACATCTCCGGCTCGGAGCCATCGGAGTTGTAGATGCGCATGGTATAGTCCGTGCCCTCCTGGCCGGGCAGGGCGAAGATGACGCCGTCACCGCCAATACCGAAGTTGCGATCGCACCATTTCACCGCTTCTTCGGGCGAAATTCTGGGCTCGCTGCTGTCCCGATTATCGATGAGGACAAAGTCGTTGCCCAGGCCGTGGTATTTGGTGAAAGCAGTGCTCATGGCGGATTGAATAACTTGTCGTTGGCGCGATCGCGAATCTTGTCTATACCAGTCTCGCAAATTCTGGCCTCTAGCGGATCTGTCCTGTCCTGAACCAGGGGAAGGGGTAGTATTTGAAGGGTTAAATTTCTGACTCAGAGAATTTCAGCTTACGGATCTTCTCTTCATCCGCGCCCGGAGTCCCATCCGGGGGTTGCTGTCCCTTTATTTTCTTCATTGACCTATGACGATAAAAAACGCCGTAACCTCCGCTGAAACCCCTTCGATCCGGCAGCTCCAAACCTATTTGCGTGAAAAAACGCCTCTCAATATCAAGCTCACCACGGGGGATACGATCCAGGGCACCATTTTTTGGCAAGATCAAGATTGCATTTGCTTTAAGACGGGGGGGGCTGATGTAACCGTGTGGAAGCAGGCGATCGCCTTCATTCAGCCCCAGGGGTAATTCGCATCTACCGATATTTCGTAGAGGCGGGTTCTCCCCGCCCGGCCATCGGTATTTGCATCGCCTGGGCGGCTAGACCCCGCCCCTAACGTTTTGCCCTCATTCCCTTGGGCTCGAACTTTTTACTGCGGCTTCCAGTCATAGGAAGCTATCGCTTTGTCGTCACGCGTTTCTGACCTATGCTGCGACCGTTCTCTCGTTCATTGCGGAATCTTATTTGGGCTATTTCTGCCATTGCAGTTAGCGCGGTAATCGTGCTCACTGCGTTTCCAAGCCAAGCGCTGGAAGCTCGTCTCAACACAACCAAGCCGGTGCTGGGCGATACGATTGTGGTTGAGGTGGCCAACGTAGCGGGGACAGTCCCCAATGTCAGTCTGGATGGCAAGAGCTACCCTGCCTTCCCTATTTCCAACGATCGTTATCGTGCCTTTGTGCCGACCACCCCTTTGGATAAAGCCGGAGGGAAAACCATTCAAGTTAGCGATGGCAATGGACAGCGTCAGCTTCCTTTTCAGTTGCAGGGACGCAACTTCCGAACCCAACGCATTTGGCTTCCGCCTGGAAAAGATGGTGACGACTTAGGCACAGACTACGAGTTTGATCTTGTGGATGCCTTCAAGACGCTCGTCACACCGCAAAAGTTCTGGAATGGTCCATTTGCCCGACCGGCCAAAGGCAGTGTCACTTCAGAATTTGGCGTACTGCGTTATTACAATGGTGTCTTTGCCGATGATTATTACCACCGTGGTGTAGATTACGGCGGCGGTCACGGTGCCCCCGTGACCGCTCCGGCGGCAGGCCGTATTGCCCTTGTCGGTCGTGAGGTCGATGGTTTTGAAATCCATGGCAACACCATTGGCATTGACCATGGTCAGGGCGTTCTCAGTATCATGATTCACCTCAGCCGCATTGATGTTCAAGAGGGGCAGATGGTTCAGGCGGGGCAGAAGATTGGTGCCATTGGAACGACGGGATCTTCGACTGGGCCGCATCTCCATTGGGGGTTGTATGTGAATGGCACAGCAGTGGATCCAGTTCCTTGGCGCTACGACGGCTTTGAGTAAGGCCGAATTTGAATTGACAGATTCAAGCTCAAAGTTCGGGTTCTATCGTTTGAATGATTGCAATAAATCAGCACGATAAGAGGTTGCTCAGCGGAGTGACCTCTTTTTTCTTGAATAGAGTAATTAGGTGATGAATTTATAGTAGAAAAATAAAATTAAAAATTGTGGTGAAATCTACTTTTGCTAACAAGTTAAGTTGGAAATATTATGCGACCAGCAGTTGTATCTGCGGAGTTAAATACAACTGCTATCCGTAGTTGTGAGCAGAAGGAATCAATATTGCCTGTATTACCCAAATTTCTGTAACCCTTGTGAAACCAGCAATAGCGACGATTAGAAAATGCTTTTGAGAAAGATAAAAGCTCCAAAGCCGTCTTTTACCGAGAATGTACTGCCTGGTCTAAATTTATTGCCTCAGAATCTTCTCTGATGCAGATCAAAATGCGTCATTGCTAATTTGATGGGGAACGATAAGCCAAGGCTCACGACCTACGGCAATCAAGAGGTAAGCCAAGATCATGAACAGTATCGAGAAAATCGTTCAGCAGGCCATCCAAGATGGCTA
>CALIGI010000039.1 GCA_938021205.1 uncultured Pseudanabaenaceae cyanobacterium
ACTGTCCGTTACCGATTCGATTTGCGAAGGAGAAGCGCCCACCATGGCCCAGATGTTCTACGACAACGATGCCAACCTCGATCTACTCAATGGCAAGACCGTTGCCATTGTTGGCTACGGCTCCCAGGGCCATGCCCATGCCCTCAATCTGAAGGATAGCGGGGTGAACGTTGTTATTGGTCTTTACCCTGGCAGTAAGTCCCAGGCGAAGGCCGAAGCTGAAGGGCTGACCGTGCACACCGTTGCAGATGCGGCTAAAGCGGCAGATTGGATCATGATCCTGTTGCCCGATGATGTGCAGCGTAGTGTCTATGAAAACGACATTGCGCCTAACCTCAAGGCCGGTGATGTACTCTCCTTTGCCCATGGGTTTAACATCCATTTTGGCCAAATTGTGCCCCCTGATGATGTGGATGTGGTTATGGTTGCCCCTAAGGGCCCCGGTCACTTGGTGCGTCGCACCTATGAGCAGGGGCAGGGGGTTCCTGCGTTATTTGCGGTTTATCAGGATTCCACTGGACAGGCTCGCGATCGCGCCATGGCCTATGCCAAGGGCATCGGCGGCACCCGTGCTGGTGTTCTAGAGACCACCTTCCGCGAAGAGACCGAAACGGACCTCTTTGGTGAGCAGGTTGTGCTCTGCGGTGGCTTAAGCGAGCTGATCAAGTCTGGCTTCGAGACCTTGGTTGAAGCGGGCTACCAGCCTGAAATCGCTTACTTTGAGTGTCTCCACGAAGTCAAGCTGATTGTGGATCTTGTCGTTGAAGGTGGCTTGGCTAAGATGCGCGACAGCATCTCCACCACTGCTGAATTCGGTGACTACAGCCGTGGCCCCCGCATCATCACCGACGACACCCGTGCAGAGATGCGCAAGATTCTCAAGGAGATTCAAACCGGTCAGTTTGCCAAGGAATTCATCATTGAAAACCAGACGGGCAAAGCTGGATTTACGGCGACTCGCCGTCGCGAAGCTGAACACCCCATTGAGGTGGTGGGTAAGGACTTGCGCGCTATGTTTAGCTGGTTGAAGAAGTCCTAGGAGCATTTCTCTTGGGATTGGATAGGACAATCCCAATCTCAAGAGATTACTTGGACGGGAGTACCTTATGAAGGCCATTGGCTGGGATGAAGGTGGCTCTCGTTGACCCCAAAAACCTGCCCCAGATTATTGTTCTGGGGCAGGTTTTTGGGGCTGTGCTCTCTGGTCTTGTTGGGGGCAACCCTATGGTTCGGCAGGGGATTTCTTCTGAATATTCAACTGCGGTTTTGCGATCGCCTGGTCCGCGTTAGTCTTTGTCGCTTTACGGATCCAAGCGCGTAGGGCTAAATTGGCGCTGTTACTCATTGAGACAGCTAAGAAAGCTTTTGCCAGAATTCTGTAGCAATCTGGGGTGGTTATAAAAGCGGGACGCGATCGTATTGCCCTACTCCAATATTTCAAGGCCACCCAGCCGTAACAGTGGGGAAGTTGCAGGGCTTTATAGCTCAGGAAACGATAGAGGTTTGCATAGCTTTGGGGCTTCAGATGCTGGAGATGACTCGCTTTGGGATGTTCGTATGCTCTTTGTAAAATCGTCAAATTGGAACTCAGCATGCCTGCCGAGTGAGTTGACTGCGATTTGGAGACCATGCGATACAGGATTTGAACTTGTCTAACTACCGTAAATTGATGCTTTACGGCCAGTTTGAGGCAAATATCAAGGTCAGCTGAGTTACTGAGGGACTCGTCAAAGCCTTGAACTTCTGTGAGAGCCTCGCGACAAGCCATAAAGTTAGAGCCGCTAGCGACAAAGTTAGACAGTAATAATTGCGCATAGACGTCTCCTGTCCAAGCATCATGATTTGCCGGATATAGGTGATTGCCAGCTTCATCAATGCAATCGGTAAAGCTATAGCAAATAGAAGCGTCTGGACTATTTTGGAGAGCCTTCAACTGAGCGGCTAGTTTGTCTACTGTCCAAAGGTCATCTGCATCTAAGAAAGTCACAAATTCACCGCAAGCCAGTTTGAGGCCACGATTTCGCGTGGCTGAAACATTGCCACGAGGTGCATCAATGATCTTGAGGCGAGCATCTGTGAATTGCTCTAGGCGCTCCCTGGTCCTGTCAGATGAGCTTGGGTTGACGACTAGTAACTCGAAGTCTTGCCAACTTTGCTGGAGTACTGATGTGACGGTTTCTGCGATAGTCGCTTCTGCATTAAATGCGGGAATCACGACGGAAATAGCAGGCATGAGTTAGTAATTATTGAGTAAGGTCACAACGTTTTTTCAAGAGCAGCCCTGATTTGCATGGCTCTGAGATTGAAGTTAGAGTGCCCCGAGCCCGAACAAAAGCTTCCCATCGAACTGATCTGGCTTACATTCGCCTCGTGGATTTTGGGATGCTTGGAGCCGTTTCTCGCTGACCTCTCCAAATCTTTTTATAGCCTAATTTGCAGCCTGAGGCTTGAGCCATTTCTCTTGAAAGGATGTTTGTCCAGTCAGCTTAGGAATGAGAATGCAATTAGTTCTCAGAAGCGAGAATGAAATTAGATCGTCATGGGCGTCTTGTAGATTGGGTTGAAATCTGAAACCCAATCAGAGCAAAGTTTAGACCCCAGCTATTGTGTTTCGAAAGCCTCAACCCAGCCTAAGGATCGGTTCGCAAGTAAATTGTCATGGCTCAAAGCACCATAGCTAGACGCTTTTCAGCCTTAAATACGGTAAGTTCCTTTCGAATGAATCCTAAGGTCATTAATACGGTCTTAATAAATCCTTGTTTCTAAGCGCTTATGCAAAATTATTTACGTACCTTGTCCAGCCCCAGTGGGCTTTTGAGGTCTAAAAATCGGTAATTAATTTTGTGCATCCGCTTAAGTCATCTGTTTGAGGCTTGGTAACATAATCTCTGCGTAAAGTAGCGTAGAGATTATATGCTCATCACGACATGGCATGATTTCATTCTGAGTGATGGGTCATGGCCTGTTTGCTTTTTGCCGTTCTACGAGCCTCGCCGCTGTGCGCAAAATCTGTCCTGCCAAGATTGCTGCGCCAAAGCCATTGTCGATATTCACTACGCCTAAGCCCGCTGCGCAGGAGTTGAGCATCCCTAACAGTGCTGCTAGGCCACCAAAACTAGCTCCATAGCCAATGCTGGTGGGCACAGCAATGACTGGGCAATCTACTAAACCGCCTACAACGCTGGGAAGGGCTCCTTCCATTCCCGCCACCACAATTACTACATCTGCCTGATTCAAGACGTCGCGATTGCTCAACAGGCGGTGGACTCCGGCCACGCCCACGTCCCAAAGGCGATTGACTTGGAAACCACATAGCTCAGCGGTGATGGCGGCTTCTTCGGCTACGGGGAGATCGGCGGTGCCAGCAGTGAGGATGGCGATCGCCCCGGCATATTTCGGTGGAGGCATGGGCAAAGGCCCATCAGCTTCCGGCTCCATCACAGCCTTGGCCTTACGTCCTTTGGTCTTCGTGCCCTTGGTAGACTGGGTTGCTTGTTCCGGTGGCGCTTCTACTGGCAACAGGGCACAAATCCGGGCTGTGGGGTAATACTGGGCCTGCTTAAGCTTGAGTTGAATACGAAAGGCTTTCTCCTGAGTCACGCGCGTGGCCATGACCATGCGCTGACAATGGCCATCCTCAACTTGGCCCAGCGCCTTCATGATCTCGACAATTTGTTCTGGTGTCTTGTCATGGCCCCAGATCACCTCCGGAAAGCCCGTACGCAGGCCGCGATGGTGATCGACGCGGGCAAAGTCTCCTACCGCTTCATGGTCCAGGTGCTTGAGTTTTTCCAGGGCCATCCCAGGCTCAACCTCTCCCTTGGAAACCGCGTCCAGCAAGGTTTGCAAGGCTGTGGTATCTAGCATGGCGATCGCTCGATCTCTAACAAAGAATAGGCTCAGCCATGCACCTATAACAGAGCTGTTTTTCTCTGGGCGATCGCTGAACAGTCTATAGCCTAGTCAATCACGGTCAGTTCATCCAAATTCCACAGGGCACCGCCTAGGGCAGAATATTGAACGCCGTCGATGCGATCGCGCACAGCCTCTAGCTGTAAAGGCTTTACGAGATAGATAAAGGGCAACTGCTCCATGGCGATTTTCTGGAACTCAGCGTAGATTCCCTTGCGCTTCGCTTCGTCTAATTCACTCACTCCCTGGGCAAACAGGTCATCAATCTGTAACTCCCACTCCGATGCCTCCCAGCCCGTGATGCCTTCCGCATCCGGTGGGGGCTGCTGATTGAACTGGTGCAGAAAGCCATTGCTGCTCCAAATGTTGAAACTGCTGTGGGGCTCAGGGTTTCCGCCGCCGAAGCCCCCCACATAGGCATCCCATTCCTGGCGGTCTAACTTTTGCAGCACCGTGTTGAAGCTAATCACTTCTAGGTTCGCTTTCATCCCCACCTTGGCTAGGTCCTGGGCAATTTGCGCTGCCATGTCCACTCGTACTTTCTCTTCGGACTTAACCAGCAAAGAAAACTCCACCCTGTTGCCTTGATCGTCCAGTAGCTCGTTATTGCTGTTGTAGGTAAAGCCTGCCTGCTTGAGCAGCTCTTTGGCTTGGTCAAGGTCGTAGTCATAGCTGGGGACGCCATCCTCAGGCCCAGCATAGTAGGGGCTTTGGATGCCTAGGGGCGAGTCTTGAATTGCTCCGATGCCCCGGAAGAGGTTGTCCTGCATTTGCTGGCGATTGATGCTGTGGGCGATCGCCTGACGAAACAGCTGATTATTGAACCAGCGAGACTTAGACGGATCAACAAAGGGCTCACCATCCTGGCTAGCCTTATTCAAGTTGAACGTCATCAGTCGCGAGCCTGAAGCAGGTCCGCCGTCATAGACCGTGAATTTGCCTCGCTTCTCCTCCTGCTTTAGCAGTGGGAAAGCCTCGGGCTTCACCTCCAAGGTATCCAGCTCACCGGAGCGGAAGCGAATCATCTGGTTTACGTCCGATTCCACGATCTGCATAATGATGCGCTGAATTCGGGGCAGAGTTTCGCCCGCCTCATCCTTTTTCCAGTAGTGGGGATTGGGTTTAAAAATTAAACGCTGGCTGGGGTCGTAGGAAGCCACTTGGTATGGACCATTCACCACCAGCTCTGCTGGATCGGTGTCTGTGCCCCAGGTGGACAGAAACTTGAGGGTGCCGTCCTCGCCTTCATCCTGTACGGCTGCTTCCAGGACATGCTTGGGCAGCAGGGCGACACCGCTATTGCGCAGCAGCGGGGCATAGGGCTGGGTGACTGTGAACTTGACGCGACGGGCATCCACTTTGGTCACCGTGGGATAGCTGCCGTCCCCCGTTTCCAGCACATTGCGGGTGCCCGTGGGAATGGCTTCATTTAAGTAGACATCATTGAAGGTAAAAATGACATCATCCACGGTCAGTGGCTCCCCATCGGACCATTTGAGATTGGGGCGTAGCTTGAAGGTGATGCTTTTGCTGTCTTCTGACACTTCCCAGGACTCGGCTAGGCCGGGCTCAATCTCGCCGGTTAATCCATTGGTCTCCACTAAACCAATGTTGGTGAGGGCAAAAACGTAGGTGCTGAAGAGCGAATCATTTAGGGGGGGATTGAAAGTTGAGGGGTCGCTGGGGGTCGCAATAATCAGCTCTGGGACCCGCGCTGCATCCGTTTTAAGGCGGGGTGAGCAACTGCCCAGGAAGCCAACTAACAAGGCGGCTAAGGCCAGGGCAGTCAAAGATTTCCAGCGCCGAAGCAGTTGCTCAATGATCACGGTGAGTTCCAATCGCAGGGTATGAATCATCCAGAGTAGAGCGTTAGCGCAAAGTGACTACGGGTCTTCGCCAATGCTGACTTCGCTAGAAGCACGACGAATCATTTGCTCAACGGCTGTATTGGCATGGATTGCAGCAAGCTCTTTCCCCGGAAATTGGTTGCAGAACACTCTAAAGACTTGATCTGCAAAGGCTTGCCCAATGACCTCTACGCCTTCAAAGTCAAAAATGATAACTTCGAACTTATCAACTCTAGCCAGGAGTCGCTTAGCCTGAGAGCGAGACACAAGTTTTTCATCACCGTATTGGGCCAAACGTACTGGAACAATCGTTTTGATAAATCCATAGCCTTGCTCCAGTGAGCTAGAGAATTGATCAAATACTGCTTTGGAAGTTCGTGCAGTGTTGTTGTTCAAACGCATGTAAACCGAAGTACCGGATTTATCCAAACTTCGTTCCATAATCCAATCTTCTGGTTTCTCGTACTCGTGAGAAAAAAAGACACTACCTGAAAAAATGGCAAACTCGTCAAACATTCGAGATGAGAAAAAAATGCCTTGGCCAGAATGGTTGGCTGGGTCGGTGGTTAATTTACCTTTGGAGAGCTCTAGCACGGCATGGCGCTCATCTAGTAGCTCTAACTCGCGACGGATTTTTCTGAAAATCCCCTCGCCATCGTCAAGAATCCAAGCTTCTGTACGTTGAGCATCCCTTGTGACACGAACCCAAACAGAGGTCCCGGAGGAATGATCAATAGCGTTGTTCAAAATCTCGGTGAAACCATAAAACCAAATATCTAAAACATTGTCTGGAAGCTCTCCTAGTTGGGGTCTTACATCCCGGCTCCAAACGACATCCTCTTCTAGATGCTGCTCAGTTAGTGAATAGAGCTGCTTCCAATCTATTTGCGGACAAAGTTTATAGCTTCTTCTCCGCGTTGTTCCTTCTGCTAAGAGGGAGCCTTGATCAACCAAACGCTTGAGGTGTCTGTTAACAGCCTGTCTTGAGATTTCAAATTTTTGGGCTGTAATAGCAGCAATGTCGCCAGGATGCTGTGCAACCTGGCTCAGAATGAAGCTTCTTATCTGTTCCCCTCGTTTGCGAACACCAGCCATTTTTGCTTCTGCTTTGTCAACATTATAGATTGTATTGTCAACTTTAAGCGTGAATTGTCAACCTTAAGTAAGTGCTTTGGTCCTGCAATGAGATAAACCTTCATAGTAGACTGCTAGCTGTAACTCACGGTGTGCAGCTAATCCTTCGTGAGTAGCGCCACGGCGTAGGAAGCAATGCCCTCTTCTCGCCCCGTAGGCCCCAGTTTCTCGTTGGTTGTGGCTTTCACGCCCACTTGGTCATCTTCTAAGCCCAAAACCTGGGCGAGATTTGCGCGCATGGTGGCAATGTGGGGCTTCATCTTGGGTTGTTCTGCCACGATGACTGAATCGATATTGCTCACGGACCAGCCCCGCTCTTTGAGTAAACCATTCACTGCTTCCAGGAGCTTGAGGCTGTCGGCTCCTTCCCACTTGTCATCGGTGGGGGGGAAGTAATGGCCAATGTCGCCCAGGCTCAGGGCTCCTAGCATGGCATCCATGATGGCGTGGGTGAGGACATCGGCGTCGCTGTGGCCGACTAGGCCCAGGCTGTGGGGGAGCTTGACGCCGCCGAGGATAAGGTCACGGTTGGGGCCAAGACGATGGATATCGTAGCCGTTGCCGATGCGGATCTGGGTCATGGAAAGATTAGCTAAGCGCTGTGGCGGGTCAGAGTTTTGAGATGCTATGAGGTGCGTCTCTACGGAGCAAATGGCTACCGGATTAATTATAGGACTGGGGTTCTGCTGGTTTCGATTTTTGGGAAATCTCTAGTTCTGGATTGAGGGTCTTTGAAGTTTCCTGGAAGAGCGCGATCGCCAGATCCCTCACCACTTCCTCACTCTCAAACTCATCCCCCAACTTCCGCTTCGCCGCCGCCACACAGAGCTGCATCAAATCTGCCGCTGCTTCAACCTCGGGCAAAGTTGTTGCTGCTGCCTCCTCGGAGACCAACGCTGTATCAGGAATAGGATTGTCCTGTTCGCCAAAGCCACTAACGCGCTTTTTCGTTAGGTTCTTATCAATTTCTCGCCGCCGTCGCATTTCTTCCGAAAATGCCACCGCAATATCCCGCGCTGGCAGGGCAAAGACCCCAATCCCCAGAAAGGCCAAAATTGCGCTTAACAATTTCCCCAGGGCTGTAATGGGATAGACATCCCCATAGCCCACCGTCGTCAGCGTAATCACCCCCCACCACATTGCCGCTGGAATACTGGAGAACTCATTGGGTTGAGCTTCTCGCTCCACGAAATACATCAAGCTCGACGCAATCACCAATAGCGTCATCACGACAAATAGCGTTGTCAGCAGTTCATCCCGCTTTTCCCGCAGCACGCGTAGGAAAATCTGGGTTGAATCTGAATAGCGAGTTAATTTGAGCACCCGCAGTAAGCGGCAGAAAGGACCTGCGATCGCTGCCCATTCCATTGGCAACAACGCCAGCGCGTAAAACGGCAAAAATGCCAGTAAATCGACCAATGCCAAGCCACTTGCCATGTAGCGCAGCCGTCCTCGAACCGGCTCAGCGTAGGCAGGGTCTTCCACACAAGACCACAGGCGCAGCAGATACTCCAACGTAAACAGCACCACCACCACCACTTCCGCTGCACGAAAGACGCTGGTATAGGTTTGCCCCAAATAATCAAAACTCTCCAGAATCAGCGCAGCCACGTCGATCGCAATCAACGTCGGCACACCA
>CALIGI010000040.1 GCA_938021205.1 uncultured Pseudanabaenaceae cyanobacterium
TGTCGTTTAAAGAATAAGTTGGCCGTTTTTAAAGTATAAGCTGGCCGCGCCAAACGCTGAAACCCTGATTGTTACGTTTGGCATGACCTTCATCAAGGGATCCCACGAAGCCTGCTAAGGTGAAAATAGGGCTGATTTAAAGGATAAGTTGGCCGAAATAATGAAAAGAGAGGCCTCAAATGGCTAGATTCCTCTTACAGCTTGAACTTCAGACGCTGAGTCTCCATCTAATTCAGACTTCCCCTCAGGCCATTTCTGAGAAGGAGAGACCCCAATGGTGATGAGCGATGCCGAATTTATCACCTGGTGTTCTGAGCTTGAACTCACCGAAAAGACGCGTACCATCATCGCTCAAATCCGAAACTCAGAACCAGTCCGGCGCGTGGGTAGTCGTGCTGGCAACAACGTCTGCGGTCGATACCCAAGCGCCAAAATGGGAAAAACGATCCAATTTGAATCTCACAAAATAGAACTGCCTGCGATCGTTGCTTACGAAGCGGATGACGATGTCCTGGAATATTACGACCAGCCATTTGAACTGAAGCTCTCATTCGTCTCCCAAGCAGGACGAAAAGTCTCTTGTAAGCACGTCCCAGACTTCCTTGTTTTACGCCGTGCAGGCGTCACCTTCGAAGAATGGAAGCCCGAAAAGCAGCTTCTAAAGCTGGCTGAGAAACAACCGACTCATTACCACCAAGATGCAGATGGACAGTGGCATAATCCACCGGCTCACAAAACGGCTGAATCCTATGGAATCCCCTACTGGCTAAAGCTTGACCGTGATATTAACTGGTGTGAATTTCGCAATCGTCAATTTCTCAAAAGCTATCGAGATGGGCGTTATAGCCTCGACGATGAACTTCAAGCAGCAATTCTCCTAGCAGTTGCTACAACACCTGGAATCACGCTTCATCAACTCCTTCAAACAGTATCCCAGGCTAGCCCTGATGATGCCTATGCCCTCATTTCGACGGGGATTCTCTACATTGATTGCCAAGCAGCCTCCCTTATCGAGCCTCGCAAAGTTAACCTCTTCCGCGATCGGGTAACAGCAGAAGCTTTTCAACTCACCTCCGTTTCCTCAGCTCTTCCAATAGCAGCTGTAGAGATGACACCAGGTCAAGAGCAGCATCCAGCTCAGACCAGCGAACTTTTTTTGAAAGCCAGCCCTGAAGCACTCTGCACTGCGAACCATCGATTCCGCATCCTTAAACCTTACCTGCAAGGTAATCCTCCAGCGGCACAAGAGGTCTCCCAACGAACGCTGAGACGCTGGAAGCAACTGTATAAGGCAGCTCAACATCAGCATGGATGGGGATACGTTGGCTTGCTCCCACGCCATCATGACAAAGGCAATCGCATTCCCAAACTCTCCCCCGATGCCTTGGAATTCATCGACCAAGTCGTGGAACAGCATTATGAAACCCTTCAACAAAAGGGAAAGTTCACCGTCTACGGCATTCTCCTAAGGGAGTGGGACAAAGCACAGCGTTCGGATTCCTGCCCAAGTCACGTAACCTTCTACGACAATCTCACTCGTCGAAATCAGCATCGACAAACCCAGAAGCGGCAAGGTAGCAAAGCTGCTTATCAAAAATCAGCCTTCCACTGGGAGTTAGAACTCACAACACCACGCCATGGTGACCGCCCTCTAGAAATTGCTCATATCGACCACACAGAGCTGGATATCGAACTCGTCTGCTCTCGAACTGGAGAAGGACTCGGTCGCCCTTGGGCCACTGTTCTCCTGGATGCTTTTTCTCGTAGGGTATTGGCTTTGTATCTCAGCTTTGACCCACCATCTTATCGAGCCTGCATGATGGCGCTGCGTATCTGTGTTCATCGCCAACAACGCTTTCCCGAAACCATCGTTATGGATAGAGGCTGCGAATTTGACAGCGTTTATTTTGAGACCCTGCTCGCAACCTTTAACTGCACCAAAAAGCAGCGCCCGCCTGCCCGTCCACGTTTCGGCTCTATCCTCGAACGTTTCTTTGGCACCACGAATACTGAATTTCTTTACAGCCTCCAAGGCAACACCCAACTCACCAAAAATATTCGTCAAGTCACCCGGAAAAACTCTCCTCGCTCCCAGGCTGTTTGGAGTCTAGACAAGCTGTATAACCAACTATGTCAGTACGTTTACACCATCTATGACCAAAATTCCCACCCTGCGTTGGGACAATCTCCCCAAGCAGCCTTTGTCCAAGGCTTCGCACAGACTGGCATGCGACCTCAACGAAAAGTCGTCAACGACTCCGTTTTTGAAGTCCTCACACTGCCTTCCACTCCGAAAGGCACAGCGAAGGTGAAGGCGAGTCAAGGGATTCGCGTCAACTATCTCGACTACTGGGCCATTGACGACTCATTTCTGCATCCAGAGGTTGAAGGTACAGAGGTTCCCATCCGATATGATCCCTTCGACGTCAGCATTGCCTACGCCTATATCCAAGGTCAATGGGTTCGATGTATTTCCCAATATCACTCGCTCTTCCAAGGACGTTCAGAGCGAGAAATAAAAGTGATCAGTGCCGAACTCAGACGACAAAAACAGCAGCACAATCAGCAATTGCCCATGCGAGCGAAAACAATTGCGTCTTACCTAGAGTCAGCTGAAATTAGTGAAGCTGTTCAGCGACAGCGCCTCAAAGATCTCGCGGCTAAAGATTTACATCAGCAGATACAGTTTCAAACCCAAGAGAAGGAGGCACAGGGTAAGACTTCGAACACACCGCTCGCAACAACTGAGCCGCTGACTTCTCATTCCACTCCACCCGCTTCATTCACCATTGATCTCACCCAAGTCACTCCCTATCGCAATGAGGAACTTTGGACATGACCGACTCATCTCGCTTTCCCGTGGCGTTGCTGGAGCAATCTAATCATGCAAAGCTGCACTATTTCAAAGACATCACCGTTCCACATCAGCATCTGAGAACGGCTCTGAATCAGCTCCTCCTTAATTTGGAAGAACCTGCTGATATTTCCATCCTTTTCATCGTCGGTCCCACTGGTGTCGGCAAAACGACCTTGCGACTTCGAGCACAGCAGATGCTACTCGAAGCGGCCTGGCCAGAACTACTAGATCATCCAGAAAGGGTCCCCGTGGCTGGCATTGAAGCCGTTGCACCAGAGCAAGGTAAGTTCAGCCACCGCGATTACTATGTTCGGGTTTTAGAAGCGATTGGCGAGGTTCTCGCCGCCCACAAATCGAGCTTCAGTCGCTACGACTCCACAACTCCAATCCGCACCCGTGACAGCTCTGCGGCCTTACGACGCTCCCTTGAAAATGTGCTTCGTCATCGCCAAGTCAAAGCCTTGATGGTTGACGAAGCACATCATCTGCTGATGACTGTTGGAGCACATCAAATGCTCCAGCAGATGACTTGGATCAAGTCCATTGCAAATCTCACACAAACGACACATGCGCTGTTTGGCACCTATGAGCTGCTCAACTGCTGTCGTCTCAGTGGTCAACTCAGCCGCCGCAGTGAAGACATTCATTTACAGCGGTATCTCCCTAAGCGCCAAACTGATGTCACTGAATTCATCAAAGTCGTTCAAACCTTCGAGCGCCACTTGCCACTGCCCCAGGAATCCAAGCTGGACCAATTCTACGAGTATCTCCTCGACTTCTCTATTGGCTGCATCGGCATCCTGAAAACCTGGCTTCTTCGAGCCTTGCGAAATGCTTTACTTGATGACGCTCAAACTTTGACGCTCAAGCATTTACAGCAGTGTGAATGCTCTGCTTCACGTCGTAGACAACTTCACGAAGAAGCGGAGGCCGGTGAAAGGCGTTTGGAAGCCGATCATTCCCAGAGTATTTCTAAAGACGCTGTTGCTGACACACAGCTATCGCAGCCTCAGCAACGGCAAGTGGGTAAACGCAATCCGAAGCGAGACCCTGTCGGAGGAACCACTATTGGTGCCACATAACACTTCTGAACTCTGGGAACTTCGCCCCACGCCACTTCCCCCTCGCACCCGTCTCTTTCATCTCGCTCCCATTGCAGCAGGAACACTCTTTGCTGAAAGCCTTATGGGCTACATCGTACGCTTGGCTGATTATCACTGTGTGACCCCCAGCAGACTAATACGGGACGAAATTGCACCCTGCATGATGGCCAAGGGATTTCCGAAACTCAACTGGCGCAAACAGATTGAGCGCCTCTTTATACCCTGTAGTCCCTTGATTCGTGGCAATGAAATTCGCGGCATTGCTGACCAAACTATCCTCCTAGCCCTCGAAGAGCTCACAGGACAAAATGGTCTATCCCAACTTTCCCTGTTACATGGAGCCTCAATGTTGCTGACCGGGAGCGTGTTACGACGCCATCAGGCCTGGTGTCCAATCTGCCTTCAACAATGGCTCCAAGCAGGGTGCATGATCTACACGCCCCTCATTTGGTTACTCAAGAGCCTCGGAGAATGCCCTCAGCATCGGGAACAGCCCCTCATTGATAAATGTCCATTTTGCCACCATTCCTTTGCCCCTCTAGCCCCTCGCTCAAGTCCAGGTTTTTGCCCCCGATGTAACGGCTGGCTGGGCTCTCAGAAGTCACAAGCTGTTCTTGATACCAACGAAGAGCCTGCTTCCTTCGATTGCAGCATCTTCGTCAAAGATTCTCTGGAAAGACAATTGCTCTGGCTAGACCACTCTGAAGAGCTCATCGAGAAGGCCAAACTTCCCTTCTTACCCCCTCAAAATCTCTGGGCTTAGTCACAGACAGTAAGCCGAGGTGAGCCCCACAGAGCAAAGCTTTCAGCGGTTTAAAGGATAAGTTGGCCAAAACGGCCAACTTATCCTTTAAACGACAAGCATCAAAAATTTGATATAGCCTAGATTTCGCCACCAGAATTTTAGTGAAAGGATAGCGTAATTCCAATAAAGAATGTTTTCTTTGAATTAGAATTCGATGAGTAAGCCCATCGACGATATGCCGTGGGCTTGGGCGCTCCATTTCTCAAATGCTAGATCACAGGTATTGCTGTGCAGCCCGCATCACCGCAGCTCTGAATGTGTCGTACTCCCTGTCATTGATGTTCTGCCAAAAGATACGATCGTCAGCTGAAGTCGAATAGCCGTGTAGCATCACGTTTCGCATTCCAATGATTTGCTTACACAACATTGTTTCCTCAGGGGTAAACCAGTCAGGTGCCAAACCCGCTCTATCAGGCGTTCCTATGATATTTCCTGCACCTTCCGCAATGACCGATATGTAGTAGATCATCTGCGAGCGCAATTCATCCGGTAGTCGGTGCTCAGGGCTCAACCGCATCGTTTCCAGGTCAGTCTCGGTCACCTTTGCCATTACAGCTTCTAATCTGCTGATATTGGCTACCATCTGCTCTAAATGGGCTTCTGCTTTCTTAATACTCACAATTCCACCATCTCAGAGCGAATCTGGGGGCCTAAGAAGCGATTTCGCAGGATCGAGGGCGTGACAACATCTACAGACCGCCCCAAGTGAGCCTCTAGGGCAAACTGTAGATTAACCGGGTAGATTCCTAATTCAGCTTCGTAATCAGGCTCGCACAGAAAATCGACATCACTCTCGGCAGTGGCCTCACCTCTGGCCACTGAACCAAATACGTAGACCTTAGAGCTGTGATACTTGCGAAATATCGCAAGCAGTTGCTCTCTGTCTTGTTTAAGCTGGCTTAAGGTGATGCCTTCCATCAGTCTCAATGCTAGGTTGTGCCTCTATTTTAGCGTTGCATCATCAGTCGTAAAGGCTCAGTCAAGACTGAACACCCACACGGTTCAGCAAATGCTGGTTTTGGCTCGGAGCTGTGCGAAGCTCAGTGGCAATGCCCTAAGTCTCATCCACTTAAGCTTAAAGAGCTCTCTATTTATTCGGTTGCCAACCGCCGCTCCTCAGCTTTGGCTTCTTTGATTAGCTTTCCGGCTTTGGTATTCGGAGACGGGGGGGCAAATGACTGCATCGGCTCATCCACCAGTGCCAAAGCCACGATTTGCCCAATGCGCTGACGAATCAGCTTCGACAAGTCTTCGCTGGTGGCAGGGCAATAACCATGACGGGACTGGAATAGCTCACGAGCCTTTGACATCTGCTCTGCTGTTGGCTTTGCGCTGAGGTGACCTAGGTCGCGCAGGGCGAGCGCCATTTGCGCGGCTTCTCGTTCGATGGTGGGTAGATTAGTTGCCATTTTCAGGTTGAGGAGAGATGAACGGGAGTGTTACCGGCTTGGTGATGAGATATTCAAGACTATGGATTTAACAAGCTAGTCGCCTGGATGCACTCTACTGACCATAACCTCGCGGGCCACGACCCTGCTAAGCAGCAAAATCCATGATTTGCTGTTGCACTTGTTGAGCAGCAGCTTGGCCGATCGCCTCCCAATCCTTCGCCGTCAGCACCGTCTGCAAGACCGTCCGCAACACAGCAGACCGCTCCGCCGTTAGCTCAACCTTTGGCCCCACCTTTTCTCCTTCTACCAGTTTCAGTAACTGGGCTTTAACCTCTGCACCAGGTTCAAAGAGCCGCTCAAATACCAAAGTTTTACCGCAGTCCGAAGCCGCCTGATAGCCTGCTCCTAGGTCAGCCTCACGCAGGATTCCATCAAACCCTCGTAAAACTAGGGAACGCAGCCGCATGTAGTGAGAGTAGGTCGGCAGTTCCGGCCAGGTTGTCATCCAGCTACGTTTTTGAAAGCCGTTCGCCATCACACAACCGGCTTGCTGTTCTGCTTCATCTACAGCAGTCTGCCAAGCTGGGTCCTGGGTGAGCGCATCCCATTCTGCTGCTGTCATGTCAGCAGGTGTTGGAGGAGTCCGATTGAGGTTAGTTGTCATATTCGCGGTCCTCCGATTGGCGCAGCGCTCTGTATTCAAAATAAGGCAAGGCATCCTCAGGATCTACTATTTCTTCGGGCTCTAACTCCAGGCAGCTCATCCCAATACGTTCATAAAACCCAATGGCACCCGGTAAGGCTTTCAGTCCGACACGCCCCTGGTAACCCAGCTCAAGGCTGCGCTGGCGGGAAAACTGCATCATTTGTCTACCAACGCCTGTGAATTCGGGAGAACGCTGGAGACCACGACGGTTCCAAGGAGCGGTCATGATGATCTCAACGTAGACCAGCTTGTTGCCCCCGTCGAAGAATGAACCATGGTACTGGGTTTCGAGTAGTAGCAGGCCTTGGGTCAGACTGTCATATTCAATGGCGTAGCCTTCCCAGTTAGGTTGACGCTCAGCAAGCTGTTGTTTGAAGCGCCAGCTCACAGCTTTGTCGTCTTGGCCGAACTCTTGCAGCAAGGGTTGCCAAAGCAGATCAAAGTCCTCGACGTTTTTGTCGCGCAGATTCACGAGGTCAGCGACAACGGATTCTCCGCTCCTACCCTGAGTAAGCGTGACGCTCTGAATCTTGCTCAATCGTTCCTCCTCAGTCCGTTCCTGCTTAACATCGCCTGTACTCGTTACTGCTTTCCCTAGGCCTCATACACCCAGTCATTGAGTAGCTCATCCGCGACCGGCCACACATCATCCCCCACAGGTGACCCAGCAGGTTCTGCCCAAGCAATTCCCTGTTTGTCAGGCAGTCGCTTCTGGGCTGCGCGAAGTCGGCCTAAGCTTCTCTCCAATTCTGGCCTCTTGCGTTGCCGCGTCTCACGAACCAATTGCTGTCCAGGCCGTTGCCGGGCAGACCGCGATGGGGAAGAAATGCGATAAAAATCCGACATCAAAAAACCACTCAAATTCGCAGCAGCAAACTTCCCCATCCTATGAGATCGTCTGCCCCACTTACACTGCTCTGGCTCCAGCTGACGCCTCCCCAGATACCGTTCTGGAGATATGGCATCTCTAACGCTCCTCTTGCTCTCTTCTGGACGTCTTCCCCTGGTCGCTCTCCCTCAGTCGCTTCTGTGCCTCCTCCATCAACTGCCGCAGATAATCCATCGCCACCTGTTCCCCCTGCTCTCGCTTCAACCGCTGCACATCTGGGCTAAAGACCAAGGCCTTTGCCGCGTCAGGTCGGCTAGATCGAATGGCCAACATCGCAAGCTGAAAGTCCTTCTGCTGAGTAGACAAGCCATCCCCTAGCCGCTGCTCCACAATCTCCGCCAGCTCCCGGTAATAACGCTGGTGGAACGGTTCATCCACCTGGCCCGGTTGCTCCTGAGTAACAGGTCGTTCCTCAAGCGCTTTTATCAACCTGGGTAGTGTGTAACCCTTTCCCAACTGACTGCCGGTAAAGCGCTCATTCTCATAGCTGAAGGCAATGCCTTGGTATTCTCCTTTCCACTCCTTCAGCTCCACCCTCACGCCTCGGGTTTCGACCAGGTGGATGAACGCTTCTAAATCCTGACTCAGCAGTAATCCTTCATTAACAACCCCTCTTATCTCCTGCTGCATAACCTGCCGAGATGCCACAGCCGGTGGCAACCCTGGCAGTGGTTTCTCCTCCCTTGGCAAACGCTCGGTGAACGGCTCCCAACTGGCGCGAACGGGACTGAGTTGGAATTGCTTTTCTAGCTGACGCACCAGCGCTTGCGACTTGTAGTAATCCCAGCCCACACA
>CALIGI010000041.1 GCA_938021205.1 uncultured Pseudanabaenaceae cyanobacterium
TTCTTTGCGGAGGATGACTTGGTTTTTATATTTGGGGAATAGCTTTTCCAGGGTCATGAAGATGAAGGCTGACCCGAGGAAGGCGAGGATGAGCCAGTCGAGGCCGAGGGAGAGGCGGTGGGCTTCGATGCCTTGGATGGGAACGTTGTGGCCGCCGATGGCAAAGGCGATCGCGGTCATGAAAATACCGGCCAGTCCCAGGTTGCGGTAGCGCTTGAAGATGAAGGTCAGGACGCCGAAGAAGAGGGAGAAATACATGCCGTATTTCAGGACACCTTGGAGGAAGGCAGCGTCGTAGACTTGGCGGAGTTCGGCGGTAGTCAGGTAAGCGGGAAATTGGTAAGCCAGGACGGAGAGGAGGCTTAGGGCTCCGAGGAAGACTGAGCAGTAGCCGCTGATTTTGCCTTCGCCGAGGCGGAATTGTCGCTCGCGATCAAGCTCAACTTGGCGAGCTTGATATTCGTAATTCTGAGCCTCGTTGTCCTGAGTCATGGTGCGCCTATTGCTTGCCTGGAATTTCTAGTAAAAAACGAATTTCACCCATTGATAGGAGATACAAGACTCAATCCCCTTTTTAGGATTTTGAAGCGTGTTTTAGGTGTAATCTGTGCCAGAAATTGAGGTGACAGAGGTCCGCAGGTGGCTTGTTTACAATTGAGGGCAGAGAATCTCTGGGCTAAGCCTTTTGCATTAATTTCTGGCCCTCTCCCTAAATCCCTCTCCCAAGCTTGGGAGAGGGACTTTCAAACTCCCCTTCCCCCAGATTTGGGGGTAAGGGGCTGGGGGATGGGGGCAGCTTTGCATTCGTTCAAGAGGTCTACTGTATCCCTGCGATAGAATTTGGGAGTCCTAGTCAGCGGTATCGGCTTGTGACAATCTCCAAATCCAGACCGGCTTTATCCTTACCGGACCATCGGCAGTTGCCGGAGTCCGACGATACTTTCGTGAAGATATTTTTGTGACAACCTTCCAAGAACATCCCCAGAGCATTCTCTTCACTAGCTCTATTACGCCTGTTCTCGATAAGCTGCATCCGGATAGCCGTTATGCGATCGGGCAGGATTGCGGGATTTATTGGCGCTTGGTTGATCCGCCGGAACGGGGGGCTGAGGCGACCGATTGGTTTTATGTGCCGAATGTGCCGCCGTTGCTGAATGATGAGCGGCGGCGGTCCTATGTGATGGGTCAGGAGATTATTGCGCCGCTGATTGCGATCGAGTTTGTATCTGGCGATGGCTCTGAGGAGCGGGACCAGACTTCGCCTTTCATCACGAATGGTTCGACGGCCTCAACTGGAGAAAAGGCGGGCAAGTTTTGGGTATATGAGCAGGCGATTCGTATCCCGTTTTATGCCATTTACGAAGTAGATAAAGCCTCGGTTGAGGTCTATGAGCTAGTGGCTCAGCAATATCAAAAGTGCCAGCCCAATGAGCGGGGGCATTATCCGATTGCTCAGCTAGATGTGGAGCTGGGGATTTGGCAGGGCAGTTTTATGAATCAGCCGTTGCCTTGGCTGCGTTGGTGGGATAGCGAGGGGAATCTGCTGTTGGCTGGGGATGAGCGGGCGGAGTTGGAGAAGGATAGGGGCGATCGCCTTGCAGCGAAGCTACGTGAGCGAGGTGTTGCTCCCCATAAAATCTAATCAAGAGCCCCGCCGCAAGCGGACGGGGTATATCAAGAGAGTCTGCTCCTAAAGCTGTGGTTTAGCTTGCAGATTTGTTGTTTCCGCCGCAAGCAGCAGGGAATTAGACCCAAGCGAAATTGAATGCAATATACCAGTTGTTTTTATTTTTATCGGCCCAGAGAATTGGCCTTTACATCTTTTGTTCATCTACATACACATAGGATTTACTGTTGCTCTTGGGTTGAATTAAGGGATGTAAAAGTTGTCCCACCAAAGAGGGAGCAACCGAATCATCAATCCCGTATTGGCTAGGCCATTGATGTTTAGGTAGATAAAATGTCCCAAAAACCTTGTCCACCCAAGGGAAAATCGCGGCATAATTCTTGTCAAAATGCGCTGGGTCATCATTGGTGTGATGCCAATGGTGAAAAGCAGGAGAGGCAATCAACCGCTCTAACCAACCAAAACGCCAGCGCACATTGGCATGAACGAAGAAGCTCCAGATCGTCCCAACAACCACGTAGAGTAATGGCACGATATCCCCTGTATTGGCTGTAGGCTGTGCCAAGCCCATTAGATAGAGAGGCAATAATCCACATAACCGAGTAAAGAACATATCCAAAGGATGGGCGCGGGTATTGACGAGCCAGTCCATTTCTTTCGCACTATGGTGAATCGCATGGAAACGCCACAGAACTGGCAACTCGTGCATCCAGCGATGCCCCCAATAGGTGCCAAACTCACCTACGAGAATGGCGAGAAGAAGGCGCGTTCCAACCGAAAGGGTTGAAACTCCTGCATATATACCTATAGGCTCAAGGCGATGAGCAGCCCAAGCAAGTATTGATAATGGCAGGACTAACAGCAGTTTAGGTAAGAGACTGTTTAGAAAGTAATAGAGTAAATCGATTAGAAATTCCTGACGGAATATTTTTTGTTTATGCTGAAAGCTGAGCCTTTCCAAGGGAAGAAAGATGAGCATCAGAAGACCTAACCAGATGGATAGTCTCAGAACATCTAGAAGGAGTGATGAAAACATATCATTAGTTAGATAATACTTCTACTGCTGTTTCGAGAAGCTTATATAATGGAGCTACCTATGCTGATTATGAATGCAGCATAGGTAGTGGACCTTAACGAGTAAGTTAGACATCAACGACGTTATTGAAGCGTCAAGATATCAAGGGTCAAAGGTGGTTTGAGCACTCTCAACTGTTCAAACCGCCCACTCTACAGTGTTGGCAGAAGACTATGCTGACTGCGCTTTGCGTTTGCGCAAGATAGTCATCCCAAAACCCAGCAGACCTGGCAGGAGTGCCGGAGTTGGCACTGCTGTGGTGTTGGTTGGTTCGACAGAGATTCCCGAGAGCAGGGAAAAGGGTGGTTGTCCGACAGGACTCCCTGTGGCCATGAAACTCAGCAACTGACTAGAAGCAGAGGCTGTAAAGGTCAGGTTTTGTTGTGCCCATGAGCTAACAGGATCCATACTCGCATGGTTCATCGTAGTGGCAGCCTGGCTAGCGCTACCGAAACCCACAGTCCATCCTGCAGTCACATCACCCGTAAACTCGTTCTGCTGTGCGGATGCTTGATAAAAACTGACAGTATAGTCCTGTCCTGGCGTAAGACCCATTAGGGTTTGGCTAATGGTGGGGTTGAGAGCAGCTGAACCAAAAGCCCCATCTGAGGCGAGGAACCAATCCCCCCCAGGGCTGTCAACCATCCCACTACCCCAAAAATCCACTGGGCCACCACTAGGAGCAGAAAGAGGTGCGCCATTGGGATCGGGGCTATTACCAGCAGCATTGATATCTGTATAAGCAGCTGAACCATCGGGGATCAAGAAGCTATAACCGATCTGGCTTAGATTCCAGTCTTGGATAGTGGTTTGACCACTTCCTAAATAGGCTGATCCTCCTGCACTGTTGTTTGCAAAACTGCCATTGCTGGCGAGATTCATGGCTTGGGCAGAAGAGCCAAGTAGGGCAACACTGAGAACCGATAGTCCTACAGCAGCCGCATTAAATCCATAATTCATTCTAAACAGTAGTCTCCGACATAAGAATTGACACGTAATCTTCTAGCAGAGCAACCTGAGAAATGAGAAGCTGATTGATTAATTATTGATTGACGAAAAATACACAGGATTAGTGACTTAAAGGGTTTCGCTACAGATTAAAACACTTCAAAAAACAACCTTCAAATTGAAGAATGCTAAGAGATCATAAAAAGACCGATACCAAATAAATCCACAAATCAAAATTGCTCGATAGTACCTTGAAATGGAGGGCTGACTGACGAGGATACAAGAATCTTAAATTGCTTATATCCTGCCCCTTAGAAGAGCACTACCGAACCATCAAATGGAAGACTGAAAGTCTATTGCATTAGAGAGGAGTTGACCTACTAACACAAGCATCCACCGTAAATCCCACTTACTTAGCAAAGAGGTAGTAGGAAACTACGAAGCCTAACCATTCCCTGAGTATCATCTCTTACGCCAACACTACGTAAGCTGCCATGTATCTAATGGGAAGTCAAGGATTTTGTTCCACAAAATGGTTAAAATCACGCAAAGACAGCTTTAAACAGAGATTTAGCTAATTTTCCTGCCATTTTCGACAAGATTAAGTAAAAGAGATGAAATCATCCGGATCAGTCCAAATGAGTAGTATTGGTCTCTGAATGCATTTTTTGTCACCCTAACTGTCCTCATTTGCATTCTCTGCTTTACTCCGAAGATTGCATAGAAAGCTAACATTATCCGCAAATAACAGAAATTAGAATAGAGTTATTTACTTAATTTTAGGCTTAAATTCAATGTCAACAGAGATTACTCTCTCTATTTCATATGAACTCTTGCCAACCTCCTGCTTGTTTCTTTCGCAGAGGCAAATATCCTGAGGTGCTTTATAAATCCAATCGTTTGTTTCTATGCAAAAAGCAGCTAAATATGTATGGTCTGTACCCTTAGGGTTACAGACCATAAGGAGAAGCAGCATCAACCTTAACCTTGCTGCCCAAACTGCACCGTCATAAACACAAATCTCGCCACAAACACCCCAGCAATAATCCAAGTCGCCAACGGCACTTCCCGCCCCTTTCTCTGAATCACTTACTTCACCCACAAAGCCTGGATTGACTAGCCTTCCAGCCATTGTTCCGATTAGGCTTCAAACTCAACCCGCTTGTAAAGCGCCGCCAACGAAACCTCAAAGGTCATCGTCTCAAACTGCACCTTCCCATCCTCCTCGTCATACTCTGCAAAAGACCACCGCTTCCGCCCCGTCTTCGCATAATGCTCCACATGCACCCGCGTCTGGTCTAACAACAAATATTCCTCAAAACTCGGCAACGTACGATAAGCCGCAAACTTCCCCTCCCGGTCATAACTTCCCGTCGAACTCGACAACACCTCAACAATCACCCGAGGATTCAAAACCGTATCCTTCCGCCCCTCGTAATACTCCACACCATCCGCAATCACCATCACATCGGGATAGGTATAAATCCGCCGCTCCGGAATCCACAACCGCACATCCCCAATAAA
>CALIGI010000042.1 GCA_938021205.1 uncultured Pseudanabaenaceae cyanobacterium
ATCACTGCGCTCAACCTGCGCATAAGCCTTTGCCTGTAGATGATGCAGCGATAGAACGCCATCCTCCCAGAACCAAACTTCCTGGACGCCCAAGGCCTGATACTTCGCTAGTTTCCCAAGGCCACCACTGCTGTAAACCACCTCGATCGCCAAATCAGGAATCGGCTTAAAATCCCCCAAGCAAAACGACTCATCCGCCTGGGTCGAAGCCTCACCCAGCTTCTCCTGCGTCACAGACCCCGTCGGCTTAAACCGAATGCCCTTCTCCAAAAAATACGTCATCACCAAAAAGCCGATGATGCGTGAGAAATATTCGTGAGCTTGCCCCGGCATAAGAATCTCAATCGTGCCAGCGTGATAAGTCAGGCGAGTTCCAGGAGAATCCGCCAAGCCCTGCTCAATAAGCTTGAACTTCTCCCAACTGCCCTGGACCGTAATGCGTTGGTCAGTCTCGGTTGCACGTAGCTGTACCATGCCATCATTCTAATCGCTGAACCCGAGGCCAGACAGGCTTCACTACAAATTCCCACAGAGGCATCGTCTCAACCTCGGTGGCATCGTATTCTTATATAAGAGCAACCGCTCACCCTATAAGAACGCCTTTTAACATCCGCCTTAACCCATGCCCACCCTCGCCCCAGCTGCCCCAGCCTTTCCCCTCGGGGCTGTCGTTGGCCAAGACTCCATTAAGTTGGCCCTGCTGCTCTCTGCCGTGGACCCCGGCCTAGGCGGCGTGGTCATTGCCGGACGGCGTGGCACGGCCAAATCCGTTATGGCGCGGGCGCTCCATGCGTTGTTGCCCCCCATCGAAATTGTTCAGGGCTCCCTCAATAGTGACCCCAAGCAGCCCAGCCTCTGGGATGACGCCACAGCGGCTCGCGTTGAGTCAGCCACGCCCCTGGAAGACTTAGACACCGAGGTTATCCCGGCTCCCTTCATCCAAGTTCCCCTAGGTGTCACTGAAGATCGGCTGCTGGGCTCCGTTGATGTGAGCCAGTCCATTAGCGAAGGCAAGTCCGTTTTCCAACCGGGCCTGCTGGCGGAAGCCCATCGCGGTGTGCTCTATGTAGATGAGATTAATCTGCTGGATAATCAGGTCTCGAACCTGTTGCTAGGCTCCCTCAGCGAGGGCCGTAACAATATTGAGCGGGAGGGCATTAGCTTTTCCCATCCCTGTCAGCCTTTGCTGGTGGCGACTTATAACCCAGAAGAAGGGCCGCTGCGGGACCATTTGCTGGATCGGTTTGCGATCGCCCTTTCCGCCGACACAACCCTGTCCATGGACAACCGCGTCCAAGCCGTCGAGCAGGCCCTGGGCTACTCCAGCGATCCCACCGCCTTCATCGAATCCTACGCCGAAGAAAGCGACGGCCTGCGTACCCAAGTTCTCCTGGCTCGGGAATGGCTTGAAGACGTCACCATCGGCACCGAACAGGTCAAATATCTAGTGATCGAAGCTATGCGGGGCGGCGTCCAAGGCCACCGCGCTGAGCTTTTCGCCGTGCGCGTTGCCAAAGCCTGCGCTGCTCTAGATGGCCGCACCGAAGTCAACGCCGACGACCTCCGCACAGCAGTTCGCCTCGTCATCTTCCCGCGCGCGACCGTGACGCCGCCGCCGGAGGACGAGCAAATGCAGCCACCCCCACCCCCTCCGCCGCCACAGTCCCAGGATGACTCTCAGGACGACGAGAACGAGGACAACAATAACGAGGATGAGAACGACGACGAGCAGGAAGATGATGCGCCGGATCAGCCCGAGGACGAGCAGCAGGATGTCCCCGAGGAGTTCTTCTTCGATCCTGAAAACATCGTCATGGACGACTCCGTCATGGCCTTCACCCAGCAATTCAGCAAGCAGGGAAACTCCGGTGCCCGCTCCCAGATCTTCTCCGACGATCGCGGTCGTTACGTGAAGCCGATGCTGCCTAAAGGTCCGGTCAAGCGCATCGCCGTAGATGCCACCCTCCGCGCCGCAGCCCCGTACCAAAAAGGCCGCCGCCTCCGCAACCCAGGCCGCAACGTCATCGTCGAGCAGGGCGATATGCGTTCCAAGCTGCTGATGCGTAAGGCTGGTGCCCTGGTCATTTTCCTGGTCGATGCCTCGGGCTCCATGGCTGTAAACCGGATGCAGTCTGCAAAGGGGGCTGTGATTCGTCTGCTTACCGAAGCCTACGAAAACCGCGACCAAGTGGCCCTAATTCCCTTCCGGGGAGAGCAGGCCGAGGTTCTACTTCCTCCCACTCGCTCAATCACCGCAGCGAAAAAGCGTTTGGAAAAAATGCCCTGTGGTGGTGGTTCGCCTCTGTCCCATGGCCTTAGCCAATCCGCCAGAGTTGCAGCCAATGCTATCAAGTCTGGTGACATCGGCCAGGCTGTTGTCGTGGCCATCACCGATGGTCGGGGCAACATTCCCCTGGCTCGCTCCCTCGGCGAAGTCCCAGAAGAAGGCGCTGAAAAGCCCAATATCAAGGAAGAGCTGCTGGAGATTGCAGCTCAATATCCCATGTTGGGCCTACAACTGCTGGTGATTGATACGGAAAATAAGTTTATTTCCACGGGCTTTGCTAAGGAATTGGCTGCTGCGGCCCAGGGGACTTATTACCACCTGCCCAAGGCGACGGACCAGGCGATCGCCGCCGCCACAAAAAATGCTCTGAAGGATGCCATGGGCTAATTATTTGGGCTCATGTGCGGATTTGACTGTCGTCGTCCGTTGCCAATGTCATAGACGGCAGTTTATTCGTGAGAGCCTGGAAGATATAAGCGATGAGCTGCCATGTCTTCCAGGCGCTATCTAGGATCGGGCGCAATACGGGAGATTCACCCCAGAGCGATGAGCCTGGACACTGCGAAAGAGTGAAGTGTGCACAGGTTGTAGGCTGCATCGCCATAATACTGGGTTGATTTTCTAGGTTGAGGTTTTCTCTGAGTCTTTGCGGTTGAGAGACGCTGGACTAGAGGATGGAGGTTGGGTCGTCGATTGTGCCAGGGACTGCTGTTTTAGCTTGGCAGCAAGGGCTTGGCAACGACTCCAGCGATCACGGGGCTCTGTCACGGGAAGGTCCTTTTGTTTGACAGCAGCATAATAAACACCCCCTGCCCATTGGCATATGTTGTATATACGGAGAAAACAAGATCGATATTAAGTGATAATCCCGTGCTTCTATCGAGGTCGCAGCGATTTCCCTTGCCTCGTAAGCCTCCTATAAATACGGCTTCTCTAGCATTTCCGTGAAATTTCTAGGTTGTCCAATCAACCTTTTGGCCTATGCAACTAACAATTGAAGCCATTTCACGCATCACAGCAGAGGTGCAACGTTGGCTAGAGCAGGTGGTGATTGGCCTGCACCTCTGCCCATTTGCTGCTGAGCCCCAGCGCAACCGTCAAATTCGCATTGGCGTGAGTTCTGCACGAGATAGCGGTGAGTTACTCCTAGAGTTGCAGCGTGAACTACGTCATCTGGCTCAGCTGACTTCCCAGGAGCTGGAAACGACCCTCTTAGTGGTGCCGGGCATGCTGGAGGATTTTGACAGTTATAACGATTTCCTCGAATTAGCAGACCTGGTGCTGGAGCAATTTGGCTGGGAGGGGGAGTTTCAGGTGGCCAGTTTCCATCCCCACTATTGCTTTGCTGATGTGGAGGGGGAGGATCCCAGTAACTTGACGAATCAGTCTCCCTATCCCATCCTGCATCTGCTGCGGGAGGCCAGTATTGAAAAAGCTCTCGCCCATTACCCCCATCCTGAGCTGATACCGGAGCGGAATGTGGAGCAGATGCGTCAGCTGTCACCGGAGCAGCGGCGGCAGTTGTTTCCCTATTTGTTGTAGCGGGTTGCTAGGACGGGGCTGATTTGACGTTCTGTTGCGGGAAGCTGCGATCGCCTGCTCACTATTTCTACACTGGTGCTGATCGACGTTTCGCATGTGGCCTATTGCCCTTTCAATCCCATGGCTCAACTTAAGCAACTGATTGGCATTGTCTTCGGTGTGTTGGCATTGCTCTTTGGCCTGGGCTTTCTTCTGCCCGCCCATGCCCATGTGGAGCGTAGCCTAGTGATGAATGCTTCGCCGGAGCAGATCTTTGCCCAGGTGAGTGACTTTAACGCCTGGTTTGCTTGGTCTCCCTGGGCCAGCATGGATCCCGATGCCCAGCTCACGGTGGAAGGCTCTGGGGTGGGCCAGCGCATGATTTGGTCCAGCGAGAATCCCCAAGTGGGGGAAGGGAGCCAGGTGGTGACGGCACTGGAGAGTCCCAGTCATTTCGAGACCCATTTGGAATTTGATGGGCAGGGACTGGCTGAGGCTGCTTTTGATTTGGCTCCGACTGCCGAGGGGCAAACCCAGGTGACTTGGTCCTTAGATGCTGAAATGCGAGCAGGAGTGCCCTTTGTGATGAAGCCAGTGAGTACCTATATGGGGTTCCTGATGGATGGTATGGTGGGCGGCGACTATGAGACTGGTCTACAGAATCTCAAAACTGTAGTAGAGGACTAATGACAGAGTCGATATTGGCAGAAGAATTGGCAAGTGATGCTCCAAGAGGGTTGGTGCATATTATCGAAGCAGAGGTTTGGAGAGCTGCCCAAACAGCGGGCTTCTATGCTGCGGCTTCGCTGGAAACCGAGGGCTTTATCCATTTGTCCCACCCCCAACAAGTGGTGTGGGTGGCAAATCAGTTTTACAAGGGTCAGTCAGGCTTGATGCTGCTTTGCATTGACCCAGCGAAGCTCTCAGCAGAGCTGCGCTATGACGAAGTGCCGGGTCATGGAACCTTTCCTCATCTCTATGGAGCGATGAATCTGGAAGCAGTGACTCAGGTTTTGCCCTTCGGTTTGGATCGTGAGGGCGGCTTTGTGCTCCCCCAGGCACTGCAACGATAGGATTTTGAGGGGAAGATAGGTTTAGGCTTTGATTTCAGCCTGCTGTTTGCCCTGCTGCTGAGGACTGATGGCGTAAATGAGCAGGCCGAGCCAGATGAGACCAAAGGTAATGCCATGGGCCTGGGTGAAGGCTTCGCCATAGACTAAGACACCCAGCAGCAACTGAATACTGGGAGCTATATATTGAAAGAGCCCCAGTGTGGAGAGGCGCAGACGTTTAGCTGCATTGTTGAACCACAGCAGGGGCAGGGCAGTCACCAGGCCACTGCCGATCAGTAGTAGCATCAGCCATGGTGTTGCAAGGAAGTTGCCATCACCGCTGAATTGGAGCTGGCTGATGTAGAGCAGGGCAATGGGGGTGAGTAGTAAGGTCTCGACAGCTAGGCCCACCAGGGGCGCGATCGCAATCTTCTTGCGCAGTAGTCCATAGAAGGCAAAGCTAAAAGCGATCCCCAGGGCGATCCAGGGCACCTGGCCAAATTGCAGCACAAAGAGCCCGACGCCAGTGGTCGCCAGGGCGATCGCCAAAGTCTGAGCCCGACTAAAGCGCTCGCCATAGAAGATCACCCCCAGCAGTAACATCACCAGGGGATTGATGAAATAGCCCAGGCTGGTCTCCACAACACGATCGCTATTCACCCCGTAGATATAGAGTCCCCAGTTCACTGCTAGTAAAGAGGCGGATAGGAACAAGAGAATGAGCGATCGGCGATCGCCCAAAGCGCTATGAAAATCCCCCCAGCGCCTCCGCACTGCCAGCAAGCCCAAGAGCAGCAATAGGGACCAGACCATGCGATGGCTAATAATTTCTAAGGCAGGTACCCCATCTAGCTGTTTCCAGTACAGAGGAGATAGGCCCCAAGCCCCGTAGCCCAACAAGGCATAGAGTGGCCCTGTTCGACGGTCAAATTCAGCCATGGTGTCCTTCCTCCGCGTGGGGGAGGAGTCCTTCTTAATATCCTGGGATTGGGAGCTGCTGCTGAGAGCAGTCTTAAAGTCAATGCTTGAGCAGCAGTCAACTCGCCATGCGACGGATTGCGAATCAATGTTGCTGCTGCGCTGACTTCCCCAACATCCTTTTAGCTTAGTGAGCGGTGTCGCGACTGCCCAGATACAACTGGGAGATCAAGTAACCTCGATAGGGTGATATTAGCCATGGGAAATACTGCTCCCTATGACGGCTATTTTGACAGGGGATGAGATCGCTGAGATTCTCTTCTTAACCAGTGTAAATAGGTGTCATTGGTTTCATGCAAGTGATTCAAAAAATAATGGAATTAGACTCGCCAGTCCCATAAATATGTGTGATCGGTGACTTGGGCAAGATTTTGTCTCTATGGGATCGGTCAATTTTAGAGAGACAGGGGTCCCATCATGATTTTTTGAACCCGCAAAGCAGCTATTTTCTGAGTTTATAGATCTCGTCCTTGATGGCTTGATTCGCCATATAGACAGGAGTTTTGCTAATCCCCTCGTTAGTCCAAGCCGTCGTAGCTAGCCTGGACTAACGAGGGGGTAAACAGTAGAAAATCATAGAAAAAGACTCAAAAAGCCCATTTAAGACGAAGCTGCTAGAAGCGCATTTGTCTACACATTTAGTGACCGAAAGATTAGGTTGACGGAGATGTTAAGCGGTGATAGCCTTAGCTCTGAGGATAAAGTATTCGGTTGTAGTATTTGTTCAGTATCGTCAGTCTTGAACGTTTATTGTTAGCAGGTTCCTCTCCGAAATCTGAATTTCTTAGCTTGTTCGAATATTTTGATTTTGGAGCAGAATCATGTCTATCTACGTAGGTAACTTGTCGTTTGATGCCACCGAGGCTGATCTCAACGAAGTTTTTGCAGAGTACGGAACCGTTAAGCGTGTTCAGTTGCCCACCGACCGGGAAACTGGCCGCATGCGCGGTTTTGGTTTCGTGGAGCTAAGCTCCGATGATGAGGAAAACAAGGCCATCGAAGCACTTGACGGTGCTGAGTGGATGGGCCGCGACCTCAAGGTTAACAAGGCTAAGCCCCGCGAGCCCCGTGGTGGTGGTGGTGGTTCCTTCGGTGGCGGCGGTGGCCGTTACTAAGGCTTATTTAGCCTGATTCAATGGGCATTTGCTTCGGTAGAGCTTAGTTGAATCGTGAAGAGCGTGTCATGACTTCGTTGTCATGGCGCGCTTTTTTAATGCTCAGGAACTTTTAATGGAATGTTCAGGGCTCCCTCAAGCGAGCACTTGTGATCTTCGTCAATATGTAGATGTTCGCTTCAGCACTTGTTCTTTCTGTGAGTCTGGACTGAATCGACCCCCAGGGTTTGCATTGGCTCGCTCTTAATCCCCCTTGAGAATGATTCCCATGGAACTTCACACGACTCAATTGGTTTCTCCCACAAAAGCTCAGTTTGAACAATGGCTGGCCAAGGAAATCCGTCGTTTAAGTGTAGATGTCCTGAAAGCCGGCGTCTTTACCTGTACGGCCTGTGGCGAGCGAGCGGGTTACTACGTGATTCAATACGGTGCTCAAAAGCGTCGTCTTAATGCTGGGCAAATAGTGTTGGAGGCCAGTGTGCTTTATTCCCTCGGCTTAGAGTTTTGAAATTGTCTTCGAAGGTTCTTTAGAATCTGTCCCCCACGAGTTAGATCTTTCTGGTCGTTTTCCCTGGATTTTACGGTGGAAGACTGGTAAATCCAGAAAAGAAGCAGAGATGCTGGAGTACGCTCTTAAACTGCTCAATGCTTTGCTAGTCAATGATTTTGTCGCTGTTTCAAGAATGATTAGTAAAACTAATCAGAGTAATTCGACCTATGTGAGCAGTCACAGTTGATAATATTTGATAGGATTATTGTCCATTAGTGACTAAACCGGGTTTCTGGGGATGTTACTATTTGGTCGAAGATTAAGTATTCGGTTGTAGCATTTGTTTCAGTATCGACGGGTTTTTCGCGTTTATTGGTGGCAGGCTCCTCTCCGAAATCTAAATCTATTGATTGTCCGAGCGTTTTGATTTTTTGGATTTCTCATGTCTATTTACATTGGTAACCTGTCATTTGACGCCACCGAGGCTGATTTGACCGAGGTTTTCGCGGAGTATGGCACCGTTAAGCGTGTGCAACTGCCTACTGACCGGGAGACCGGTCGTATGCGCGGCTTCGGCTTCGTCGAGCTCAGCTCTGACGCAGAAGAAGAGAAAGCGATTGAAGCGCTTGATGGCGCTGAGTGGATGGGTCGCGAGATCCGCGTGAACAAAGCTAAGCCCCGCGAGCCCCGTGGTGGTGGTCGCAGTTCCTTTGGCGGCGACGGCGGTCGCGGTCGTTACTAAAGCGATTTCTTGAATTATTGGGCTTGAGCCCTTTGTTCAATTTTCAATAATTTTCTTGGGTCGCTCTTGCCCCGGTATCTCAGATGCCGGGGCATTGTTTTTAGGTGTGGCTCTGGGCTGAGGTTTGAGCATGATGAGGCTTGGAGTTGGCGGGGGTGCGAAGGAATCGCGCTAGATTGGGTTTGCCTGCTTGCCTTTAAGGATTTTTATGGATGACAACGATAAGGCTGCGATATTTTTCTTTGGAATTCCGGTGGCGGGACTGATTTATTGCTTCTTAGGGATTGGGGCGATGATGTCCTCGTCTTATTTACGGGACCATGCATTGGTTGCGGGTGGAGCGTTTGCGTTGGTGCCGTTTTCGGTGGGGGCAGTGATTTGGACGCGCAGTTCGGCGCGGCGCTATGCCCGGAAGGATGGAGAGAAGAAGTAATGGGTGGAGATGGCTCGTTAGAATGCGGAAAGCTGTCATCTTTAGCGTTCTATGGTTCAGTTGGTTTCAGTCCGTTCAGCTACTGCGGCTTATGATGCGTTCATTCAGGTTTTGAAGGAGCGGCGGCTTTGGGATGTTTCGGTGCTGTTGGAGCAGATGCTGAATTGGGATGTTGCAATGACAATCGCTGAGAAGCTTGTAGAGATCGACAAGCTGAAGGGGGGGCTGGATGGGTTTCGGCCTTTGCCTGCTGGGGTTGTGGTGGAGTTGAAGGCGCTGTTTGATGTGCGGTTTACGTTTAATTCGAATGCGATCGAGGGGAATATGCTAAGCCAGAGCGAGACACAGTTGGTGTTGGAGCGGGGGGTGACGGTGGGCGGTAAGAGCCTGGTGGAGCATCTTGAGGTGGTGGGGCATAAGGAGGCGATTGGCTTACGCTAAGCTCCGAAGGATCGATTATGTGGAGGCTTTGGCCCAGGAAGAGACACCGATTGGGGAGTGGGAGATTAAGCAGATCCACAGCTTGATTTTGCGGAAGATTGTGCCGGATGAGGCGGGGCGCTATCGGCAGCTGGATGTTAAGACGGCTGGGACGGAGTCTGTTTATCCGCCTCATTATGCGGTGCCGGAGCTGATGGCGGAGTTTGTGGGTTGGCTGGGCGCGGAGACGGTGTTGCATCCGGTTGAGTTTGCAACTGAAGCCCATTTACGGTTTGTGTCGATTGATCCGTTTCGGGATGGTAATGGACGGGCG
>CALIGI010000043.1 GCA_938021205.1 uncultured Pseudanabaenaceae cyanobacterium
CTGGTAAAGGCCTTATTTCCCCATGGAAGTTAATGATCTTGGTTTTGTTGCAAGCCTTTTGTTTGTTTTGGTTCCGGTAGTCTTTCTGCTGATTCTTTACATTCAGACTGCTAGCCGCGAGGCCGATTAAGGCTTTTAGGCTTGAAGAGAAAAAGCCCTAGCTTCTTCATTGAGGAGCTGGGGCTTTTTCTTGTTTTGAGATTTAGGTTGAGGCTGCGACTTATTTGCGGGCCAGGATGACGGGGCAAGGTGCGTTAACCCTTGCATAGTCTGAGACGGATGAACCTATAAGTCGGTCTAGATCGGGTAGGTTTTTGGCAATGGAGGGGCGGCGCTCAGGAGAGTCGAGGATGAGTAGGTTCGCCTGGGCCGATTCTGCAATCTTGCAAAGCTTGCGGCTGGGGTCGCCGCCTTCGCTGAAGCAGCGGACTTTGATGTCGAGGCGCTTGGCTTGGGCGATCGCCTCTGCGAAGGCTGGGTCTGCTTCAGGTGCAGTCTTACCTGCTTTGCTGCCCGTGTGGGCCAGGAGGAGCTCGCCACCGGGGATGTCTCGCATCATCTCCAGGGCTAGCTTGAGGCTCTCCTCGGAGGGGTTATCTGAGTTGAAGGCCACCATAATGCGATTGATGCGGGTGATGAAGATATCGTCCTTCACCAGGAGCATGGAACGGCTGGAGAGTTGAAAAACGTATTGGCTGACGGAGTTCTTCAAAATGGACTGAAGGCGCTTCAGACCTCGGGATCCCATGATAATAAGGTCTGCATCAATGTCATCGGCCACTTTGCAGACAATGATTTTGGCATCGCCTTCTTCCAGCATCGTTGTTACCTGGCCTTCCGGGCGATCTAGCTTTCTGACAGCATTGTCAAGTAAAGTCTCACCATCAGCCTTGAGGGTGGCGATCTGTTCGGGGTTGGTGGAGTCGGGGATGACGTTGAGGACGGTGATGTGGGCCTGCTGGATAGGCTCAATCTTGAGCAGCATCTGCATCATTTCTTCAGCTCTGCCTGTACCCGATAGCGCAATGAGAATTTTTTTAAACATTGGGATTGTTTCTTAAATGTTGCTTCGGTCCCACCGTAGATTTCAGGGTTGATGTTTCTCAACGCTGATTGTAGTGATGGGACGCTTTTGTCATAGAGGCTCAAGGACGATTCCCCATTTTCCCACCGGGGCAATATTGCCGAGGCAGTGGGGCAAGGCGCTTCAAACAAGGCGCATTTGACTAGATAGGGTCAATTTTAACGGTCCCTCGGCTGTGAAACACGCTTAGGGTTTGAATGGTAACGGTTGATTTTCACCTCTTTGTTAGGGATGTAACGACTAGCTGAATTGGCTTCTGCCGTTTGAAGGCGTTGATACAGTCGGTGCATTCGCACTAGGCTGGGGACTGTGCTGCTGGCTGTTGCTTGTTTGTGGTGCAGTTTACGAATAGACTCCGCCTTTGCCCCAGCAGCGACGTTGTGATGGTTATTTTTGGGAGAGCGACAGTTTGATGTCGCTGTGTATGCTGAATGACGCCTTCTTTGCCTGCGCCTTGGTTCAATTATCCCGTTGAGGTGTTTCCCCACGATACAGACTATGCCGGGATTGTTTGGCATGGCAGCTATGTGCGGTGGATGGAGGAAGCCAGGGTTGCCTGTTTGAATGATGTGGGGATTGCTTTTAGTGAGTTGGTGGCGTTGGGCTGTGATTTACCGGTGGTGGATATTGGCATTCGCTATCGCAAGTCCTTGCGCATGGGCGATCGGGCTGAGCTGAAGACGAGGCTTTTACCTCAAAAAGGGGTTCGGCTGCTTTGGGAGTATGAGCTTTGGTCGGTGGGCCAATCGGCGGGTAGAGATGAGCCAATTTTGCATTTGACGGCCCAGGTAACGTTGGTGGCGGTGAATATGAACACGGGCAAGATTCTGCGGAAGCTGCCCTCAGAGTTGCTGGATGCGTTGGAGCTGATTATGGCAGGGCCTGACTCAGTCGCAGATTTGGATGGTGAGGAGTAGATGGTCTGATGGCAGGGCAATTACAAAGCAAGCTTCCTAGTAGGGAATCACGAAGCAAGCTTCCTGGGGAATCGCGTAATCAGTGTTCTAGCCCCTCGCTGATTACGCTGACGACAGATTTTGGCTTGGCGGATAGTTACGTTGGGGTGATGAAGGGGGTGATGGCGTCGATTGCTGCGGAGCATGGCTATGGACCGCTTCGGTTTGTTGATGTGACCCATGGGATTGCGCCCCAGGATGTGGCGGCGGGGCGGTTTCATTTAGGGCAGGCGGTTCCCTATTTTCCGGTGGGGACGGTGCATTTGGCAGTGGTGGATCCGGGGGTTGGAGGGGAGCGGCGGGCGATCGCGATCGACTGTGAGCGGGGGGTCTTAGTCGGGCCGGATAATAGCTTGTTTTCGGCGGTGTTGGAGCGGTTTCCAGCTCGGGCGGCGGTTGAGCTGAATCGGTCCCAATTTTGGTGGGGTGCTGAGCCGAGTCGAACGTTCCAGGGTCGGGATATTTTTGCGACTGTGGCGGCGCATTTGGCCGGTGGGGTGCCACTGGAGGCGTTGGGGGATGCGATCAAGTTGGAGAGTTTGGTGCATTTAGGGCTGGTTGAGGCGGTGCCGGTTACGGGGGGGTGGCGAGGTTCTGCTCAGTGTGTGGACCATTTTGGCAATGTGGTGACAACTGTGAAGGCAGGGGCAGTGGAGGGTTTGGGGTGGGTTGTAGAGGTTGCTGGGTTTCGGGTTAGTGCGGTGGGTTCTTATGGAGAGGGGGAGCTTGGGGAGTTGATTGCTTTGGTGGGGAGCCACGGTTGGGTTGAGGTGGCGGTGAATGGGGGGAGTGCGGCGGAGCGATTGCAGGTTTCTGTTGGGGATGAGGTGGTGGTTAGCTATTCGTAGGGGCGCGGTTCTCGCGCCCAATGCATTGTGTGTTGGGCGTTTGTTTGATGTGATGTTGGCTGTTTGGGTGGTGCTGTTTGCTGGGCTTGAAGAGGCAAATCCAGCAGCCTTGGGGGCTAGCCCCCACCCCCCCACCGATGGACCGGGGGCGGTCCCTACGGATTACCCCCGCCCAAGCTTGGGTCGGAGTTTGGTTTTACCTGTGGGGCGGCCTTTTGGTTTGGGGATGCGCGTTTTGAGGCTGGGCTGGTTGGTCTGTTGGGTTGCGGCTAGCGCCGTCGAAGTATGGTCTGGCGGAGTTTGTAGCTAGGCGGCTGTTGCTTGTCTCTATCTGTTCCCTTGGTTCAAGGGGGACCGCGCCAAGCGCGAGGGGGGTAGCTTTGCCTCTTGTGTCTTGCGGTTTGAGAAGATTCGCTAAAAAACCTGAGTTCGACAGCCAAACAGCCGACCTCTTTCCCTAGCCCTTACTCCTAAAGGAGCAAGGGAACCGAACACAAAATCGAGGCTTTCAGCTTCGCTTGGTTCCCCGCTCCTTTAGGAGAGGGGCTAGGGGAGAGGATG
>CALIGI010000044.1 GCA_938021205.1 uncultured Pseudanabaenaceae cyanobacterium
CAGATTTTGCTCCACACTCGCCAGGAAGTGCCCCATTCCGTGGCGATCGCGATCGACAAGGTCCACGAAACCGACAATGCCACCCACGTCATGGCCACCATCAACGTGGAGCGACCCTCCCAAAAGGGGATCATGCTGGGCAAAGGCGGCAGTATGATCAAGACCATCGGCACCGCAGCGCGCCAGCAAATGCAAAAGCTGATTGCCGGGCGAGTCCACCTGGAGCTATTTGTGCGGGTTCAACCCAGCTGGCGACAATCCAGAACCCTACTAAGCGAATTTGGCTATCGCCAGGAAGATGGTTAATCTCGAATCGACTGCCTCACCGGTTCAAAAAAGGGACTGAGTCTCCCTAGAACGGTTGATCTCTGTTTCCTGCGATGAGAAGCTTAACAGAGGGAAATTGCTTTCCTAGTGGGCCTAGAAAGCAAGATCCGAGCTTCTTTCGCTCGAACTACTAGCCCAATTGAACGATGTCTCTTCAGATGCATGAGCAACGCTGACCCATGACGATTTTGGATTTCTTTGAACAGAGCGTTGGTAAGTGGTTCTCCCAGCGCACGAGCTACCATTTGGCTCAGCAGGGGCAATGGCACCAGTCGGATAAAACCGATCTGTTTATCAGTGCTGTGACGAAGAACGACGAGGATCTGCTGCGTATTTGCCGGGCGGGCAAGCTGGATGAGTCTCAGTTGCTGGGTGGCCTGCGCATTGAATGGGCAAAAACCTTGCAAAAGAAAGCAGGTGCTTCCCATCTCGTTGCTTTAGGAACCTCTGCTGATGCGTCGGAAGGCATCTTGTTGCGGAGCATTAGTGCTCCTGGTGAAATGCCAGTACTGGGAAAATTTGTGATAAATCCCGATGAGAGTGTGACGCTCACTTCGGAATTGCCAGATCTATACAGTGAGGAGCGGCTGTGGTTTGCAGCTCCTAATCTGAGGCTACGGACCAGTCTGATGCGCCAGGGCAGCACGGGGTTTGAGAATAGTTCTTTCTATTCTGAGATTCGTATGATCCCGCTGCCAGATAAGCCCGAGCAGGCTGCGGCTTAATTGCAGACTCATGTCGATTCCCATTGCTAGCGGTGCTTCAGCCAAGCAAAGACTTGTTGAGGTATCAGTTTTAGCTGGATTTCGGGAAGAACAGACAACGGTGTTTCATCAAACACCACTCGGGGCAATTGGGCGGGTTGATAGACAATGATGGCTTTGGCAACGGGATCAATCAACCAGCCAAGACGGGTTCCATGGGCGATGCAGTAGAGGATGTTGTCCATCACTTTGGTCTGATTCTGATTGGGTGATAGAACTTCAATCACCCAATCTGGCGCAAATTCAATTCCCCCGCTGCTAACTTCGCCGTCATCATCCATGGGCAACTGCTGGGCGCGAACCACAGAGACATCTGGGATGACAGACCTTCCATTGGGGGTGCAGCGCAATTCCGGGAAGGCTTCGCAGTCAGTATTCGTGGAATCAATTAGTGCAACTAAGCGTTTCTGTAGAATGCTGTGTTTTCCGCCACCCATAGGCTTTTGAACAGAGACTCCATTGATGTATTCCCAAGCAGGAGATTCGTCGATATAGGGGAGTTTAAGAAATTCCTCTAGGGTGATGGACTTCTGCGCAGCGATGGTCATGGCTCGGCCCTCAGCCAATGAACGAGTTCAGAATGATGTCTTATTCTAATCGGGTTTCTTCCCAGAGAAGCTACAAGCATTGCCTAAATTCTAGAGTTGCCTGACAAACTAATGCTGTTGCATTCGCTGATAACGTCCCAATGCCAACAGCGGGAAGTACAGCCTGTAGTAGTGATAGTTCAAATAGAAATGGCAGGGGAAGCCAGTCCCCGTGAAATACTCCTCATCCCAAGTGCCATCAGGCTTTTGGGTGCTTAGCAAATAGCTCACACCCCGCTCAATCGCATCCCAGGCAAACTGCCGCATCCCCTCACCCGCAGCCAATAACCCAATCAACGACCAAGCCGTCTGGCTCGCCGTACTGTCGCCCTGGCCCTTGAGGCTCACATCCTTATAGCTCTCGCAGGTCTCCCCCCAGCCGCCATCCGCATTCTGGCAACCCAACAGCCACTGAGCACCGCGCTCCAAGCTGCTGCGATGCTTCTCTGGTTCAACTAACGCCAGGGCTGACAATGCTCCGCTGGTGCCGTAGATATAGTTCACCCCCCAGCGACCAAACCAGCTACCGTCGGCCTCTTGCTCCTGAAGCAAATAATCCAGGCCCCGACGAATGCGCTGCTCGTCCATGGTCACGGGCGTTTCACCTACCATTTCCAAGACCCGCGATGTCACATCCGCCGTATTGGGGTCGATCATGGCCTTGAGATCGCCGTAGGGAATCTTGTTAAGCCAGTCCTGGTCATTGTCGATGTCAAAAGCTGCCCAGCCTCCGCCTTTGCACTGCATCGAGGCACACCAGTTTGCTGCCCGCTGCATCGCCGCCAGCTTCGTCACGTCATTCGGCATCGTTTCACCCGCCAGGCTGACCTGGTTGAGGGTCATCACTACAACGGCGGTGTCGTCTAGATCGGGGTAGAAGCGATTCTCATATTCAAAGGCCCAGGCCCCCGGAGCCCCCAGGCGGTTTTTCACATGCCAGTCACCGTAGTCAAAAATTTGTTTGTCCAGCAACCATTTGGAGCCCTGGGTAATGGCCTCATGGTCCGGCGCAAAACCCGACTCCACCAAGGCGCGAATTACCCAAGCTGTATCCCATATGGGCGAGACACAGGCCTGCATGCGATAGGTCTCGGCATCTTCTAGGCCGAAGTTATCGATCGCCCCCAATCCCCGCTGGACAATCGGATCATTCAAGTCGTAATCCAACGCCTTCAACGCCAGCATCGAATTCAGCATTGCCGGGATAATACCGCCCCAGTCCCCCGTCGCTTCCTGGCGCTCCAGCACCCATTCCTCAGCCGCCTTCAAACCTTCTGTGCGGAACGGCACGAGGTTGGCATCCTCCGCAGCCTTGAACAGTTTGTCCATGTGCAGGAAAATATCGGACCAGTCATTGCTGCTGGGCAGGGGTGTGGTTACCGGCTTGCCCTCGCAGTACAGCTCATCCAAGGTGATCGGGTTATCAATCGCAAACACCGGCTTGCGGTCAAAGACAATCAGCAGCGGCACCGTACTGCCCCGCGCCCAGCTGGACATTTCGTAGATAGGCCAGGAGTCGGGCAGCAGCATGACCCAGGGGGGAATAGAGGGGATGCCGCGCCAGTCGTAGCAGCCAATTAGGGCGAGGTGAAACTTGGTGAAGACGCGGGTTTTGCTGATGCCGCCTTTGCCCAAGATGAAGGCCTTGGCTTTTTGCATGGCCGGGTCTGTGGCGGGCATACCCAGCAAGCGCAGGCCCATATAGGCTTCAACGGAAGTGCTGAGGTCGCCGCCATCGCCGTAGTAGAGCTCCCAGCCGCCGCTGGCGACTTGCTTGTTGAGTATGTAGGGGACAACTTTTTCTAGGGGGCGGGTTTTGTCGCTGCCCCAGGCTTTGTGGAGGAGGACGACTTCGGCGGCCATGGTGACGTTGGATTCGAGTTGGGCGATCCAGTGGCCGTCGGGCTTTTGCTGGGAGAGGAGGTAGTTTTGGCAGTTGGCGATCGCCTCAGCCAGCGCCTCATTTGCGATTTCTTCGGAAGCTTGCTTTGCAATCGCCTGTCCCTGCTCCTGAATCTGCATGCGCCGCCTCTGCCCTCTAACCCTGTTTATCTGACCCAGTATAGAAAAATTGCGACTGAAGTTGTGCAGATTGGTTTGGACGGGGCTCGGTCAACCTGATCCAAGAGAAAAGCCCTAGGGCCAAATGACCCCAGGGCTTTAGAGAGAGATTCGGTTGGCTGAACCAACCATCGGAAGAATTAGACTTACACGCGACCACGTAAAATCTGCGCCATCTCGTTGGGCTTCGGCGAGCATTCCAAAGCAGTCTCTTCAGTAATGCGGCCCTCTTCGTAGAGCTTATACAGCGACTGGTTCATGCTGCACATGCCGTCAAAAGTACAGCGGGGAACGATTTCCTCAATCTCATCGATTTCATCGCGACGGATATAGTCACGGATGGCATCGGTGTTAATCATGATCTCATGGAATGCAGCACGCTTACCATCGGTGGTGCGACAAAGACCCTGGGCGATAATGCCCACCAAGGTTTCAGCGAAAGACATGCGGATGCTCTCTTGCTCCGCAGGCTCATACAGACTGAGCACACGCTCAATGGTTTTAACCGCGCTGTTGGTGTGCAGGGTTCCCATGACCAAGTGACCGGTTTGTGCCGCTTTCAGAGCCGTATTGACCGTTTCCCGGTCCCGCATTTCACCAATGAGAATGATGTCGGGATCTTCTCGCAAAGAAGCCTTGAGGGCATTATCAAATTTGCGGGTATTGATGCCCACTTCTCGCTGCTTGATCAGCGATCGCTGGCTCTTGTGAACAAATTCAATCGGGTCCTCAATGGTGATGATGTTTTTAGGCATCTCCTTATTGATGTAGTCCACCATGGCCGCCATGGTCGTGGACTTACCGGAGCCCGTGGGACCCGTCACCAAAATCAAGCCCTTGTGATAGTGGCAAACATCGCGGAACACCATGGGCAGGTTGAGCTGCTCCATGGTCATGATCTTGAGAGGGATCAAACGCATCACCAGGGCATAGCCATGGAGCGTATCGAAAACGTTGATACGAACACGGGCAAATTCGTACTGGGTGGCCCCGTCAAAGTCGAGCTTCTCTTCAAAGCCTGCGATTTCTGCAGGAGTCATGATCTCCTCCAGCCAGCACATGAAGGTCTCTTTATCCGTCAGCGGATAATTGGTGGAGAGGATTTGGCCGCGATCGCGAAAACGAGGCAGTTCACCAACGCCCGCATGGATATCGGACATGCCCTTATCAAAGGCATCGCGAACAATCTGGGCCATGGTGGGCTGACCTGGAGGCAATTGGCGCTTGCCACGCTGGGTCGCCACCTGGGCAGGCATCGCAACGGGGGGGGGAGCCACCGGACGGTGTCCACCTTGAGCTGCACGGTGCGCAGCAGGAGGCGGAGCCACGGGAGGGCGCTGGCCCGCAGCAGCACGGGGCTGAGCTGCTGGAGGAGGTGCTACGCGGGGCGTAGACAGTTGACGGGTTTGATCAGGAGCTGCTGCCGGAGGTGCCATCGAAGAAACAGTGCGGTCTCCCCCAGGAGGAGGTGGCGGAACAGCGGGGCGGCCAGCCGGAGGGCTCATTGGGGGGCGATCCTGGGGGTTAGACATAAAATTTTCCTGTAATCTCTCTCTATAAATCATCCAGTCAAGCTGGCGCGGTTTCTCGGTGCCACCGGTCGCTTGGTGCAGGTATTTCTCTGACAAAACATTAACAAATTCTGCCGAGAAGCCTTTGAAGTTTGGGTAAAGGCAAAGCACTATGTAAGTAAGGAGTGTGACCTACTCTTTTCGGTTTGCCCCGCCAGTTTTGCCTCAGCATCGACGCTTTAAAGCAAAAATCCCCATGGCCCAGCATTCCCACTTCAGCAACGAGATATTGATTCCTTCTTATCTTTCCCAAACCCAGAAATAAGGCCGTCAACTCTGTAAAGGAATTCTCGCCCAGTGGCCATTCTTAGCTATTCCTCGCCATGCTAGAAGGTCGTGGAGGCTGAATCTGCCTGGACAATAATCAACCGCTGGACTGCCAGGCAAGCTCGATTGAGTTCATAGGCGCGGCGATCGGGCTGGGCCAAATAGGCTGCCTGTTCCTCTTCCAGCATGACCACGTCCTCCCGAACCAAACCATCCAGCATTTTCTGAGCTGCGCCAAAGAGACTGTCCTTAACGAAGCGGCGGAATTTCACCGGTAACTTGTGCAATCGCCAGAAGGCATTGAGGGAGACGAAGTGGAGTAGGTGTGCCCGAGTGTGAGTTGAACTGATGGGAACGAAGAGGCAAATAATGCGGAAGTCATCGCCTAGGGATGAGGTCCAGTTGGGATAGTCGTAGGTGACCCGCAGGGGCTCGGGGTGCAGCCTGCGCAGGGCGGGAAAGAAGAGCTGGGAGATGGACCAAATTTTATCGATTTTGTAGTAGCTCTCTGCGGTGTAGAGCGCATCCACTTTATCGGGAGTCTCCTCCAGAGTCTCCAGCGCAGCAGAGGCCCAGGCCTGAAAACCTCGATGGAGATGACCGTGGTACATATCCATCAGGTTCTCGATCAGAAAGGAGAAGTGGGCTTCGCAATCGATGGTGGAGACGGTGGCGATGTAGTTGAGGTGGTTCCACTCGGGAATAGCCAGGGGCGCAGGGATAGTTGCTTCCACATCTATTTCATTATGAGCATCAAGCAGGGCAGCATCACCGGGCCAAACCCAGATAAAGCCATCTTGCTCGCAAACGGGATAGCTGCGGAGTTTGCAGGCGGGGAGCTTTTGATTCGGCTCCAGGTAGGGCACCTCTGCGCAGTTGCCCTCAGCATCGAATTGCCAGGCGTGGTAAGCACATTCCAGGTTTTGCCCCACGACGGCCCCGTGGCTGAGCTTGACCTGGCGGTGGGGACAGCGATCTTCGAGGGCATGGATTATGCCATCAGCATCGCGGTAGAGCGCGATCGCCTCCCCCCAAATCTCCACCGCCAAGGGGTCACCCGCCACAGCGCTACTACGGGCCAGGCCATACCAATGATTCAAATTCGGTGGCAGACTGCGCACATCCTTGCGGCCTTGGCTTTGAGTCGCAACTTCCCGTCCAGCTTTGCTCACAACCGCAGTGGCATTCGTAATGGCTTCAGATGCAGCAGTCATAAAATCCAGAACAAAACAACCCAGAACAAAACAACAAGCACTCTCGATATCTAAATGTAGATACTGTGCCCCGAAATCGAAGTCAAGCTGATTGTGGCAGATGTCTTGCGGGGGCAAAAGGTTGAGCCGACTTGAGGACGCCGAGGATGACCCGAAGAAGTTTGTGCATCATCGCTCCGACGATGAAGAGCTTTGCGATCGCTCACAATCGCTATGCCATGTGAAATTTTCTATTAAACCTTGGCCCCCACTTCTTGCAACGCCCAGCGCTGGGCCAGGTAGGCTTGGACATCGCTGAAGTCTTCCCAGGGGATGTAGGCCCGATCTCGTTCTCTCAGGTACTGGGCTAGGCGATCGCGGGCAAACACCAAAGGTACCTGTAAAGCCAGCTCCAGATCCGTTAGGGAATCACCAATCAACACCGCATCCAAAGTTCCATTCTCAGGGATGTATTGCTCCATCACCTTGGCCTTGGCAACGATCTCGGTCTTGGACTCAAATTCGCAATGGATGCGCAGATGCTCAGCGCTATCGTCGATTTGAGCCGCATGGATATTGGTGATGCCGCTGCGGTGGGCTTCTAAAGCTGATTCCACGACGTCCTGGAGTCCACCGGAAACGACTACCAAGGGAATGGTTTCGCTTTTGAGAAAGCGAACAAAGTCGCCAAAGCCAGAACGCAGTGGGTAGCTTTTGGCCCCGGCGATGATGTCGGGGTAATGCTTGGATTCGATCGCCGCCACCATGCGACTCACGGCCTCATGGAGCGTAATTTCAAAGGCGAACATTTGCTTTTGCAGTGGCCCCCAGATCTCAGGCACGAGCCGATTAGCCACGTCAATGAAGGTGTCTTGCTGGGTGATGGTGCCATCAAAATCGCAGAAGACAATTCTTTTCCCAGGGGTTGGGATAAGACTTTGGACGGGTCGGGATGACTGCAAAGGCTGATTCATAAAGCTTGAGGTCACTACCGAAGTGATGGCTGGCGTGGCTATTAAGTAATGTAAAGCAATGCCTGCTTGAGTTAAAGTATCGAGTCCCTAGCTTTAGCGTAATTTCGCATTGATTTAAGTCATGGCTGTCGCCTCCTTGACCCCTCCAGGTAATGTTTCAAAACGTGTGTTCCCTAAAATCATCGTTTTGGATGATGACCCCACGGGCTCCCAGACGGTCCATAGCTGTTTGCTGCTGTTGAAGTGGGATGTGGCTAGCCTGGTGCGGGGGCTGGAGGATGAGTCGCCGATTTTTTTTGTGCTGACCAATACGCGATCGCTCCCCCCTCAATCCGCCGCTGCCGTCACCCGCGAAGTTTGCCGCAACCTCAAGCAAGCCCTCGCCCAAACCGGCATTGCCAACTATTTGCTCGTCAGCCGCTCCGATTCCACCCTGCGCGGTCACTATCCCCTAGAAACCGATGTCATCAGTGAAGAGCTAGGTCCGTTTGATGCCACATTCCTAGTTCCCGCCTTTTTTGAAGGGGGCCGAGTCACGGTTAATGGCATTCACTACATTGACCAAAATGGTGTCAGAACGGCGGTTCACGACACGGAATTTGCTCTCGATGCTAGCTTTGGTTTTCGCAGCAGCCACTTGCCCACCTATGTGGAAGAGAAAACCCAAGGGCGCATCCAGGCTAATCAGGTGCAGCAGCTCGATTTGAATATGATTCGAGCAGGAGGGCTGACGCCTTGGCTGGTAAGTCTGGCGAATAGTTGCTGCGTCGCGGTCGATGGTGAATGCCAGGGAGATTTGGATCTTGTTGCCACTGCGTTGCGAGAAGCTGCGGCCCAGGGCAAGCGCTGTCTCTTCCGTAGCGCTGCCAGCTTGCTGACTTCCCTAGCCCAGCTCCCGCCCCAGGCCGTACCCATGGCTGAGATGGCTAGCCTGCGACGCTCTGAGGCTCCAGGGGCGATTGTTGTAGGCTCCCACGTGGCCAAGACTACGGCTCAGCTAGAGCATTTGCTAGAGCAACCTAGTGTGGTGGGTATTGAGATTGAAGTTCAGCGCCTGCTGAATTTGCTCGTTCAAAAGCGAGCTGGCGAGGAGCAGACTGCCGAGCAACTTCGCCAACAGTGGCTACAGCAACTCCAAGTTCAGATTCATCAACATCACCGCAATGGCAAAACCCCTGTCATCTTCACCAGCCGCAAAGTTATTGCGCCGCCGGAGGGCGAAACGGTTCTAACCTTTGGTCGCCATCTTTCAGATTTCTTGATGGACATTGTGCGCGGCCTCCCGCCTAGCCTCAGCTTCCTGATTAGCAAAGGCGGCATCACTTCCAATGACATCCTGAGCCAAGCCCTTGACCTAGAGCAGGTTCGCCTAGCAGGCCAGCTCATCCCCGGCGTCTGCATTGTTCAAACCTCAGCAGAGCACCCCAAATTTCCATCGCTGCCGGTCGTCATGTTCCCTGGCAACGTCGGCAATTCAGAAGATTTGACCCTGGCCTACCGCTGTCTCAGCGGCAGGGCTTAACCGTTCTCGCCTGTTTTGTAGCTGCTGTAACGCTTTACCTGCAAGAGAATGGCCCTTTTGTAACGGACTGTTAATTTTTTGGCGTCATAGCGTTTTAATGGCTTGACGGTTCCGAGCCATCTTCTTACCGTAGTAGTCATACCCGGGTCCACCCTTGAAACAAGCTATGCAAGACAAGCAAAAGGTGACGTTGTATCTTCCTCCTGAGATGCACCGCAAGATGAAGATCCGGGCTGCCGTGGATGCAGAGGCGATGTCCGCCGTTGCAGAGCGAGCAATCGAGTTTTACTTGGCCCATCCCGAGATTGTGGATGAAGCCGAAACCAGCTTTGGTAAGACCCACAAGGTCTATTCCTGCCCCGAGTGTTCTGCTTCCGTCGTTGACCGTGATGGCGAATTGGTTTCTCTTCGTCAGCAGCCGGGTGTGTTGCTAGATGACGAGGTTCCGGTTTCCGGTACCGATGAGTCTGTTCTCGTAACCGCTTAGCAATTGATTTTTTGCAAGCTTACAGATTGAACAATTCGATCTTCACCTCTACGTAGGTAGTTGTATAAACAGTTTTAGCTGTTGATCGTTCAGTCTCTCCACTTAATTTCTAGGTTTGCGTTCACCGTGAGCCGTCTCAAAAGGGGAAATCCCTTATTAACTAATCACTGGGGTTTGCCCTAGGGCTGCTCCTCGCTTTGTCACTGTTGTTCGTTGAGGTCGATCCGAACATGAAAGAAGAACTTAGTATTCTCCTTCAAGCCAAATATCCGCTGATTTATTTGGTCACCCATGAGGAAGACCGGGCGGAAAAACAAATTGTGGCGATCGCCCAACGCGAATCTCAAACTCGTCCTGTCTATGTTTGGAGCGTCGTCTACGGCTTCAACGAATATGGTCAGCCCCGAAGCCGCACCAATGCCAGCACTATCTCCCCAGAGGCTGCTTTGCAGTGGGTGGTAAATCGCAAAGAACCCGGTATTTTTGTCTTCAAAGACCTGCATCCTTTTATGACTTCGGCGAGTCCGTCGGTGGTGCGCTGGTTGAGGGAGGCGATCGCCTCCTTCCGCAATGAGAACAAGTCCATTGTGCTGATGACTCCTGTTCAAGAGGTGCCCACCGAGCTAGAAAAAGATGTTGTCTCCGTGGACTTCGACCTTCCTAATATGGAGGAGATTGGTCAAGTCTTGAATCAGCAGCTACAGCAAAACGGTAACTTTGCTGGTCTGCCGGAAGCTGCGCGGGAAAAGCTTGTCAAGGCAGCTCTGGGTTTGACTCGGGATGAGGCTGAGAAGGTTTTTCGCAAGGCCTATGCCACCCGAGGACGTTTGACTGAGGAAGAGGTGGATGTCGTCCTCAGCGAGAAGCGCTGGCTGGTCAAGCGCAATGGCGTGCTTGAATTTGTCGAAACAGACGAGACCATTGAAGGCGTTGGCGGCTTGGGCGAGCTGAAGACCTGGCTGCACCAGCGTTCTAATGCCTTCACTGAGCGGGCTAGAGATTACGGGTTACCCCAGCCCAAAGGCATGCTGATCCTGGGTGTGCCGGGTTGCGGCAAGTCGCTCATTGCCAAGACCACATCTCGCCTGTGGGGACTGCCGCTGCTGCGCCTGGACATGGGCCGCGTCTATGACGGCTCCACCGTGGGTAAGTCGGAAGCCAACCTGCGCAATGCCCTGAAGACTGCGGAGTCGGTATCCCCTGCCATTTTGTTCATTGATGAAATGGATAAGGCCTTCAGCTCTGGCTCTGGCGATTCCGATGGCGGTACGTCCAATCGTATTTTCGGTTCCTTCCTCACTTGGATGCAGGAGAAAAAGTCCCCTGTTTTTGTGATGGCAACCGCCAACCGCGTGGAGCGTTTGCCCAGCGAATTCCTTCGTAAGGGCCGCTTTGACGAAATTTTCTTTGTCGATCTGCCAACGCCTCAAGAGCGCAGCGACATTTTCAGGATTCACCTTCAAAAGCGCAAGCGCGATATCGAGCGCTTCGATCTAGATCAGCTGGCGAAGGTGTCTGATGGGTTTTCCGGGGCAGAGATTGAGCAGGCGCTCGTCGCCGCTATGTATGACGCCTTTGCCCAGGACCGCGAGTTCACCCAGCTCGACATCATTGCGGCCACCAGGGCCACAATGCCTCTGTCCAAGACCATGAGTGAGCAGGTGACTGCCCTCCGGGATTGGGCCAGGCAGCGGGCCAGGCCTGCCGCAACCTCCGTCGCGGAATACCAGCGACTGGAGTTTTAAGTCTTTGCTTTCCTGTTCCCACAGGAAGCAGGGGTTGATGAGACCTTCCTTTCAACTCATCAACAGCCACACCACTAGTTATCGGTACGGCAATACCTATCGCTAGTGTCTCGACCGTTTCAGTCTCTACTAGAGGAACA
>CALIGI010000045.1 GCA_938021205.1 uncultured Pseudanabaenaceae cyanobacterium
CCCTCGCCCTTGCCTTTCACCAGCAAGGCCACGCCGTATGGGCCACCGCCCGCAAGCCTGAAACCTTAGCTGAGCTGAAAACCCAGGGCATCTGCACCGCCTAGCTTGATGTTACCGATGCTGATAGTCGAGCTGCTGCCGTGGAGCAAATCTTGACTGAGTCTGGCAGAATCGACATTCTCATCAACAACGCGGGCTACGGCCTCATGGGACCGCTCCTAGAGCTAGATGCCGATGCAATTCGCGCTCAGCTTGAAACTAATACCATTGCCCCCATCGCCCTCACCCAAGCCGTCGCCCCCACCATGATCGCCCAAGGCAGCGGCCTCATCGTCAACATCGGCAGCGTCTCCGGCATCTTCACCACCCCCTTCGCTGGAGCCTACTGCGCCTCAAAAGCTGCAATCCACAGCCTCTCCGACGCCCTCCGCTTAAGCCCCAGAAACCGGGTTTTTGCGACATTTTGGGGATGAGTTTTGGAGTTTTTGCTAAAAACCCGGTTTCTCAGCAAAGGCATCCCAGCTTCGCTTCTTTAAAGACAGCTAAGCAACACCATAATCTGTATAGGGACGCTTATAGGGCGGCTGAAGCCCCAACACAATATCCTCCCTAGGCACCCCCATCTCCACCAACTCAGCCGCAGGATTCTCCTCAGTCCAGTTCTGCTGCAACCAAATTTTTTCATCCTTAATATCAATATGAATAAAGTAGCTGTAGACCCGCTTCATCCCCTTCCAACCCACATTCATCCACTGATAATGATCCCTCACCGTATCCATCAAAAGCTGAACCTCCACATCCTCCTTCGTAGAGTCAGCCTCCGCATAACGAGTCATTAAATCCTGGACATACTCCCGATACTTCTCTACTTTATCCATTACGTTATCTCCTCTTGGACATAGCTCGGCTTGATGCACACGGCCCAGAAACCGGGTTTTTAGCAAAACCTCCACAACTCATCCAAAAAGTGTCGCAAAAACCCGGTTTCTCAGCAAATCTATCCTTATCCCCACCGTGCCATGCCTAGCTCCGACTCTCCTGTCGTTCTAATTACGGGCTGCTCCAGCGGCATTGGCCGCGCCCTAGCCTTCCACCAGCAAGGTCATACCATTTGGGCCACCGCCCGTAAGCCCGAAACCTTCGCTGAACTGAAAGCCCAAGGTGTTCGCACAACCCAGTTCGACGTCACCAACGCCGCCAGCCGCGACACCGCCATTCAGCAAATCCTGGCCGAATCCGGCACTCTCGACATCCTCATCAACAACGCAGGCTACGGCCTCATGGGACCGCTCCTAGAGCTGGATACCGATGCGATTTGCGCCCAGCTTGAAACCAACACGATCGCCCCCATCGCCCTAACCCAAGCCGTCGCCCCCGCTATGATCGCCCAAGGCAGCGTCTCCGGCATCTTCTGCCCTCCACCTCTAGCTCCAGAAACCGGGTTTTTGCGACATTTTTGGGGTAAGTCTTGGAGTTTTTGTTAAAAACCCGGTTTCTCCGCCAAAGCATCCCAGCTTCGCTTCTTTAAAGAGAGCTGAGCAACATTGCGTTGCTCGATAGGGCCTTTGTGATCTACTGGAATTGGCTGGTTCACAAAACTACGGTCAGATTACTGCAAAATCGCTGTGAAATTGCCGCCCAATCACTGTCCAATCACTGCCTAATCACTGCTGCCCAATCACAGGAGGCTAGTCGGTACCGCCCCAACGCCAGACTGGATTTCCGGCTTCAATATTTTGATAAAGGATATTGAGGGTGTAGTCGTTGACGTCGGAATAGCCGGTCATGTCGAGGATGAAGTCGACATAGCCGTTTTCGAAGCGCATTCGCATGAAACTGGGATTGGGGGAGCCGTCTTCGTCTACGAGGCCTCCAGTGCCAATGCAACTGCGGTATTGAGGCTTGAGGCGGGCGCGCCAGGTAGTGCTGAAGCGATCGCTGGCTTCAAATCTGGCTGGGCCTGCAATTTTGGACAGTTGAGCCAGACCTAAGGCATCGTATCCGCCTTCGCGGTAGGGGCTTGATGTTGTGATGACAGTGACGTTTTCGGGGCAGCTACCTTCGTCATAGGCGTCGAGGCTGGAGTAAATTTTGAAGGTTTCGGAGACGGGCTGGGGGGCTGCTTGGGCCTGGGCGGGAGATGAACCTAGGCTGACGATCGCGGCGGTGGTGAGGCTGGCAGTAAGTAATCCTAGGCCAAAGCCCAGCATCGCAGTGGGGATCTGATCCATGGTGTTGTGCTCCTGTCTCGGTGTTGCTGAGTTTCCCCTGGAGGGGAGGGAAATGACTGCGCAAAGCTTGGGAGGTCGTCTCCTGTTGCTCTATTGAGTGGTGATGTGTCGATTATCACAACAAGCAGATTCCTATTCTCAGGGGAGTCATGGCAGAATGGGAAAAACCTTTAGATCGCTTAAGGAATTAGCGCTTTATTGGGGTTGGCTCGCAAGCTTGATTTCCATCGGCTCTTTGCCGCGCCAAACAGTGTGAATAGGCTGGATTGGTTGGGGCTGAGGTTGGAGGAGCCAGTCGTTTTTTTGTTTGAGACTGCCGAGGGAGAGGATGAAGTGAGTCTGTTGCTGGAGCGGGACTCGGTGGGTCTGGGCGAGGCTGGGGACAGGAGCCTGGCATGGCTGAACGGTGCTAGAAGTTCCGGCTTGGCTTGGGTTCCAGGAGGTGACGACAGGCGGGGGAGCGGATGGCTTGGGGGCGTTAGCGATCGCGCTTTCCTGGGTGATGCCATACCAGTTTAATCGCTGGGGAAAGGCAGGGACATGCTTGAGCAAGCTGATGTTTTTGGGGTGGGCCTTGCCTAGGTTGACGATGGGGTGGCTACCGTTGGTGGCGCAACTTGTGACTGGGGTGAAGGATTGGACTGCAGTGGTTCGGGTGTTGGTGACTGGGGTGCTGGTGGTTCGGGTGTTGGTGACTGGGGTGCTGGTGTTTTGGGTGTTGGTGGCTGGGGCTGTAGCGTTTGGGTTAATGGGCGAATTAATGAAGGCAATCGCTCGTTGAGCAATCGCACTGTAAAAGTCTAGATTGAGCAGGCTTGCGGCTCCAAGACCCACTGCGAAGCCTAGCGTGGCAGAAAGTCGTCGTCCCATTGGCCTGGCCCTCCGTGAGTTGAGCTGAAGATATCGCTGCTGGGTGGAGCGCTCTTGAACTTATGCTGGCTGATGTTTCGGCAATTGGCACGGATTTACTTGGGATTTTAAGGATGTCGTGAGATTTGGAATCTTTACAAGGGGATTCCGTCGTTTTCGTTACATTTCAGACGCGTTTTTGTGGGGATTTGTTAACGAGAATTTGTGAGGAATTCTGCCTATCGATGGGACGTTAGCCTCGGGATTGGGCGATGAGGGTAACGCCGCTGAGAATGAGGGCGGTGGCGGCGAGTTTTTGGGGGAGGCGCGATCGCTCTCCAAGCCAAAGATAGGAACCGACGAGGCTAACCAGCAAAGAAGCGGTGCGCAGGGGCGTAACCAGGGAGACTTCACCAAGGCGGTAGGCCAGGAGGGCAAAGGTAATGGCGAGGCTCCAGGTGAGGCCAGTGATCAGGTAGTCCCGGCGGGGGCCGGTGAGCCATTCCTGGCGGAGCTGTTCGGGGGAGATGCGCTCTAGACTCATTAGGAAAAGGCTTTGCAGGCTCCAGTCGATGGCGAGGTAGAGGGGGATGTTGAAGTCGCGGATGAAGAGGACTTCGAGGGTCATGCCGGTGACGAGGAGGGCGACGGCGAGGATATTGAGGCTGAGGCGTTTATCGAGTTGGAATTTTCCGCGTTGCAGTTGCAACACGAGGCTGGAGAGGAGGATGAGGCCTGCACCGCCGATGCGGGTGGGAGTGAGTTGTTCTTGGAAGACAGCGACGCCGACGCCGATCATGAGGATGTTGCTGAATTCGTTGAAGATCAGGATTTGGCCGTTGTCTTGGTGTTTGCGCAGGTGGATTTGGCTGCGGTTGAAGAGGGCGTAGCTGATGGAGGATCCGGCCCAGAGGAGTAAGGCGCGGGGGCTGTAGCTGATGGGGGTGGCAGTGTCGAGGAGGGGGATGGTGCAGAAGCTGACGGCAGCAGCGGCGAGCTGGGTGAGGATGGTGGCTGCGCCGGGATTGTGGCTGAGGCGGGCGATGCGTTGCTGGTAG
>CALIGI010000046.1 GCA_938021205.1 uncultured Pseudanabaenaceae cyanobacterium
TGGTGGTAACGCCGAGGATGTGATTAGAGGAACTTCTGAGAATGACACTTTCACGATTGATGATGAAATCAACAATGAAGATGTAGTGGATGAGAATGGTGAAAATATCGAGTTTGGTATCGCTCGTGTAGCGAGAATCGAGAAGCTGGAAGGACTTGCGGGCAATGACCAGTTTATCTTCACCCGTGATGTGGGCCTAGCAGGTGAGATAGATGGTGGTGAGGGAAGCGATGTCCTCGACTACAGTAACCACACTAAAACCGTATCAATTGACCTTGAGGTGCAGCCAGTCGACGAAACGAAGCCAACGATCCAACAGGTCAACTCTACAACGACCTTTAGTGATATTGAAGGCTTCATTGGTGGTAACGCCGAGGATGTGATTAGAGGAACTTCTGAGAATGACACTTTCACGATTGATGATGAAATCAACAATGAAGATTTAGTGGATGAGAATGGTGAAAATATCGAGTTTGGTATCGCTCGTGTAGCGAGAATCGAGAAACTGGAAGGACTTTCAGGCAATGACCAGTTTATCTTCAACACTGATATAGACCTAGAAGGTGAGATAGATGGTGGTGAGGGTAGCGATGTCCTAGATTACAGCAACCATCAGAAGAGAGTGACTATTGACCTCGAGGTTAAGCCAGCAGGAGATACAGGTCCGGCTATCCAACAGGTCAATTCCAAAACTACTTTCAGTAAGGTTGAAGGTTTTCTTGGAGGAAATAACACCGAAGATGTGATTCAAGGAACCTCAGAGAAAGATGTTTTTACCATTGCCAAGGGCAATGAAGAAGTATTAGATCGTGAAAACTCTGATGATGAAAGCGCTGACAATTTCAAGGTCTCAGCGATCGAGCAGCTAGAAGGAAAAGGAGGAGCAGATGAGTTCCGTTTCAATGACCAGGCTAGCTTAGGCAGTACTGGCACTATCAAAGGTGGCACTGGAAATGACACTTTAGATTACAGCCAATACAGCACTGCCATTGAAGTCAATCAAGCCACAAAGACAGCTACTGGAGTTGAGAAACAGTTTACCGAGATTGAAGTGGTGATTGGCGGACAGAGCACAAATGATAGAGTCTCTGGAACAGATAATGCGGATATTTTCACGATATCAAGTGAGTCTGGAGGAGCCTTTAAAGGTCTTAAATTATCCGCTGTGGAACAACTAGTGGGCCTTGGCGGGAATGATCAATTTGTCTTTGCGAAAGATGTAAATCTGAACGGAATAATTGATGGAGGTGGAGGAACTGATTTACTGGATTATGGAGACCATAAAAAACAGGTCCAGGTTCGCTTAGCGACACCTGAAGAAATTAGAACTGCTCCTGAAAAACAGAAAGTTAATGACACAACAAGCTTCAATCAAATAGAAGGCATTATTGGTGGTAGTGGAAACGGTATAATAGATGAGTTTCAGGGAAGTTCAGCAGATGATTTCTTAATAATTGATGATGAAATCAGTCCCACAGAAATAGCCTCAGGATTTATCGGCATTAGAGTTTCAGGCTTTGAAAGCGTAAAAGATGGAACCGGAGATGACACAATTACTGTTGATGGTCAGAATTTAGAAGCTGTATCAATTAGGGGAGAAGCAGGAAGTCTTACAATTAAAGGTGCTGCTAGTTCTCGGCTCAAGTCAACTGCTATCAGTGGTGACGGCAGTGGAAACCTAATTATTCTTCCTCAGAAAAACGACTTAGATTTAGCTTTTGGTGAATTGCCTGAACCTGATGGAGATTCAAACCCTAAACCATTCGTTTTTAGCTCCGAGGCAGAATCAATCGACTTTGATGGATTTCAAGAAATTGAATTTGGGACAAGTGAAGCAAACCAGCCTAGCTTTAGGAAAGTCTCATTTAGAGGGGAATTCAAGCTAGATTCTCCAACTACCATCAATGCAAAAGAGATTTTATTGAGCCAGTATACGGAACAAGAACCTGGCCAGGAAACCCCAAAATCAACGCTCTTATCTTCTAGCCAATCAATATCCCTGAATGCAACGCAATCAATTAGAATCGAGGGCAGCCATCTTCAGACTCAGGTAAATAATGGAAAAGCAGGTGATATTACAATCAAAGCGCCTGCAGTCAAACTCATTGGCGTAGGCAATCCAGCTAGTATTGAGAGTTCTAAACGTGCTGATTCTGATGACCAAGGGCGTGCTGAGATTCGCAGCGATACAGTTGGTGTGAATGCCAGCTCTGGGAAAATAGAGATTGAGATTTTAAACAATGGTAATAATCCCAACGGGACATTTTTGATCCAGAATGCTGCCATAGTCTCTCGTCAATGGTCAAACCGTGAAAGTGGCAATATTGCAATCTCTATCGAAGCCAATCACAAGCCTATATTAGAAATACAGGATGATAGCCTCATCTTTGCAGAGTCTGCTGGCGGAACGACACCACCTACGATTAAAATCATTGGGTTTGAGCGATTTCAGGCTGAGGGAAATGGTGCAAATGGTAATGACATTATTGCGAAAAATGCAGAAAATGATCTTGGATTTGTGCAAACTCAATTGACACCCGCTCCTGGCTTTATAACTTCTCAAAGAGATAGGCCTGAACAAGATAATATTGTTGGCTTTACTGATGCTATCTCTGTAGATCCATTACGTCAGGAGAAACAGCAAAAAGTTGAATTTGTAGACTCAGGAAAATTAATTACGAAGAGCTGTTCAGACTCGTATGCTCAAGGGCCATTAGCCAGTGAAGGTGAATTGGCGATCGCCAGTCGAGGCGGCCTTCCCCCAGCTCCAACAGCCTTACTCCGTCCAGACTCCCCCGACAGTGACTGGGTCAGCCTCAGCCCCCCCATCGAACTGCATAACGCTCCCACATGGTCCTATGAAGAAATAGAAGAGAATGTCCTAGGTACTCAAGCAAAGACTGAATCCGAGCTAAAATCAAATTGCCATCAGATCATCCAATCAGCTCAAACCACTTCTGTTCAATGAGTCATGGGCAGGCTGTTATGAGCTTGTGAGGGAGCAGGTGCAGTTTCTACCCAAACACTGCTGCTATGGTGTCGGTTAATGTTGAATCATTTTATCAAGGCCTCGGCCCTGACCACTACTCTCCTCGCCATAATGATGGGGATTGCACATCCTGTGGCGGCCATGCCACTCACATTTCCTAGGCGACTCAATCAGGTTGCAAAACAGGACTTAAAAGCTTTCGGTCTTCCTCTTCCTCGTCAATTGGCTTATGGCTACCGTGGCAGTCGGTTGAGCTGGCGGGTTTATCCTAGGCCGTCCCGCTATCGAGTCGGAGGATTCTCGCGTTCTAGTCAATGTTTTGCGGGTAATCAGGCCGTTACCGCCTTGACCCCACCTCCCAGATCTGAGGAAAGCATCGACTCTGAGAATGCAGCGGTAAACGGCACTCTCTCTTCCCATCCTATTTTTTGGCTTTCCGTTCCTCAAACTCAGCCAACTCAAGCTTTTTTTAGCTTGCAGAAAGCGGATGCGTTAGAGGAAGCAGAGCTTTATAGTCAGGAGCTCACCCTGTCAGGTCAGGCAGGGGTGATTGGTATCAAACTGCCGGAATCTGTACCAGGGCTAAAAGAAGGTGAGACCTATCTATGGCAGGTGCTTATTCAGTGTGAACCAGAGAGTTATAACGGTGCATTACATTTAGGGAGTTGGATTGAACGTTTAGATCCCAATCAGTTAGCGATGACAAGGGGGCTATCCGGTCCTGCTTTAGCCAAGCGTTTGGATCATACTTCTGCGGAAGAAAAGGTATTGATTTATGCCAACTTTGGGATTTGGCAAGACACGATTTCTACCTTGGCAGAATTGCGCTACCGTGACCCTCAGAATGTGCAGGTGCAAGGCGATTGGGCAGCGCTGCTCAATGCGACGCAAATGCAGTCATTTATTCAGTCTCCCATCCTCAAAATTTTCTAGTTGAATTTGCCCTAACGCTGAACTGCTAACCCTGTTTGGGAATAACCCATCATGACTTCTTCACCTTCCACTGACTCTCCGCTTTCTGAAGAGCAAATGCCGGACATAACGCCTGCTCCTGAACAGCAGCAGCCTCGCTCGATGCCAGATCCATTGAAACTGGCGGGTGTGGCAGCGTTGGCGGGTGTGGGATTATTTGGATTGGCAAGTAAAACGTCGCTATTACAGCCGCGCCCAACGTTTCAGCCTTCACGAGATAATGTGGATGCTGCATTAAAAGCCAATCCATCGATCGCAAATAGGTCGATTCAGAGTGCAATTTTCACTAACAATGAAGCATTTCCAGGAGAAACAACCGCGATCGCTCCAGCCTTTTCCCAATCCTCAAGCCCTGATGAATTGCCCACAGCAGAACAAGCTGAGACACCTCAAGTCACCTGGCCCAATCTACAGCGTCTGCCGGGCGAGGGAAGCGGGATTACCCAAGGGAAAAGTCAAGCTGTAATGACGCCTTTACCGATTGCCAGTACAAACTCTCGGGAGAATGGACTCGCTCTTGCTCCTCAGCGTTCTTCTGTACAGCCTGCTAGCGCAAAACCATCCACACCTGCGACTGCAACACCCAAGTTAGTTACACCGCCCTCCTCTCCTCGCTCATCATCTCCGCCAGAATCTACAACTCCTCTACGATCATCGACTTTAGCGAACGAGCGCTTGAACTCTCAGCCTGCTCTTGTTGCAGTGGCTCCAACACAACGTTCTCCCATTGCTGTACCCAGACCTGCCAATCCAACCCTGACTCCACCCGCTTCCCCTGCCCCCCTGCCAAGCAACTCACCCGCCAGGATTCCTGAGGCTACTCCAGCTTCTACTCCGATTACTTCCCCCCTATCCCCGGCCCGTGATCAACAGCGGCTCAAGTTTATTGTGGGTGCTAGACCCAGTCCTCGCTTTAAGATTCCTGCGTTACGGCGAGGCTCTAGCTGTCCATCAACAGTGGAAATTGCATCTGTGGTGCCTGTTAATTCAGCTCAACCGAATCAAGCATCGGTTGAATCTACAATGTCGGATCAACTCACGGTATTTATTCATGTAGCCCACCTTGATGAAGGAGTCAAGAGCGAGACCAGGAGCTACAAACTCCTACTCACCCTGCAAGATGAGCAGCTCGATCAGGATTTGTATAATCAAGAGATTGATTTACCTCGCCAATCAGGCATTGTTGGGATTCGAGTGCCGAGAAATAGTGCAATGCTCCAGGTCGGTCAAACCTATCTGTGGCAAGCAGCCGTTTTATGTGATCCAGAAAATCCTTCCAAGAATCCGACAGCGAATGGGTGGGTCCAGAGACAAGCGCCAAAAGCTGCACCACTGGACCTAGCGGGTCAGGCTTTTTTCTATGCGGAGCAAGGGGTCTGGTTGGATGCTGTGAATGCCGTCATGAATCAATATCAACAGAATCCGCAGCAAGCCAGGCAAGATTGGTCTGACCTGCTAGACAGCGTGAATCTTCCGAAGACTTGGAGCACTCAACCCTTGATCTGGATTCTTTAGCCTATGGCTCTGAGTCCCTAGATTCTGGTTCTTCTCAAACGAATGCTCAACGAATGCTCTCGCTGCCTAAAAAGCATTCCACAGCACAGAGAAGTTGACGCCTTGGTCTTGAAGCGACTCACCACTTCGCTCGATGGAGGTGAGCGGGAAACCCCAATCTAGACGGGCACGGAAGCGATCGCCGAGATCCCAAAGCACTCCAACCCCAGTACTGATCAAGCGATTAGGATCTGGATTACCCTGATCTCCCAAGTTCCAACCGCCCCCCATATCCAAAAATGGGACGAGCTTAAGGGTGCTATTCCACTTGGGAATGCGGACAACAGGAACTTGCACCTCTGCCGAGGCTAGCCAACCGCTATCCGTGAGCAGAGCGTTGCTGCGATAGCCTCGCACCGTTCCAACCCCACCCAGGCCAAATTGCTCGGATGAAAGTAGGGGATTGGCAGCAAGCTGTGCGTCACCTTTCAAGGACAGGAGGACATCGCTGCCAAGACGCCGGACCCATTGTCCCCGCCCTCGCCAGGCAAAAAATTGCCCGTCAGGCTGACTGGAATTATTATTAGAACTAACGGTGGCATCAAACAGGCCGAGGCCGAGGCTAAATTCTGATTGTAGGGACAGGACTTGTTTGGGCTGACGCTTGGTCCAATCTTGACCAAAGCGCAAAACAGAAATCCGGGTACGTCCATCCTCATCGGAGCCTCGGGAGGGAAAGGGCGTTGCACCGTCTAGGAAAAAGCCTTCGCTGGCTCGTCGGAAGGCCTTGAGGCTAACTCCTAGCTCTTCATTGGGGGTTTGGATGATGGGCTGCCGATAGCTAACTTCGTAAGTGCGGGCTTTTGACTCAATGTCCAGCTCATCAAAGGGGGCTTCTACCACCCTGCTGGAACTACGACTGAAGTTGAGCCCCACGGTGCCGTTCCGAGCATTGACGGGGATGCTGTAGCCCAAGTTGACGCTGTTGCTGCCAGAACTGCGGCTGACGCCAAGATTGAGGCGATCGCCCACTCCCAATAAATTGGCCTGGCTGACATTTAGCCGTTGCTGAATGCTTCCCACATTGGGTGAACGGGAATTGTCAACGGAAACTGAGGCCTCAAAGGGCTTGGCAGGGAGGACTGTCACATTGAGAGTACTGGTACCGGTTTCAGTGCCAGGAACCAGCTCCGTCGAGATGCTCTCGATGACCGGGTCGAGTTCCAATAACTGGACGCCATCGACGAGCTTATTGATATTGAGCGGAGCGTCCGTGGCTCTGGCCAGGCGACGCTCCACATAGCCGGGCTTTAAGGAACGCCCCAGGCTAAAGGCTTTTCGAGGGGGCTCGACATTGATGTTGATCACATCCAGACTCCCTTCTAGGATTCGAATCTCAGCAGGCCCTCCTTCAAGAACAGCCTCTGGAACATAGGCTCCAGAATTGATATAACCATCTTTGACATAGCGAGTGGTAATGGCTTCACTGGCCAGGACGAGTTCCGCTGCAGACAGATCACGATTGACTTCAGGGGTCTGGGCATCTGTGCTTGCTTCTGGAATAGCAGTCTGATCATCAGTGTTTGGAGTGGCCGCAGAGGTGACGGGGAGGCTCACAGCATTACGGGCTGCGATCGCCAATGCTGTGGCGTCATAGACGCTACTCCCCGTCACCTCAAATTCCTCAACAAAACGGACTTTAGGGGTCGCAGCCGCAGCCAAGCTGGGATTAATGGCAACTGGCTCTACGGGTTGCAAAACTGGCGCAGCCGTTGTGGGCAGCAGGGCCTCTATAGGAGAGGTGACATTAGGTCCGGTGAGCTGTCTACTCGGCAGGACTGGAGCCGGAGTCTTCAAAAGTTGTGAGCTTTCAGGTTCTGGAATTGGGACAATTTCAGGAACAAGTTCTACTGCTGGACTTAGACTGGTTGACGCTGGGGCCGTGGTCAGGCTTGCTGGTGTCTCCGGAGCAGAAGCGGTATCGGGAAAGGCGGGAGCTGTTGATGCGCTTGGGGCAGGGAGAGCAATATCGGGGGAAGGCCTGAGAACTGGTAGAGGAATGGCTATAGGCGTAGTGGAGGCAGGCTCGGCAAGGGCAATACTAGTAACAGTCTCGACCAATTCACCATCGCTGGGCGCAAGATTGGGTTGAATGGCTGGACGATTCAAGATATTGGCGACAATTGCAGGCACAACCTCGGCCTGGGCTTCAGCCACAGGGGATTGCACTGACTGAGGTGCTCTACTCGCAGGACGGAAGAATCGGGAGAACCTGGGCTGGGCAATGGTGGCGATCGGCTCAGTTGATTCAGTTGTGTTGGCGACTGATCCAGTTGATGCAGAGATAGGAGGCAGGGCTGCGGGTACAGGAAGAGCTGCGGGTGGAGCGGACGGCAAGGCTGGTGCAGGGCTGGAGGAGCCAGAACGACGGGGGGCCTGGGTTGGGGCTCCTTGGGGCATGGATGCCGTTGAACTGGGAGCGCCTGCAAGGGAACTTCGCCCCGGCCGGGGCGTTGTGGCCGACTGGGGCTTTGATAGGCGAGCAGATGGAGCCAGCGTGGCGGTGGGCAAAGGGGTTGGCTGGCTGAGTTCCGCAGCCTCTGGTAAACGCTGGGGAGCTGTGGGTGCTGGAGTTACGACGGGCGTAGAGGTGCGAACTGCTAGCTGATTAGGCCTGAGGGCTTGATCTTGATTTTGGGATTGCCAGGGATGACTGGCTCGCGATCGCATAAGTTGCTGATCTACAGCCACCCCCCCAGCCCCAGCCAGGCCAACTAGTCCTGCAACCTTGAGTAGGGTTGTGAGGCTTTCGCGATCGATCGCGTTATGGGGGATGTTGGTTTGGGGACGATATGGGCCGGCAGTCATGGCTGGGCTCCTGCTTAGACAAGTGAGTTAGAAATCAAGTGGTATCAAGTGAGTTAGAAATTGAATTAAGGACTGGAGCTTGTGATGGAGGCAGAAGCCTGACTACGAGTCCAGAAGTCTTCGAGGGGCACTAGGCCTGCATCACTGAGCAAGCGTTGCCCTTCAGTGGTCTGTATTAGTTCCGCAAATTTGCGTCCAATGGGAATGCGCCGATTATCGCTGGCATAGACCACTGCAATGGGATAGCTCAGGGGATAGTCGCCGTTTTGGAAGACAGCGACATTGGGTTTGTAATTGCCCTTGCGATCGCACAAGTCAGTTTCGGGGGTGATGTCTTCTCCATTTGTCAAAATTAGAGGCTGCACGGCATGGCGCTGTGCCTGTCCCTGCCGATTTGGCCCCTGAATCGCTAAGGGATAGACAGAACATTGTCCCCGAATCTGGCTGAAGCTAGTAAAGCCAATGCCACCCAGCCGATCGGCTTCAAACCGATTGATCAGGCTGCGCAACATCGTTAAGGTTGGCGCTTGGGCCAGGCCCAGCTCGTTAAAATCCAGGGGAGCAATAACCTGCTGCTCAAACACTTCGATAGCCTCCGCATTGATCGGAGCAAATCGCTCAATGGGCAAGCTGCTCCTTGGAAGCTTTGGCTCTCTTTGGCTACTGCTATAAAGTGCTTCTACTTCTTGGAGTGAAATTTGTCCTTTCAAGGTTGTGGGTAGGCCCTTCTTGCGCTCGGCATAGCTAAAAGGCACAACAACTGCCAGGCCATCGTAGGCCAAGGGTTGAGCAATTAAATTGACTGGCAAGGAAGCAAGCAAGGGCACAACGGCGAAGTCAACATCTCCTTGTTCTACCCTTTTCAGCGCGGCTGAGATAGAGGACGAAGGTTGGTAATTGAGTTCCACATCAGGCTGGGCGAGGGAGATGGCATTGCTTAAACTTTGCCCCCGTTTCAGCAAGTGCTGTTGCTGCATAACAAATTGCCAACTGCCTTGGTCAACCGCAGTATAGGTGAAGCGTCCTGTGGGCACCGCGCTAATTTCGGTGAGGCAGCAGACCGGCGGTTGGTCTGCGCTGGCAACAGGGTTTTGCAGGGGGGACCGGGGTCGGAGCGTCCAAGCGATGCCCCCAAGGATGACTAAGGTCGACAAAGAGGCCAGTAGCGGTAACTTGGAGCGCTGCTTGGGCTTTGTATTGGCCTCGGCATCTGGCAGCACCATCGGCTCATTGCTATAGAGCGAGGGCAAGCGCAGCAAGGCCTGATGTGCCTTGGCTGCATTGGCAAAGTCACTGCTAGGTTTGAGGAGTTGACGCAGGAACTGTTCGAAGTCTGGATCGTTTCCTGCTTTTTGGGCTAATTCATTTAAGGCTTCAGGGCCAACTTGTCCTTTGAGAAGGTAAAAACCGATTTCCGCAACGGCTTGGAGTTCTTTTTGGACTGTCGCACGATTGACCTGAGGATGCTCCAGCGCTATTGCAGGGGGGGCAAAGAGTTGCTCCCACTGCTGAAAGTCGCATAAATAGAGGAATGGCTCTCCCCCCTGCTCGGACCAGAGCACGCTGTCAGGACCCAGATGACCGTGGAGTAATCCCGCTTGAGATTGACCATTGGCTAGGCTAAAGCTTTGGCTATGGAGAAAATCTATTGTTTGAAGCAATTGTGCGATTAATCGTCGCGCTTGGACTGGGGGAACAGCCGCTGCTGTGGCCAAATAGGCTCGCAATGTTGGGCTCAGGTCAGTTGCTGGAGCGATCAGGTAGCAGCGTTGGTCGCTGCTGCTGTCAGCGATCGCCTCAATGGGGCGAATCGCCCGAAAATGGCTTTGTCGCCCATCGGCCAGTCGCAACAGCCCCACATTGGTAAACCTATTCTGGCGCCCTTGGGCTTCGCGACTGTTAAAGGCTCCAGGAGCAAGCAAAAATTCCTTAATGCTGACCGCTTCCCCAGATTCGAGACAGACTCCCTCGAACAGTTGCCCCCGTCCCCGCGCCTCCTGCCAACGTTCAACAATGTAGCTGCCGAGCTGCCCCCGAACCGTCTGGCCAATAAAGTGAACTGCAGATTCTGGAGGCTCAAGACTCGCAGTGAGAACAGGAGCCTCAGCTACTGTCTTATCTGGAAATAGCTCGGGTCGCAGCTCTTCAAGAATGTTCTTCAGCCAGGAGTAGCGGCTGAGGAAGTTGAATTGATTTAGGCGAAGATGGACAGGGTTTCGTCTGAGATAAGCCTTGAGCAGAATCTGAGGAATCTTAGTCATTACTGTAGGTGCTATCTGCCGGTTGTTTGGCGGTTATGCCCGTCGCCATTGTCGTGATTGAGCAACTACTCTCGTTGCTACTACTGATTAGATTTCCAAAAAGAATTAGCAATCTCAGGAATTTTACGGATTATTTTTTTTATTGCCGTATTAGGAGTTTAAGAAATAGATTTTTGATTAAAATCGAAATCTATAACTTTAGTTAGTAGTCGAAATTTCTATTACCAAAGTAGGAGATTGTGATCCATGGCAAAGGAAGCTGTCGCTCGTTTATTTCGAGCTTCCCAGAAAGATCAAGATTTGCGAGATAAGCTCAATCAGTCTGAAGACTTAGATACTTTTATCAGGATGGCTAAGGAAAATGGCTATGAATTTACCTCTAGTGAATGGCAATCTATGACCCAGTTCTCAGTGGAAGAATTCAAAGGAGAGCTTTCCGAAATTCCAGGTATTTAAGCAGCGCCTTTTGAGTGGAGATATTATGGAAATAGGGGGGGGATGGTGGAATGGTGGAAGCGATCGGCGAACTGAGCCTATGCTTCCCGCTGGAGAAACCGGGTTTCTAGCAAACCACCTCCAAAGCTTCCAGACTCATGTGGAGAAACCCGGTTTCTGGCTGCTGGTTGAAAGGGGTTGAGTCATCTCTCAATCCTCCAAACCCGTACCTGAGCCTATGCCTCTCGCTGGAGAAACCGGGTTTCTACCCAAAAAGCTCTCAAGCTTCCAGCCTCACGTGGAGAAACCGGGTTTCTGGCTGTTGGCTGCTGCTGGCTGCTGGCTATTAGCTCTAGCTAGCTCCCTAGCTCTGCGTTAAGCCCAGCCTCCACTACGAGAACTGCGCTTTAATGTACTCCCGTCGCATCGTAGCAATGGCATCAATACTAATCCCCTTAGGACAAACCGCTTGACATTCCCCATGGTTTGAGCAATCGCCAAAACTCTCCGTTGTCATCTGCTCCGTCATTCTTAAGACCCGACTCTTCCGCTCCGGGCTACCCTGGGGCAAATGGGCCAAATGGGAAATCTTTGCCGCCGTAAACAGCGATGCCGAAGCATTGGGACAGGCCGCCACACAGGCCCCGCAGGCAATGCAAGCCGCATAGTCAAACGCGGTATCAGCTGCGTCCTGGGACACCGGAATGCTATTGGCCTCCGGCGCAGACCCAGCGCGAGCTGTAATATAGCCCCCCGCCATGCTGATGCGATCAAAGGCACTGCGATCCACGACCAAATCCTTGATGATGGGAAAAGCCGTGGCACGCCAGGGCTCCACTGTTAGGCGATCGCCATCTTCAAAATTGCGCAAATATAATTGACAAACCGATGTCCGCGACTGGGGACCATGGGCCTGACCATCAATCATCATCCCGCAGGACCCACAAATGCCCTCTCGGCAGTCATGGTCAAATTCAACCGGAACTTCACCCGCCTGGGTTAGCTGCTCATTCAGCACATCCAGCAGTTCCAGGAAAGACAAGTCGGGTTGGCCCTCCACCGCATACTCCACGAACTGACCTGGACTACTCGGCTCAGGCTGCCGCCAAATTTTGAGGTGGAGTTTCATAGAAATTCAGATAATCGGAGCAAGGAAGGTGGAACAGGCAGTCATGTTTTAGCCTAGCGCGATTGCGAAGCAAGCTTCCTATGGAATGGCAGAATCCCTTACCCAAGGAATCTACTCCCATCACAGCGATTTGTGCCCCTTAGGTTAAGACTGATGCCGAAACTCCCCCAAATGAAGACTTTGAGACTTATAACGGAAGTAGGGCTAAGCCCACAATCAGCCTAGTCCTCATCCCATCAAAGCTCAACAGCAGGGAGGGCACCGCCATGGGAATTGCCAGTATTAATCCAACCACCGGAGAGGTTCTCAAGACATTTGAGCCGATTTCTGCCGCCGACTTGGAAGCCAAGCTCGCCCTCGCCGCAGAGACCTACAAAAGCTATCGCACCATAAGCTTCGACCAGCGAGCCCAATGGCTCATCCGTGCCGCTGAGTTGTTGGAGCAACGCAAGGATGAACTTGCCAAAACCATGACCCTGGAGATGGGCAAGCTGTTCAAGATCGCCTTGCCGGAGGTAGAGAAATGTGCCCTGCTCTGCCGCTATTATGCCGATTACGCCGAGGGCTTTCTGGCCGATGAGCCCGCCAAGACTGATGCTAGCCATAGTTTTGTGCGCTACTTGCCCCTTGGCCCTGTCCTCGCAGTTATGCCCTGGAACTTTCCCCTGTGGCAGGTGTTTCGCTTTGCGGCCCCGACACTGATGGCGGGTAATGTGGGGCTGTTGAAACATGCTTCCAATGTGCCCCAGTGCGCGATCGCCATTGAAGCCATCTTCCGCGATGCAGGCTTTCCCGCCGGAGCTTTCCAAACCTTGCTCATCCCGGCATCCCAAGTCGCAGGCGTCATCACCGATAACCGTGTTGTTGCCGCAACCCTCACGGGCAGTGAAGCAGCAGGAGCGAGCCTTGCTGCTGCTGCTGGCAAGGCCCTCAAGCCCACCGTCCTAGAATTGGGCGGCAGTGACCCCTTCATCGTCACTTCAAGTGCAGATTTTGACGCCGCAGTTTCCACTGCTGTCACGGCCCGCATGTTGAACAATGGCCAAACCTGCATTGCCGCCAAACGCTTCATTCTGTTGGAATCCATCGCCGAGGAATTCACAAAACAATTCGTAGCGAAGTGCGCAGCCCTCAAGCTTGGCGATCCCATGTCCCCCGATGTAGATCTGGGCCCCCTCGCCACACCGCAGATCCTCAAGGAGCTGGATCAACAGGTGCAAGCCTGTGTCGCAGCAGGGGGGAAGTTAGTTCTGGGGGGACAACCGGCTGAGTTGCCTGGCGAACTTGCATCGGGCAATTTCTACCCCGCCACTATCCTCAGCGACTTACCAGCAGGCTGTTCGGCCTATGAAGAAGAGTTCTTTGGCCCCGTGGCGCTGTTGTTTACAGTCAAGGATCTGGACAGCGCGATCGCCCTCGCAAACTTCACCCCCTTTGGCCTAGGAGCCAGCGCCTGGACCCAAGACCCAGCGGAGCAAGAGCGGTTTATCAACGAGCTAGAAGCCGGTGCCGTGTTTATTAACGGCATGGTCAAGTCTGACCCCCGTATGCCCTTTGGGGGGATCAAGCGATCGGGCTATGGGCGAGAACTGGCTGGGCCAGGCATTCGTGCCTTTGTTAACACGAAGACCGTTTGGGTCAAATAGCGATCGCTCATGCTCTAGCAAGATGGGTTTCGGCTCCGCTTAACCCTCGGCAGAGGATCGAACATTAACCCCGCTGGCTGATCGGAGTCGAAGCCAGCGGACGGGGAAACACCAGGGACTGAATTTATGAACACCGCCGAACTCCTCATTGCCTGCCTCGAAAACGAAGGCGTCGAATACATCTTCGGCCTCCCCGGCGAAGAAAACCTCCACGTCATTGAAGCCCTCGAAGGCTCCACTATTCAATTCATCACCACCCGCCATGAGCAGGGCGCAGCCTTCATGGCCGATGTCTATGGACGCCTCACCGGTAAAGCAGGCGTTTGTCTCTCCACCCTTGGCCCCGGCGCAACCAACCTGATGACCGGCGTCGCCGATGCCAACCTCGACGGCGCTCCCCTCATTGCAATCACCGGCCAAGTCGGCACGGATCGGATGCATATCGAGTCCCACCAATACCTCGATCTGGTGGCAATGTTTGCGCCCGTAACCCAGTGGAATACCCAGATTGTTCGGCCCGAAAACACCCCAGAAATTGTCCGTAAAGCCTTCAAAATTGCCCAATCAGAAAAGCCGGGAGCTGTCCATATTGACCTGCCCGAGAATGTGGCGGCCATGGATGCTCCTGGCAAGCCCTTGCCGCTAACCCGACGGGAGAAAACGGTTGCTGCTGCTAGGGATATAGAAGCCGCCGCAGACTTGATTGCCCAGGCTAAACATCCCTTGATCTTGGTGGGCAATGGTGCCATTCGTGCCAATGCCAGTGAGGCATTGACGGCTCTAGTAGATAAGCTTCAGATTTCAGTTGCGAATACATTTATGGGAAAGGGGGCGGTGTCCTTTGAAAACCCGCGATCGCTCTGGTCCGTGGGCCTCCAGCAGCGAGACTTCGTTAACTGCGGCCTGGACCGAGCCGACCTGATTATCACCGTGGGCTATGACCTAATCGAATATTCCCCCAAGCGCTGGAACCCCGAAGGTACATTGCCCATCATCCACATTGCGGGGGAGCCTGCCGAAATTGACAGTAGCTACATCCCAAAAGTTGAGCTCGTCGGCGATATCTCTGCAACACTGTTGGCCTTGAAAGCGCATTGCACAGTCCCAGCAGAGCCAGATGCCTACACCGCAAATTTGCGCGAGTCCATGGTGGAGGAGTATGAACAATACGCCCAGGATAATGACTTTCCCATCAAGCCCCAGAAAATCATTTATGATCTGCGTCAAGTCCTAGAGCCCCAGGACATTCTCCTCTCCGATGTGGGGGCTCACAAAATGTGGATTGCGCGCCACTATCACTGCAACGAACCTAACACTTGCCTGATTTCCAATGGTTTTGCAGCGATGGGGATTGCTTTGCCGGGGGCGATCGCAGCCAAGATGGTCCACCCCAAGCGCAAAATCGTAGCCGTCATGGGCGATGGCGGTTTCATGATGAATAGTCAGGAACTAGAGACCGCAGTACGCCTCGGCATCGCCTTCGTCGCCCTAATTTTCCACGATGGCGGCTATGGCCTCATTGAATGGAAGCAAAACAACCAGTTTGGCCATGCTTCCCAAATCAAGTTTGGCAACCCAGACTTCGTCAAATACGCCGAGAGCTTGGGCGTCAAAGGCTTCCGCCTGAAGTCTGCGGCAGAACTGATACCAACTTTACAAGAAGCGCTAGCCTGGGATGGGCCAACTTTGATTGATTGCCCCGTGGACTATGGGGAGAATTTGAAGTTCAGCGAAAAGGCCGGGAAATTGGTTTGCCAGATTTAGCCTAGAGCATCAATGTGAGATGCGATCGCGCGGAACGCGCTTCATGGGCGAGTCCCTGCGATTTAAATTGGGAGCCAGGGGGGCTGCAATTGTTGAGACCAGGGCTCGTTCATCGGTCAGAATTTCTCAGCTTAGATTCAGAGACAATTCAGCTAAGCAAGGCATTCTGTCAATATTGGAGCAAGTCAGATGGCTCCCCACTGCCAGTCCCTCGATTCTAGAGGCTTTGCCATGAAACCTAATACGACTCTCTTCAGCTCGCTCACTCGCCTGTCCTTCGCCCTCGCGAGTGGTGCAGTGCTTAGCCTTGCGCCTGGCTGGACAAAAGCCGCGAATGCAGAAGCAGGCTTAAGATTCTCTCGCAGCAGTGGCATTAGTGAACGCCTTGAAATTCAACAACAGCGAATTATTGGCGTCACGAGTTATCTGGTTCCAGTCGATGCTGCGGGCCGTTTTCTGTCCGACAGTACACCTCCTGCCCCCGGTCAATATGTGACGCTCTTCAATATCACGCCGGGTTTTAGCAGCGAACCCTTCACCCAGCGCGACTATAGTGATGCAAATGGATCCGAGTTGATCTCCTTCAGTCCGGGTACCGAGCATGAAACCCGTCGCTTCTCGGTGTTGCCAGGCAGCACAGCGACACCGAAGCCAAATGACTTCTACTATGAAATCTACGATTCTCAGGACAACCTCTTAGAAAGTGGTGAATTTTCTGTCGCGGTTGCCCTGAGCAGCATTCCAGTGACAACGGTGGCAACGCACGGTCGCTTTAACCGAGGGCTAGGTCATCACAGTTCCTTGGGTTTCCATGGCAGAAGAAGCTTTGGTCATAGACGGTTTGGACGGGGGCATGGCTTTAGAAAATTTCGAGGAGGTAGACGGTTTCGGGGACATGGCTTTAGGGGCAGCCGAGGAGTTAGAGGGCGTCGTCACTAAACCAAGCTGCTCAGCTACGGTAGAGTGCCCAGGGTATGGGTAGACTCAATAGTCTCTTCCCCCCTGACGTTTCTCTGATTAGAGCTGCAGAAGGTCTACTCCGCAGCTCTCAAATTGAATAGATCTACAATCGGAAATTTGGGAGACTCAGGCTCACCTCATATTCAACTTTTAATCTGAATTAGACGAGCTGTCTATCTCATCTGTTGTGTTCCCTATGGCCGATTTAATCCCTGTATTGCTGTTACAGGTCTGTTTGTTCATCTATATCTTAGACATTTGTCTATTGGCGCTTTACGGATTTCACAGTTTGCTGCAAGCCTTGATCTTTTTGCGATATAAGCTAAGTCAACGATCTAGGCAGGTAGCCCATTCCCAAGCAGTTGCAAATACATCAGTCTCTCTCTCGGTGGGGCAGGCGTTGGATGTAATCAGCCATCTTGGTGCAGCAGCTCCGCCAGCTGATACAACCCCTAGCGTCACGGTTCAATTACCGATCTATAACGAACGCCACGTTGCCCAGCGTTTGATTAAGGCTGTGGCTACTCTGGACTGGCCCGCTCACAAGTTACAGATCCAAGTCTTGGATGATTCAACGGACGATACAACGTTGCATATTCAAGAAACATTGGCGGAATTGCAGGCCACTGGCAATCTTGTGATTGAGCACCACCATCGTCGCGATCGCACCGGCTACAAAGCAGGAGCCCTTCACCAGGGCCTCGCCACCGCCACTGGCGAATTCGTCGCTATTTTTGATGCTGATTTTATTCCCCAGTCCGATTTCCTCCAGCGAACCATTCCCGCCTTCCAAGATTCTAATGTGGGCTGCGTTCAAGCCCGCTGGGGCCACCTCAATCCCAAAACCTCGCTGCTAACGCGAGCCCAAGCCGTGGGCATTGATGGTCATTTTGTGATTGAGCAGCAGGTCCGTCATCTCACGGGGGCTTTCCTCAATTTTAATGGCACAGCAGGAATCTGGCGCAGGTCCAGCTTGGACCATGCCGGGGGGTGGCAGGGGGATACCCTGACGGAGGATTTGGACTTGAGTTATCGGTTGCAGCTCAAGGGCTGGCGCATTGCCTACCTCCCGGATGTGATTGTTCCGGCTGAATTGCCGGTACAGCTCTATGCTCTCAAACGCCAGCAATTCCGCTGGGCCAAGGGCAGTATCCAAACAGCATTAAAGCTGTGGAGGCCATTGTGGCGATCGCGCCAACCCCTCTGGCGAAAGCTGTTAGCCAGCTTGCACCTCACCCAATATGCAGTGCATCCCTTGATGCTGCTGAATTTGCTCTTGATTTGGCCAGTGCTACTGACCCAGAGTTCCTTGCTCAGCTTGACGCCACTGGTGACAGTCGCAGCGATCGGTCCTCCAATGATGTACTGGATTACCATGGGCTACCAGGGCGTTAGCTGGACAGCTCGTTTGGGAAGTTTGGGAAGTTTGTTAGCCCTGGGCACAGGATTATCTGTGAATAATTCCTGGGCAGTACTCCAGGCCCTGCTAGGCATTGAAAGTGAATTTCAGCGCACCCCAAAATTTGCAGTCATCAATCGTTCCACCACCTGGCAAGCCAGCAGTTATGTTCTATCGGGAGGCTGGCTCACTTGGGTCGAAGTGCTGCTCGGTCTCTATGCCAGTTGGCTGGTGGTCTACAGTATCATCATGGAGCAGTGGGGCATGATGCCCTGGCTGATGCTCTACGCCAGCGGCTATGCCATGGTGGTGGGCTTGACGAGCATTCAATCCTGGCAACAGCGATTTGCGCTCAAGCGTTACGAAACGAAAACCTCGACGACCCTGGAGACGACGAGCCTCAGTCGGGAATGACGACGGACAATGTCACAAGTAGTACATTAGAACGAAAAAGCGTCATCCCAGGTCATAATAGTGAAGCATCCGTGGGCTACGCCAGAATCCCACATTCCCTCACCCTTTGAACTGCGATGTACTCCCTTTCTTGGACAAACTTGCTCAAGCTGGAACCGGGCGATCGTGTTCTCCACCACTCCGGCTGTTTTGCCAAAGTCATACGCGTATCCTCCTCCCGCTATGAGGACGGCACGATCGAACTGCAAATCGAAAACGGCTCACCCGATATGCTGCTGCTCAACTATCGCGATCAACTAGAGCACCATATCTTTTTTAGCTGGTACTTAGGGTACAAAGTTCCTAAATTTAGGTCAGGAGATCATGTCTGGTGCCGAGGTGATGCACCGGGCTGTAGCCATGAGATCGACAGCATTTCACCCAATGGTCCCAAGGAGTTCTTTTACTATTTGAAAGACTCCCAAAAACGGCACCCAGAAAATCTTCTAGTCCGCGCATCCATGATGACTGACAGCTAGCCTCGTCAGCCAGCTCATGAAACAACCGTCATTCAGTCACTATTAGCGGTTCAAAATCAGATCTTTGACCACATCTTTGCCTCGGTCCACCACCTCAGCACCCAGGATAAAGATCGAGGAAACTAAGCCCAAAGCCATGGCACAAATCGTCAACCCAGCCAAGCTAATCGCGCCATCGTCATCCAAGAGACCAAAACCCGTCACAAAGATACCGATCGCAGGCAAAGTATTCGTCCCTGGGATTGGAATCATCATGCAGCAAGCCATCAGCAAGATTGCGAGGCCAATCATCAGCCGTCCTAAAGGACTCGTGCAAACGCCCGTTAAACGAGGACGAGAAATCGCTTCAATGCGCTTTAGCCAAGGTAAGCCACCTTTGATAAAACTCTTTACCTTTTCACGGTCAAACCCTTTGCTGCGCCATTTCTCAGGAAGCCAGGGCTGCTCCGAGCCCTTAAGTAACTGAACAGCCAGGAGACCCATGACAATGCCGAAAGGAATGGAATAGCCCGGTGCTGGAATGGGCAAAGCCGAAGGTAAGGACAGCATTACAAACAGAAAGCCGAAGGTCCGCTCCCCAGCCAGAGCCAAAATTTCCTCTAGCGTGACCTGATCTCCCGGTGTTGCCGCTTCTGCTGCTGCGGTTTCATGGGCGGTGAGGCCGTGGGGGTCACCGAGGAAGTAATGCTGAAGCTCTGTGGAGAGTTTAGCCATGGAAATTTAAGGGATTGCAGATAAAGGGAACATGATGCTTACCGGCCATTAGCTTAGAGCCTGGGAGGCTGTTGCTCAAGCGGTTTGTAGATTTGACTTTCTATGGTTGCCGGAATGACTTGTATTCTGGCGCTGACTCAAATCATGGCATTCTGAACATTGCCATTGATCTATGGTTCTTCTTTCCTACAGCTCTAGCCCTGAACCTGTTTTTCCCTTGTAAAGGTATGTCGTTAATCAAATAAATGTTGAAAGGCGTACCAGCCATCCCACAGGTAATCAATCTCTTGGTCGTCATTATTGCTGTTTTGCTGGAAGCGAAAGGTGATGGTGGCTCACAACTTGACTTTGGTAGTAATCCGCAAGTAGTGATAGCTCAAAGTATTTCCCTGAAAAGCTTACAAGCTTTTTGTGACTTGAGTCACTTAAAATAAAAAGAACAGTGTCATGGGAGTTGCAAGTGCCTCATTCCCTGAAGCCCTGATTAGGACGTAGAACTCAGTCAATCTGATACAAGTAACGGAAAACGCCAAAGCGCCTCTATACAAGACTTTGAAGTGTCACTACTGGAAGATCACTACCTACAGTCTTAAGCAACCCTTGTTTCCAAGGGCACCTAATGAGAAAAAAAATTGATTCAGAGTTTATGGGCCAACTTAGATTCTCTAGCCCACTACCAGATGATGATCTATAGGCGAGATCTGAATACTACTAAAGCAAGGGTGAAAAACCAGTGAGCCTTTGCTCTGTAAAATCCCAAAATAATTGAGATTCTCCCTTTGATTTGAAATACACCTGGGGAGCTACGGTCACTTTGCCTGCCTCAACACAGGAGATCTCCCTTGCTGCAAATTGCTGGACCACCTCAGCAACATTGTCTGGAGCTACTGCCAGCAAATAACCGAAGCTGGGGAAACTAGTCAGCCATTTCCCCCAGAGAACTTCCTTGGGCTTAGCCACTGCATCTAGGTCCAGCAATGCGCCACAGCCTGATGTTTCCAAAAGCATCAGCAGCGTTCCAGCTAAGCCCCCCATGCTGATGTCCTTGCCTGCACAACAGAGGTTGGCTTGGGCGATCGCAGGCAATAGCTTCAAGTCTTCCCGCAACCGCTCCGGCTCCGCCTTCGTTGCCGCATTCCAAAAGGGATAGTCCTGGTAAAACTCACCGCGCATATCCGTGACGACCAGCAAGGCATCTCCAGGCCGCGCATCAAAGCTGGTAATTAGCGTATCGGCTCGACCCAGAATCGCTGCAGCTAAGCCGGGGTAGGGACTGTGGCAGTTTGTATGACCTCCCACGATGGGAACGTTGTAGGCTGCCGCTGCTGCATTCATGCCCTCCCACACGGCCTGACCATCACCGGGGGATTGGCTCCAAATAGCATCGACGATCGCCACCGGCCATCCCCCCATGGCGGCCACATCAGAAATATTGACCATGACTGCGCACCAACCCGCAAACCAGGGATCGCGCTCGACAAAGGACGGAGACATCCCCTCCGCAGCCAGCAGCAAATAGCCATCGCCATCGGGAATGGCAGCGCAATCATCACCATTGCGAATCTCACGGCCCTCAGCCCCAGGCAAGCGCAGTGCATCGGCAGCGGTTTGGATATCCTGCTTTTGCAGAACGCTGAGGGATTGCTGGAGAGTCGCAATCAGTTGCGCAAGCATAAAATTTCTAGCTCCTAGGCCACGGCGGGTAATGGCTGGGGGCGGGGCTGATCCGTGGGAGGATAGTAGGCTAGGTCAGCTTCCATGCGGTGGTGGCCTAGACCCCGAATTTCCAGTTCTTCCATGCTGTCCCAGTGAAGGCGCTGAAAGAAGCGAACATTCTGCTGCTGGACCGTGGCGAGGAATTGGTCGCAGCCCCAGGTGTTGGCAGTGGTCACGGCTTTGTTGATCAGCCCCTTGCCGATGCGCCAGCCCCGGCGAAAGTCAGGGTGGGTGCCGAGGCGTCCGCCGTACCAGATGCGGGGGGCAATTTCGTAGATGCGGACCACGCCGACGACGATGGGAGAGGCTTTGGGGGATTCTTGGTATAGCGCGACGATGGGGTAGGCATGGTTGTCTTTGGGATCGCGATCGCTCCCTTCAAATAAGCCCTGCTCCTCACAAAAGATGGCCCGACGTAGCTCGTAATAAGCCTGGATTTCGGTAGGCGAGGTTGCCAGTTCAAAACAGTATTGTGATTTAGTAGCCATATCTTTGATGCTTAAACAACTGCTTAGCGTTGACTCGAAAACCTAAATAATTTGATAAGAGGCAATACCTCTTTCCTAGACCCTTTTCTAGGGTCGCGGGAAAAAAAAGGCTGAAAACCTCATTCTTGTTTCAGGTTCCCTTGCTCCTTTAGGAGTAAGGGTTAGGGAAAGAGGCCGGCTGTTGGGCTGTCGAATTCAGGTTCGTTAATGCCTACTCAAACGTGGACAATGCGGAACAGGCACCGCATTTTGCACAGCCTGCTTTGATGTCTTTAGATGAAAGCTGCCCTGCTTTGAGCAATGTACCCACCTCCTGATAGAGCTGGTACATAAACTCGCTTCTGGGGGAGGGATGGTCCGCTAGGGGCGTGCCGCCAATGGGTACAAACGGCACGACGAAGGGATAGACGCCCAGGGTGATCAAGCGATCGCAGGTGGCAACCATCTCCTCCAGGCTGTCGCCGAGTCCCGCCAGTAAGTAGGTGCTAACCTGCCCTCGGCCAAAGACCGCCACCGCCGCCGCAAAAGCCTCAAAGTAATAGTCCACGGAAACCTCAGCCTTACCCGGCATGATGCGAGCGCGGGCAGAGGGATGAATTACCTCTAAATGCATTCCCAGGCTGTCCACGCCCGCCTGCTTCAACCGCTCAAACCAAATGAAATCGTCGGGGGGCTCGCATTGGGCCTGGATAGGAATATCCACTGCGGCTTTGATTGCGGCGGCACAGTCGGCTAGGTAAGCCGCACCGCGATCGCTGCGATTCGGCGTTCCCGTTGTCATGACAATATGCTTGATGCCATCCAGCCTGACTGCGGCTTCAGCAACTTCTGCAAGCTGGGCCGGCGTCTTGCGGGCAATGGTGCGTCCGGCGGTGAGGGAGTCTTCGATGGCGCAGAACTGGCAGGCGCTGTCGCGATCGCGAAATCGCATACAGGTCTGTTGAATTGTGGTTGCGAGAACATCC
>CALIGI010000047.1 GCA_938021205.1 uncultured Pseudanabaenaceae cyanobacterium
ATTCGCTCGGTCGCATTCTCCTCCAACAAAGACCCTGAACCAGCCATGGCGTCTCGCACACAGCATCACAAGCGTCTCTATCGCTTGGAATTCAAACCCATCACTATAGCCTTTAAACCTGATTAAATTCTTGTCAGTCAATCAGGTTTTATGGATGTAACCAGCAGCTATAACCAAGGCCTTGCGGCAGCCCAGGCAGGAAATTTAGACATAGCTCTAGAGCATTACAGCGCAGTCCTGGAGCAGGGGCCCAGCCATATCCCCGCGACCTTCGCCCGTGCCCTGATCTATGCCGAGTTGGGGCAGGTGGAGGAGGCGATCGCCGATGCCAAACAAACCCTTCGTCTGATTGATGGCGGTGACCAGGCTTCCCTTCAAGCAGCGGCCTACCAGCTAATCGCAAAGCAGCGCAAACAGCAGGGGCAGACTGAGAAAGCGATCGCCGCTTACAAGCTTGCTGCCGAATGCTACCTCGATCAAGAAGACATCGACAGCGCCCGCCGTTGCCTGATCAACATCCAAGGCCTCAAACAAACCCAGCCGCTGCCAATTTCTCCTGGCGTCGCTGCCAAGCTCAAAGAGCTGCCGCCACTGCCCACTGCAGAAGACTTGATTAACCAAGCGCTGCTCAAGGCCCAAAGCCAAAACTTAAGCGGAGCCCTGGCAGATCTCAATTGGATTATTCGCATTGACGGGCAGAATGCGCTGGCCCATGAAAAGCGAGCGGAAATCCGCAGTGATGTCCGAGATTATGGGGGAGCGAGGCAAGACTATAACCAAGCCTTACAGCTCTATCAGTTGCAGGAGCAAGATGCGAAGGCGAATGAGTTGGCTGGGGCTGTGGAGCGATTGGCAGCATTGCAGCAACAAACCACTACCGAACAATCCCGCCGCTTCCGACCTAAGCCAGCGCCCAAGAAGATTCGCATCGCTAGTCCCAGCCGTGCCGTGCAGCGCAAGCTTATGGGCCTAGTGGGCAATGACCGAGATATCGCTGAAGGTTTGGCCCAGCGGTTGAAGTTGAAGAATCCAGGCCAGAGTGATGACTGGTGCTGGGAGAAGGCGATTTATGATTTGGAACGCGATCGGCATTAGATCAAACATCATGCTGATTCGGTAAAATCCAAACATTCCTTTTGGTCCCAAGCGACTACGATGCCTTTAGGACTAGCTTGTATGTCCTAGGTTCTGCCCCATCAGATAAATGTTTCAGCCATGAGCAGTCTTGATCCTCTCAACACCGCGAAAGATTACGATCAGTTCGTGCCTTTCACAGCTCGAATGATGGCAGCGATGAGAGCTCGTGAGGTGGATCGACCGGAACGATTATTTGATGACCCCTTTGCAGCTCAATTGGCAGGAGAAGACGCATTTCAACAAGTTGATCAAAAACTCAGCGAGCAAGATCAAACCTATGTTGCTGTCCGAACTAAGTTCTTTGATGACTTTCTCACCCATGCCAATATAAATCAGGTTGTCTTACTCGCCTCTGGGTTAGATACTCGGGCCTATCGCTTGGGCTGGGGAGCCAATGCGAATGTCTATGAGCTGGACCATCCAGAAGTTTTGGCTTATAAAGCCGACCGACTCAGTGCAAAAAAAACGTCCTGCAACCATCATTTGCTGGGTGCCGACCTCACCCAGCCTTGGGCAGAAAAGTTGCTCTCAGCTGGTTATTCTCCCACGGTTCCATCAGTGTGGTTGATTGAAGGATTGATGATGTATCTGTCAGAAGATCAAGCCGAGCATCTACTAGATGTAGTCTCTAGTCTATCGGCCTCTGGGAGTCAGCTAGGGCTAGATCTGATCAGCCGTAAAAGCCTGGAATATGAAGCCTATAAGGGATATTTTCAGTTTGGAACAGATACACCAGAAACCTTGCTCTCGAACCATGGTTGGCAAGTTAAAGTACGTCAACCAGGGGATGAAGGGGCAAATTTCGGGCGCTACAGTGAACCCGCTCCTTCTCGTGATTTAGAAGACATCATGCGGGTCTTTTTAGTCAATGCAGAAAAGACATAGTCATCGATGGAGCTGGCGGTGGGTCTTATTGGTCAGTTGAATATTTCTCTTGTCTGTTGCTCAATGCGACGGGGTCTTGATCCAATGCTTCTGTGGAAGGATCAAGGTCAATTTGGCTATCGAGCTTTCGGACTCGACGGTATTCTGCAACGATTTCTTCGGAAAGACATGCTTGTTGCAAAGCATTGATCACCTGCCGCTGACTGATAAGTCGTAGTAATTTTCAGTTGGTGCAAAGCTGAGCCTCTTTTCGTTGCCGAAGGCCATCGCGAATCGGCGTGTCGCGATCTAGCCGAGCAAAGACCTCTTGAAAACTAGCTCGCCTTGTCAAGAAACAGGTATCTAGGCTTGCACTTTTCAAAGCCGATCTAGAGAGTCAGGACTGTTTGAAACAAATGCGGAGTATCAGGGATCGGCCCTGTGCCATTGGCAGCTGAGTTACGGCGTTGAGGAGCCTGCTGTTTCGGCCTCACGCTTTGGGGGAGGGCACAATTCTCCACGGCAGTCAGTACTGATAAAGCTGTTCGGCTAGACAGGCGAGGCTCACCCCTGTCCGAAATTGTTCGATAAAGTAGACCATTGACACAGCGCCTTTGCTCTAAAGCAATTTCGGCGCGGTAAACGCCATCGCAAGCTCTGACTGCGAAGGGGGGCATGATATCTTCATTTCTTGTTGAGAGTTGTGGACTGCCGTCCTCTGCGATCGCTGGGTACAGCAACCCATTGACACACATCCGTTTTGCCTTTGCCCCTTCTAGGGTTCTCACAGGTCTGCAAGTTCTCGCCACCCAGCGTTCAGGAAAGTCTGTCTGGCTTGATAACTCTGGTACGCCCTCCGCTGAGACTGTGCCGTAGAGTAGGCCGTTCACACAGAACCGAATGACCTGGGCGCGGTCTTGGGCCATTGCCTGAGATGCAAAGACCCATGGCAGAGCGAGTACCAACATCACAGAAAACAAGAGTCTTTGCCGCTGCATCACCATTAGCCTCCAAGCTAGTTCCTAGGTACCTAATTGGTGATCCTGTGAGGCTTTATGCAAATGAGTGCCATAGGTGTGCTTCTTTGGGGAGATGCTATCGGAGCTCTGAGACCCCCCAGCGCCATCCGTTCCGCCATCGCTAGGGCAGGTTTGAGGAGTCCTTTAGGCTGATGCTGCGATCGCAATGATAATAATGCCCAAGAGAAGTGCTCCCCCCAAGACCGCCAGTGCAATCTTGGTCTTGCTGTAGGGCCTATCTCCTAACACCTCACCCGTTTGAGCATTCACCACCACCTGGAACTGCTGGCCCCCATATTGGTAAGCCGAAATCCATATCGGCAGTAGAATATGCTTAAACGTAATCTGGCTGTGGGCCGTATTGGCTGAGTGAACCCGTTGTTCATCGCCGCCAATGTCCCGCTTCACGTCCTGGCAAATTTGGTCATCCATGATGCCCTTGGCAAGACCCAAGCCCTGCTTAACATCCACTTGATAGCGCTGCACTTTAAAACCTGCGAAGTACTTTGCCTGGTAAGGCACCAGCTTTTCCAGCGGCCAAGGGGCTAACTGCTGTAGTCGCTCCGGCTTAACGGAATCACTCACTCCAGGTACCAGCACGTCGTCAAAGAAGCGGCTCACCTGACCGCTGGCATTGCGCCAACGGGTACGAGTCTCTTCGTACTCTTCCTGTTCTTGCTTCCCCGCTGAGTTGGTCACTGTCCGAGTCTTGGTGACGGTGTAGTGATCGCCCCGTTCGCCCCGATAGTTGCTGTGAGTTTGAGCATCGTAGGTCCAAAAAGGGATGTAAACTCCCTGGAGTTGTTCCGGTTGGGCTAACTGCTTCAAGCTACTGGGTGCAAACCAGCGGCTGCCCAACCACTTTTGGATAGAGGCATGGCAGTCTTTCTTGCCGATGCGGAAGGGGAGGAGAGATTCCGGCATCATCAAGGGATGGGCCTCGTGGGGCTCGGCCACAATGCTAGTGCCACAAAAGGGGCAGTCCCCTGCGGTTTGGGGAGGTTCAAATGTAATGTTGGCTTGGCAACTTCCGCATTGTACTTCTAAGGCAGTGCTGGAAAGCATCGCCATCTGAGTGTTTTGGGTGGCGAAGGTTTGGTAGTCTCGCTCCTGGATTGCAGTACGCTCTTGGGTTGTCTTGAGCGTTGTAGCACTGGTCTTGATGGCCTGGCTTTTGCTGGGCTGTTCGCTGTGGCCGCAGAAGGGGCACACCAATGCTTCTAGGCTGGGCCGAAATTCCATCGATGCCCCGCACTGGGCGCAAGGAAACTGCTGCTGTTTGGGCTTGGCTTCTGACATCATGATTGGCTATGTTTTCGGCGCTAATGTCTGTGTTCTGGTGGGCGATCGCGCCGCAGGGACATGGCATTCCCTGACAATCCATGGCGCATGTCGGAAAGTATTGGCGTAGGTTGGGGTGAGCTTGCTGAAACCTAACAGGAAGCTAGCCAGCCTCTGGCGGTTGGGTTTCATTCTTCAACCCAACCTACGGCCCCCAATTCATTGCGGATTTACATTCCAGGCAATGGGGGAGGAGCATCTTGGAATAGGACGGACAGCTCAGGCAGTTCAGCCGCAGCGACCCAACCGGCCATCCCTGCTTTCCAAGCCAGGGTGTCTCGCTTCATGGGTTGACTGCGCAACTGGCTGAGGGTGAAAGGACCGGCCTGCTGCCCATTAATGGCTGCATACCATTCTGCTGCTTGATTGGGGAGAGGGGGTGGCATAGCTCCAGGTGCTGTGGGCACTGCGGTCGCTGCCGGAGATGCACCCATGGGCTGTGTCATGTTGCGCTGGTCAGGCTGAGCTTGACCGGGCTGCATGTTGTTCATGAGCTGCTGCCCCATGGCGATGCCCACGCCAAAATCTAGGGCGGGATTGACATTGCCGTTTTGAGCCGAAGCTTCCACGGCATTGGCTGCTTGGAACTGGCTGTATTCCTGCATATTGCCTAGCAGGTTCATGGAGCTGCGCTTGTCCAGGGCCTCTTCCACTTCCTTGGGCAGGGAGACGTTGGCGACTAGCAGCTTGGTCAGCTCTAGGCCAAAAGCACTGATCTCGGGTTGCAGGGCATCGCGAATCTGGTCGCCCATGTCCTGGTAGCGTGCAGCGAAGTCCAGGATTGGAACGCGAGCCTGGCCAAACCAAGTCGCGAAGGAGGTGACGATGGTGTTGCGAATCTGGTCGCTCATTTCATCGACTTGGAACAGACCGTCGGTGCTGATAAGTTCCTTGAGCAACAGCGCAGGATCTTGCACGCGCACATGGTAAGTACCAAAGGCACGGATGCGCACTGGGCCGAGCTCCGGGTCGCGAGCGGTGATGGGATTGGCGGTGCCCCATTTTAGGTTGGTGAAGACCTTGGTGTTGAAGAAGTAGACTTCCGCTTTGAAGGGGGAATTGAAGGCGTAGGGCCAGCTCTTGAGTGTGGTCAGCACGGGCAGGTTCTGGGTGCTCAGCTCATGCATGCCGGGCTCGAAGACGTCTGCTACTTGACCTTCGTTGACGAATACTGCTAACTGGCCAGGGCGAACGGTGAGCTTCGCGCCCATCTTGATTTCGTTGTTGTGGCGCTGAAATCGATAAGCAATGGTGTCATTGCTTGAGTCGAGCCACTCGATAATATCGATGAACTCGTTGCGAAGCTTGTTGAGAAGGCCCATGGCGCTGTGATGAGTGACGACGACTAACGGAAGTGAGCGAGTCTTAGCAGTGACGGCTGAGTAAGCGAGCAGTCATTTGCTTGGCATGTCGCCTACTCTTTTAGGGTTCCCACTCTGTCTATAGGGCAATGCCCGCAGAATTATGCAGGAAGTCTTCCTAGGTCTCGCTGGAATATCTCTCAATACAACATTTAGCCTTTAAAATACGGATAATTCTGGTTGTTCCTTGGAGGTTCTATGGCCTTTAGTGACTACAAAAGCCTTGGCAAAGTTGTCCAGGAGTTTCAAGTCAAGTATGTTGAGGCCAATTTTGTTGAGCCGTTGCCCTTTCAGGTGACTGACTATTTCCGTGAGGATCTTCAATTCACCCAGCAGCAAGGCGTTGTCGATAATTCAGAATTTGCCATCTGCGAGAACATGGTTTATCCGGTGCTCAAAGAGGTCTGGAAGCAATATCACCAGGATTTTCTGCTCTGGAGCCATGAAGCGCTCAGCAGTGATGTGAAGTTGTCAGGGTTTCCTGAATATATTTTGGCGCGGCGATCGCCCCTGGGAAAGGTTGTCTTTGACCGTCCCTACCTCTTGCTGGTTGAAGCCAAACAAGATGACTTCGAAGGAGGCTGGGCACAATGCTTAGCCGAAATGATTGCAGCGCAGCGACTCAACCAGGAACCGCCTATCCAAATTTTTGGCATTGTTTCCAATGGAGCAACCTGGCAGTTTGGTCGATTGGACCAAGCAGAATTTACACGTAATATCCTGCCCTATTCCATTTATGAATTAGACCAGCTCTTTGCTGTCATAAACTATTTGTTCCAACAATGCCAAAACCAATTGGTGACCTATCTAGCAGCCTAGTAGCTAATCGATTATTGACCTGGAGAGTCTGAGGAAGCTGTCATAATGAAAGGCTCCATCGCTCCAGAGTCTCCCCATGGCCGCATCCACCGCCTCTGCTGCAACGGCACAACCCCAAGCCGTTGAGAAACATCCCCTCAAGCGCCTGCTGCAATACGCCCAGCCCCACCGTAAGCAACTCTGGCTCGCCAGCAGCTACTCCGTCCTCAACAAACTCTTCGACCTCGCCCCGCCCTACCTCATCGGCATCGCCGTTGACGTCGTCGTCGAAAAAGAGAACTCCCTCGTTGCCCAGCTCGGCATCACCAGTATTAGCGGCCAGCTTGCCCTCATGTCCCTGCTGACGCTGATCGTCTGGGGGGGAGAATCGCTGTTTCAATATGCCTATGACAGCATGTGGCGCAAGCTGGCCCAAACCATTCAGCATGAGCTGCGCTTGGATGGCTATAGTCACCTGCAATCTCTGGAGATGAGCTTCTTTGAAGATCGCAGCAGCGGCCAGTTGCTCTCGATTCTCAATGACGATATCAACCAGTTGGAGCGCTTTTTGGATAGCGGGGCCAATGAGCTGCTGCAATTTGCCACGACGGTGCTGACCGTTAGCATTACCTTTATTGCGATCGCCCCCGGTATTGCCTGGATGGCGATGCTGCCCATCCCCTTTATCCTCATCGGCTCCATCCTCTTCCAAAAGCGCCTGGCCCCGCGCTACGCCGAAGTGCGCGAACAGGCCAGCCTGGTCAACAGCCGCCTCTCCAACAACATGGCAGGGATGGCTACGATTAAGAGCTACACCTCCGAAGCCTACGAACTCGATCGCGTGGCCTTTGAAAGCCAGGCCTACCGCGCCAGCAATGGTCGAGCCATTACCCTCAGTGCTGCCTTTGTGCCGCTAATTCGCTTCGTCATTTTGATTGGCTTTACCGCTACGCTGTTCTTTGGCGGCATGGCGGCGGCAGCGGGTAGCCTTTCCGCCGGTACCTACAGCTTTATGGTGTTTATCATCCAGCGGCTGCTCTGGCCCTTTACCCGCCTGGGCCAAACCATGGATCAGTACCAGCGAGCCATGGCTTCTATTAACCGCGTGATGAACCTATTGGATACGCCGATTGCGATTCGCACTGGCCAACAATCCATTGCGGCGAGCCAGGCGACTGGAGCGGTCAAGTTCGATAATGTTAGCTTTGCCTACAAAGACCGCAGCAATGCTCTCACCCAGCTCAACCTAGACATTCCTGCTGGGCAAACCATCGGAATTGTGGGAGCAACTGGCTCAGGCAAAAGCACTCTTGTAAAGCTGTTGCTGCGTTTTTACGAAGTCAATGAGGGTTGTATTCTCCTGGATGGCACCGATATTCGTGAGCTAGACCTGGGCGATTTGCGCCGTTGTACGGGCTGGGTCAGCCAAGACGTTTTCCTCTTCCACGGCAGCGTCGCGGAGAACATTGCCTATGGCAGCTTTAATGCCAGCCGTGATGAGATTATCCAAGCGGGTAAGCAATCGGAGGCCCACGAATTTATTGAGCGATTGCCCCAGGGCTATGACACCGTTGTGGGTGAGCGGGGGCAGAAGCTTTCCGGTGGACAGCGGCAACGATTGGCGATTGCCCGTGCCATTCTCAAAGATCCCCCAATCCTCATTCTCGATGAAGCCACTTCTGCGGTGGATAACGAAACTGAGGCTGCAATTCAGCGATCCTTAGATGTGATTACGAAAGACCGGACGACCATTGCCATCGCCCACCGCCTTTCCACTATCCGCCATGCCCACCGCATCTATGTCCTGGAACAGGGCCAGCTCACAGAGCAGGGCAACCATGAAGCGTTGCTGAAACAAGATGGCCTCTACGCGAAGCTCTGGCGAGTGCAGTCAGGCATTCGGGCTTGAGTTCTGATAATAGCAATCAAGGCTCAATCAGCCATCAGTACTAACGGTTGAAACGTCCACCTGAAATGCCCCAGCTTCATAGCTCAGGGGAGCAAAATCTCCAGTTAGTCCCACTCGCCAATGGGCTGACTGGTCAAACCAGAGGCGGATGCCACCATCTGCCTCTTTTTCGTAGTTCCAAGCGATTTTGGGACAGACTTGGGAAGTTAGTTTGGGAAGTTGCTGGGGCCATTGCCCTTCGATGCGAGCGAGCTGTTTGGCCTGGATCACTTTTTGGGTGAGCTCTGCTGAGAGCATGCGATCGCTGGCTTTAATCCATTCCTGAGCAAATATGGTGATGCCTTTTTGGCCAAACGAATTGAGGCGATTAGGCCTGACGGGAAATTGTGTTGGGGTCGTGCCGCTATCGCAAAGCTGACGCCCCACAAATTTAGATTGGTTGCGTTTTCGAGCGGCGAGCCAGTCTAGCCGAGAGAACTGAAGATACTGTTTGCCAATCAAACTTTGCCAAGCGTTGCTTGCACTGACTGCTGACTGTGCTTGATTCTGTTGATATTGCAAGGTTTGGTATTCGGCCCAGCGGTCAAAAGTGAGAGCTTGGAGGATCGCCTGTTGCTGATCCCGAGCTAGGCGTGCTTGCCATTGTTCGCCCGGTAGCTCTATGTGGCGCAGGAGGGTTGCTTGTTGCTGTTGCAATATTCCAGCTAACATTTGGCTGAGGAGGTCGGGCCGGGCTGCGATCGCATCCGTCAATCGCCAGGCCGCTTCGAAGCTTTCGGCGGCAACTTCTGGTGTCTCGGCATGTAGATGTAGCCCTTGGGCCAGCAGCACACGCTGCAAGTTCGCAAGCGGGAAAAAACTAGTGCTTGGTTGGGGATCGCGAACGAGCTTTGAGACTTGGAGTTCCCAGGTGGGTAAAGGGTTATCTAATATTAAACGCTTAATTTCGTGGAGATCTTGCGGTTGCGCTAGGTATTCTGTCACTGCTGATGGCAATGGCTCTAAGCTTGTTTGATGTTGGGTCGTATGGCGCTGCTTTTGGAAATATTTGCTGAGGCTAGCGTTAATTTCGTGGAATGTAATCGACGAGTTGTTATTCTCCGAGTCACTCGCTGGGCTGGACTGACTTTGTCCATCGGTTCGGCCTAAGCCCAGTTGCTGTAATTGATTATCTAGTTGCTCTGCAACGCTATTTCGAGAGGTTTGGGCGGCATTATTGAGGAAGTCGTTGGCTGCGACGTCTTGTCGATATTCCCGCTGCTGAATTAAGAGCGCACCACTGGCTAGGGCGATCATAATTAGCCCCAATAAGGTGGAGCTGGAACGGAGTAATCGCAGTAGCAAGTTTGTTGGCACTATGGAGCCCTCGTGACGATCCGCTTTAGTCAGCTTCTTTTGGGATGCACCGTTGAGGCTATGGAGGGTTGCTCAATAGCGCTGTGGTTTGGAAGAGCTTGGCTGAGTACCCTCCCCCAACATAGCCTGTAGATTTACGGA
>CALIGI010000048.1 GCA_938021205.1 uncultured Pseudanabaenaceae cyanobacterium
GGGAAGACCTGTTCCTCTTCCTCCATGGTGGCTTGCGTTTCGCGGCCTATGGCTGAGTTTGAGGGGGCGTTGCTTTCGCCAGAGTCTGTATTGAATAGGAAGGCAAAATTTTCGTCATGCTGGATGGGGGGAGCGGTGGAACTCGCATTCGGCCTGCTGAAGATTGGACTGTTGTCCAGTGCTTTGAGTGCTTTGAGTTCTTGTAGATCGCGAGACTGGGTTGCACTTTGGGACTTGTTCCGATCCGGTCTTGATTGAACTGTGGTGGAATTTCTCGCTGGCTGGCTTAACTGCTCGAGGGGCTTCACTAAGTCTGTCGCGATCGCCCACTGCTTGCTAGTCGGCTGACTGGCAATGGTAGAAGCATCCTGAGCAGTAGATGACATAAATACAGCTTGAATAAGACTGGGAGCGGAGACTTTAAACGCTAGGTGATGATTCCAATACTCAATGGAAAATCGTGACTGGAGACTACCTTTACGGAAGCTTTATGGGGGCAAACCCTTCATGCCGAGGAGCCCTTGCAGTCTCAGGAGATCGACCTCTCTATTCTGGAGGACCTGTCTGTAGTCTCCGTACTTTTCCTGTTAATTGACAACCTAGGAAGGGACTGTTTTCGGCCTTGGATTGAAGGTTCTGGGACTCTACTTTCCAGGAGTGCTGTGGGTCAAACAGCAGCCATTCCCGCTGACCGGTTTTTAAGCTAGGAGGTATCTGGTTGAGGCATTTTGCAGGGTGACTACTGAGTCGTTCCCAGAGGGTCAGGGCTGGCCAGTCTCCGTTGACGATAAATTGCTGCCAGAGAATAGGAAAAGCGAGTTCTAGGCCAATTGCCCCGGTCGGGGCGACCCCAAAAGGAACGGTCTTTTCTTCATAGTTGTAGGGACTGTGGTCGATGGCGATCGCGTCAATAATGCCCGTCTTGACAGCTTCAATCAAGGCTTGCTGATCTTCCGGATTGCCGAGGGGGGGAGCCAGTCTGAGACAGGGGTCATAGTTCTGGAGGTCTTGGCTATTAAATAGTAGGTGCAGCCAAGTAACGCTAGCGGTGATCGGAATTTGCTCAACTTTGGCCTGGCGAATGAGTTCGACGCTGCGAGCGGTGGAGATGCGCATGGCATGAGCCGGGGTGCCACTAGTGCGCACGGCTTCGATTAAGGAGGCCAGAGCGACGGTCTCTGAAGTCTCGGGGTCGCTGGGCAGGCCGAGCTGGAGGGCTATACTCCCTTCTCGGGCAATGCCGCTGCCTGCGAGGGTCGTATCCCTTGCCCATATGCCAATGGGCGTCTTTTGAGGATGGAGGTATTCCAGCAGGCGACGAACTAGGGCGATGTCTTCGAGGGGGTGGCCATCGCAAAAGCCTAGGGCTCCGGCATCCTTCAATTCCTGGAGTTCTGCCATGGCCTTGCCCTTTGCGCCTTGGGTCAGGGCTGCCCAATGGTGGAGCTGGGTTTGGTTCGATTGAGCTTGAAAGCGGAGCTGTTGAGCTAGCTGGGCTGCGTTGTCAATTGCGGGGGTTGTCGTCGGTAACAGGGCCACGCGGCTAAAGCCTCCGGCGGTGGCAGCGGCAGTTAGGCTTGCCAGGGTTTCCCGGTCTTCATTTCCGGGCTCACCACATTGGCTGTAGAGATCGACAAGACCGGGGCCAATGACAAGGCCGTTGCAGTCGTGGACTTCGGCCTCGGCAGGAGCTTCTAGGGTGGGAGCGATCTCCACAATGACGCCATTTTCTACAAACAGATCGCCAACTTCATCACGTCCCTGGCTGGGATCGATGAGACGGGCCTGTTTGAATAGCTCCTGGGTCATTGGAATATTGGGGTGATGAATTGAGTTGACGATGCAGAACAGGCCGCTAAGGAACGAGGATTTATTCATCCTGTAATCTGATTAGCTCCCCCTTTGTAAGGGGGCTGGGGGGATCTGGCTGGGGCAAGTGAGACAGCCGATCCCCCTCAAATCCACCTTGCAAAGGGGGAAGGTCTCATTCTTTCGTCCCTAAGGAATGGAAATTTATAAGACCCGATACTACTTGCGGACATGCCATGCCATGTCCGCAGTCGCGTTAGATGCGATGTCTAACGGTTTAATTAAATCCCCATCCCTAAGCTCCTTTAAAGTGCTCCAGCAGCAGTCTTGTCAATGACGCCTTGGCCAAAGTGAGTCGTGATATTTAGCGCCTGCACAGTAGGCTTGCCTGCCAACCCTTTTGGATAGTCCACCACGGTGACGGCTGCATTGCCCTGTTTGACAGCCCAAATATCCTTGGGCTGGAGGCCGAGCACATGACAGAGGATGGCTTTGTTGACTGCATCGTGGGCCACGACGAGGCCTGTGCCGTTGAGGGGAGCATTGCGAACAATCTCCTCCCAGGCAGCAACCCCTCGCTCCCAAACCTGCTGAAGGTTTTCGCCTTCGGGCATTTGTACGGTATGTGGGGCGAGCTTCCACTGGTTGAGCTCTTCGTCATACTCTGCACGAATCTCCTTTTCCAGTTTGCCTTCCCAGAGACCATGGCCAATTTCCTTCAGGTCTTCCATTTCCTGAAGTTCTAGGCCGGGATGGTGCGCCAGGATAGCCTGGGCTGTTTCCTTGGGCCGGGAGAGGGGGCTGGTGACGGCGAAGTCGATTTGCACGTCTTTGAGGAATTCCGCTGCCTTTTGGGCTTGGGCTTTTCCGGTGTCGTTGAGGGGAATATCAATTTGCCCCTGGAAGCGAGACATTCGATTCCACTCGGTTTCACCATGGCGCACGAGTAAGAGGCGGCAGCCTTTAGAGAGGCGATGGTCCGGCAGGTCGTCGCTGAGGTGCCCGATGAGGTTGATGGATTCCATCTGCACGGTGTCATCCAGGCCACCCTCGAAATTGAGTACGCTGATGCCGCAGTTGGATTGGCGGATGACCTGGTACTGCTCAGGACCCATGCCCGTGGCGGTGCAGATCAAAGAGCGCAGGATGCCGTTGTGCCCCACGATCAGGATTGTTTTGCCCTCATGCTTGGGTAGGGTTTCTTGCCAGAATTGCTTGGCTTGATCGAAGAGCGATCGCACGGGGTAGTGCTTCTTCGGACCGTCGGGACCCTCGATTTCCATGAAGAATTTGTCCGGCTGGGTTGCCCAAATGCGATAAGCATCGGCAAACTCGGCCTGAACCTTGGACTTTTCCAGGCCCTCCCACAGGGGCAGGTCCACTTCGAGTAGCAGGTCTTTGGGTTCCACGGGGGGAGATTGAGCGATGCCTGCCGCAATGATCTTGGCGGTGGAATGGGCTCGCTGGAGGGGGCTACTGTAGATGGCGTCAAAGGTGAGGCCATTGAGGGCTTGCCCCACTTTCTCGGCAGCAGCGACACCCTCATCGGTGAGGGTGGAGGCATCCAGGCGACCCTGAATGCGATTGGTGGCGTTGTAAGTACTAAGGCCGTGGCGGACCAGGATGATGCGCGTCGTCAGGGGAGGCGTCCTCCGTGAGCTGGAATTGTGGATAGGGCGACAACCACCGACAATGGGCGCTAGATATTGCTCTAGGCTTATGTCTCTTGGAATTCCAAGTCGCGCTTTTTTAGGAGAGCCTAGGAGCTAGCCCATAGACTAAACCAATGGTGGATAGGCTGCCGCTGCACTGTGCGAATGGCAGCAGTACTGGGAAAATTCTAAAAACTTTCTAGAGGGATTTTACCCCTTTGGGGTTTCGCCTCCTTGCTTCTCTGGAGCATCGCCTTGATTGATGGGCGACTGATTGGCCGATTTTGTCCCTTTTTAGCTCCCGATTTCCTTTCCTTTCATCTTTTCATGACAAACCAGCCCCCATCGACCCAGTCCTCGCCCAAAGATCTGAAGCGGATTATTTCGTTGTTTGTTTCCGTGGCGGTCGTGATTGTGGTTTCCATGCCGCTGTTCCAAAGCCTTAATACTCCCCAGGTGCAGGGTCGGTTGGAGTTGGCCCAGTCAGCCCTGGTGTTGCAGGCTGCTGAGATTAAGGCGGAGGGTTCGGAGCGGCAATTGCTGGATCAGTTGTTGCGAGGGGGCAATGCCCAGGTGTCTGCGTTGGAGCAGTATCAGTCGGCGATCGCGAAAGCAGATGAAAATCTAATGGACCTGGAGCAGCGCCAGGATGGGCTGGTGGATGCTGGGCAGGATGAGGCAGCGGCGGCTTTAGCGAGGGATGTCCGACAACAGCAGTTGGAGCTGCGGCAGTTGCGCTTGGAAGGAGGGGTGCTGGCGGCGACTCGCGAGCAGGTGGGCCTCGCGGAGGAATTTTGGCAGCAGGCCAAGTTAGCAGAGCGAGATCAGTCCATCGTTAGTGATGCGGCGGCTGAACAGGGGGAACGGTCTGCATTGACGGAAGCCGCTTTGGTGGATTTACCGCCCATGTTGACGGGGCTCTGGGCAGATCCGCCTCGCCTGTTGCCTGCGGTGGAGCGGAGCTTGCGTGATGGCCTGACGGGCTGGTTTCGGGATGAGTCGTTGGAGCGGCTATTTACCCTGGACCAGCGGGCGGATGAGCTGGAGACTTTGCAATTGGTGCGCGAGGCTAAGGCGGAGTCTTCCTTGGTTCGGCTGGGTGTTGTGTCTCTTATCCCTGGCTTGGGCGTGATCTTGGGGTCGATGCTGTGGGTGACGTTGGGGATCTTTGCTTGGGTGCGGCGAGGTCAGGAGAGTTCGCCGGTGGCCTTGCAGAAGTGGTCGGTACCTTGGCCGGGGCTGACGGTTTGGTTTGGGGTGACGTTGGGCTTTTTCTTTGTGGGTCAGCTGGTGGTGAGTGGGATTGCGGGGACTGCGATCGCCCAGGCGATTCAGTCAGTTGAACCGGCGAATGTGTTGCGGGCGAAGGCCATTGGGGTGTTTTTCTCCTATGGGGCGATGGCGATCGCGGTGCTGACTGCTCTCTATTTCCTGTTGAAGCAGTATTTGCCGTTGGAGAAGGATTGGTTTCGCTTCAGCCTGAAGGAGGGCAATTGGCTGGCTTGGGGCGTGGGGGGCTATTTGATGGCCTATCCGCCGGTTCTGTTGGTGTCGGTTCTTAATGCTCAGGTTTGGCAGGGCAAGGGCGGGAGTAATCCGTTGCTGTCGCTGGCGTTGGAGAATCGGGATAACGTGGCGCTGTTGTTTTTCTTTGTTACGGCGGCGATCGCGGCTCCGGTGTTTGAGGAAATTTTTTTCCGAGGCTTTTTGATGACGTCGCTGACGAAGTTTTTACCGCCTTGGGGGGCGGTGGTGGTGAGTGGTGGGATTTTTGCCTTGGTTCACCTGAGCTTTTCTGAGGTGCTGCCGTTGATGACGTTGGGGATCATGTTGGGTTTTGTGTATGGGCGATCGCGCAATCTGTTGGCGTCGATCGTTTTGCATGGGCTTTGGAATAGTGGAACCCTAATCAGTCTGTTTTTGTTAGGTGGTGCTCTGTCATAGTGCTTGTTCTTGGGGCAGGATGCAGCCAATCTGCGAGGTCGCCAATCTGCAAATCCATGGGGGGGTGTGGCTAGCCTCTGACCTAATTGGACAAACGCAGATCCCTGTGGGTAAACCTCTCCTACAGCAGTGTTAGGTGTCTTCACTGGCTTTGTGGGGCTACCGCTTAGATTGGATAGGGGCGGTGTCATTCTGGGCTGCTTGATCTGATGGGTTGCGGCTTTGCTGTTGAAGGATTGTCTGGGATGAACATCCTTCAACAGCGCTGTTCAGGCAATATATTTGTGGTCTTCCCGGCGATCTAGGGTTCCTGGGGTCGTTACCGAGGATTTACGCAGCTAGGTTGCTCTGAGCCTCTGTTCGCTCAGCCTCTCTCCCTTGCTGACTCTCAACCCTTTTGGATTGAGAGCTAAATGCCCTCCAAGGTTGCTTTTACAGAGTTTGGGGCTGATTTTTGAGGAGGCCGTTTTCAGGTTCCGTGCTTCTCCCTAGGTACTTCCAGTCGGCTTTCCCGTATAACTCACCTAAGTTAATTCTTTTTCGGCTGCATAAAGACCGCGTTATCGATCGCCAGTCCTGCTCCATCTAGGTTCTAGCCTTTACCTTTGGCAAATACACCGCTGGTTCTGTGGCGCAACTCCCTCCGGGATCAATCTTTTTTGAGCTCGGCTGCGCCATTTGGGTCAACTTGAGATATTTTCTTTAAGGTTGAGGCAGCCTTGAAAATAGGCTTACGTTTCTGCGTTGTGCCATGTGATGGAATCTTGGATTTTGGTGGTCTGGGTTTTGGTCAGCGAGCGATAAAGCGCCCGAGAAGATTGAGGAGTTGTGAACCATGGCCGCAAGACCCGCAGAAATTGATTATGCCCCAGTCCCCCTACCCGGTACTGTCCAGCTTCAGCGGCGAGCCGCTCGAAGCTCTGCGCGCCGTGCTGCCTATCGCAGTCAGTCTGCTCGCAAGACCGTTGCTCCGGTAAAGCCCCTGGCACCCAAGCAGCAGTTGCCAGCTGTGCTGCGCAACTTGGTGCTGTTGCAGCGCGGTTCTTCGGTGGTGCTCTTGGTTCTGGGTGTTTTGACCCTTGGTGTTTACAGCCGCACGGTTCATTCCCAGCGTTCTTGGAGTCGTGCTTACAGTGAGCTGGCACTCTTGCGTCGGCAGGAGCCTCAGCTAACGCTGGCGAATGAGGCGCTGAAGCAGCATTTGGCGGATAGCGCTGAGCACCAGGATTCAGGTTTGGTCAATCCAGATCCCTTCAATGCTCTTTTCTTGGAGCCTGCTGCACCTCGCTCTATGCTTGATGCCCCTGAGGCCGCAGAGGCCCAAAATCCCCAATTAGAGCAGCCCCTGAGCTACTAGAGTTTTGATTAGGCTCTATTCTCGCTCTGCCTTGTTGGCTGTTTCTGCTGGGTTGAGGTGAGTGCTGGGGCATTTAATTACAGCTTTTTACCTACATTTATGTCGTTCGTGCTGATTTGGCCTGGGGGCCGAGGTTCATCTTGACCTTGGACCGGGCCGTTGTTTTGTCCGTTGATTGGAATGCTGAGATTGAGCTTGACCAGTGGGTGATGGGTCTCAGAAAACTGACCCCATGCTCCCTTGGTTGCTTGGGGAGCGTCCTCGCTAGACTCTTAGTCAGCTTTAGGCGATCGCGTCGCAGGATTTTGGAGTCATGACCTTCTGCCCTGTTGACAAATCCGCCATCCGAGCTGGATCTGCCCCTGGCCTGATTAGCCTGATGCTAGCTAGCCTGAATTCGAGCTAAATTGATGCGTCTTCTCAGCTTGAAACCGTTTCACCGGTTGATCCTGAAACCTTTGCGATTTAGGCTAGGTTGAGTCAGCAACTGGTGCGCCCGATACCCATCCCTCCCATCTCCCTGCAACGTATGGCTTCCACGCTGCCCCCCGCATCTACTAAGCGACGCCCAAACCCTCGGAAACTCGCTCAGAAGTCCGCACAAGATCCTGCTTCCAAACGGATCAAGGCTCGCAAAAAATATGTCCTCACGCCGGAGCATCGCCAGCGGCTCCATCGTTTATTGTGGCTGAGTGAACAGCGTTCTGTCAGGGTCATGTTGGTTTGGGCTGCCTTGATGGTGGCCTTGGGAGGGCTGTCTCTGAAGTTGTTCCAGTTGCAAATTCTCAAGGGCGATGAGCTGGTTGAGCGGGCCTTGGGTCAGCAAACCGCCAATTCTAAGACCTTTATTCCCCGCCGTCCCATTCGCACTCGCGATAATTCCACCCTGGCGGTGGATCAATCGGTGTATACGCTCTACGCCCACCCGCAAATTTTTTCTGAAGAGATTGATGTGGTCGCGGAGAAGCTGGGGGGGGCCCTGAATATGCCTGTTGATGAAGTGTTGCAAAAGCTTCGTCAATACGATACAGGCGTCAAAGTCGCTGATTCAGTTAAGGACAGTACGGCCCGTCAAATTCGACGTCTTTACATTGATGGCTTGGATCTATTGCCCCGGCCCCAGCGCTTTTACCCCCAGGGAGATCTCTTCGGCTCTGTTGTGGGTTATGTCAACGATGAGCAAGCGGGTCAGGCGGGTGTAGAAATGAGCCAACAGGAACAGTTGGAGCGTCCGTCTCTAGACTTGCGCATTCGTCGGACTGGTGAAGGTCAAGTCATTCCTGCAGACCTGCCTGAGGGCTTTCTCCACCAAGATGACATGGCCTTGCAGTTGACCTTGGACCGTCGCCTCCAGCGAGCCACCCGCGTTGCCCTGGATAATCAACTGGAGGAATGGGGGGCCAAGCGAGGGGCAGCCATGATCATGGACGCTAAGGATGGTTCACTGCTGTCCCTCGTGGTCGCACCGACCTATGACCCTAATGAATATTGGGAGGCGGATGTGGAGCTCTTCCGCAACTGGGCTGCGACGGATCTCTATGAGCCGGGGTCGACTTTTAAGCCCGTTAATGTCGCGATCGCACTAGAAGATGGCAAGCTCTCCCCCAGGGACTACATCTACGACGAAGGCCAGCTCGTTATCTCAAAGCACATTGTCCAAAACCACGACTACACCGCAGCGGGGAGTCGTGGCTCCATTAGCCTGCCCCAGGTGTTGCAGTTCTCCAGCAACATCGGCATGGTCCGCATTGTCCAAAAGCTAGATCCAGGCAATTACCATGCTTGGCTCGAAAAGCTGGGCCTGGGTAAAACCTTAACCACAGACCTGCCTTCTCCCCCCGCGAGTCAGCTCAAGAGCCTGGAAAAGTTTGAAACCTCCCCCATTGAGCCTGCGACAGCCTCCTTTGGTCAGGGTTTATCGATCACCCCCTTGCAGCTTGCTCAGCTCCATGGAGCCCTAGCCAATGGCGGTAAGCTCGTCTCGCCCCATGTGGTGGATGGCCTTGTGGATAGCAAGGGGCATTTCCATTGGCGTCCCGAGTTGCCTGAGCCTCGCCAGGTCTTCTCCAGGGAGACCACTCAAGCAGTGTTAGAGATGATGGAAAGCGTTGTGACCCAGGGCAATGTCTCTGCGGTGCCGGGCTATCGCATTGGCGGCAAGACCGGCACGGCCCAAAAGGCTGAGAACGGTATTTACGTTGCCGGAGCCAGGATCACGAGTTTTGTCGGGATTCTGCCCGTGCAAGACCCTCGTTATGTGGTGGTGGCGGTGGTGGATGAGCCCCAGGGCAATAATGCCTACGGTTCTACGGTGGCTGCGCCTGTGGTCCAGGAAATCATTGAATCCCTTGTGAGCACCCTGGGATTGCCGCCCACAGAGCCCATCGCCCTAGATGAAAATGGTGACCCTGTGGCCCTAGATGGCAATGGCAATCCCGTGACAGCGACGGTGGATAGTGGCGATGCAGTCCAGGGGATTTGGGCTCACTAGGCTTGAAGTCAAGTGAGATTTATAGATGTGTCACAATGGACCCAATTGCCTAGGGACCTGTGCTTCGTGACTGCTGAATCATCTGCTTCTTCCGTTGATCTTGAAGCCTTTCGCTATGGGGCCAGGACCCTGCGTCGGGCGGCGCGATCGCTCCATTGTTCGCCCTTCCGTCCAGCCCTCTTTGTCGCGATGCAGGCAGGTAGTGTTCCCCTCATGGCTGCGGTCGGCAAAGTGGGAGTAGAGAAAGGTTACAGTCTGCGTCCCCTACCTGAATTTGCTGCCGAGAGTTACCTGCTTTGGCTGATTCAAACCGGTGTCCTGCGACGGGAAGTAGATGGCCAGGGCATCACTGATAGTTTTCGCTTAACGCCTTTGGGGCGTCATTTGGTGGAAAAATACTCTCATCACGGTAAATTCCCCCAGGTTGGTCTGTTAGATCGTTTCTATAATGCTTGGCAGCGCTGGATGCGCCTGCCGATCTGATCTTGCTTTTTGAGGCAGGCACTTTCGAGTAAATCTTCCCGAAAGCCTGATATATCAGGTGTAGAGAGAAAATTAATTTAAGTTTCGAGACCGGTTCCCCTTCCCCCCAATCACGGTTGTGTTCCATGAAATCAATAATGGTGGTGGGCGCCACCTCCCATGCGGGTAAATCTTTGATGACGGCAGCAATTTGCCGCATTCTTGCCCGTCAAGGCTGGCGCGTGGCCCCGTTTAAGGGCCAGAACATGGCACTTAATTCCTATGTCACCTCCAGTGGTGGCGAAATTGGCTATGCCCAGGCATTGCAAGCCTGGGCCGCTGGGGTCACCCCTCGGATTGAAATGAACCCCATCTTGCTCAAGCCCCAGGGAGACATGACTTCCCAGGTGATTATGGGTGGACGAGTTGTGGGTAATGTGACCGCTCAAGATTACTACGAGCGCTATTTCCAGCCTGGCTGGCAGGTGATTGAAGAGTCCCTGCGCCGTTTGGGAGCAGAATTTGACATCGTTGTCTGTGAGGGGGCTGGTAGCCCGGCGGAGATCAACCTCAAGCACCGTGACTTAGCCAATATGCGAGTGGCGCAGCATGTTAACGCTGCGACGCTGCTGGTGGTGGATATTGATCGAGGGGGCGCTTTTGCCCATGTTGTTGGCACGCTGGAGCTACTGGAGCCGGAGGAGCGAGCCCTGATTAAGGGCGTCATTATTAACAAGTTCCGGGGCCAGCGCTCTATCTTACAGCCCGGTATTGATTGGCTGGAGGAGCGCACGGGGATTCCTGTGCTGGGGGTTATTCCCTACATGACTGGGTTTTTCCCTTCGGAGGACTCCCTGGACCTCATGGAGCGCCGGAGTCGCAAGACTAATGCTGAGCTGCAAATTTCCGTGGTGCGCCTGCCCCGTATTTCCAATTTTACGGACTTTGATCCGTTAGAAGCGGAACCTTCTGTCTCGATTAAGTATGTTGATCCCCGCGATCCTCTGGGCTATCCCGATGCGGTGATCTTGCCAGGCTCTAAGACCACTATTCCTGATCTCCTGGCGCTGCAAAAGAGCGGTATGGCTGAGGAAATTAAAACTTACGCTGCTTCTGGTGGCACTGTACTGGGTATTTGTGGTGGATTCCAGATGATGGGCCGCATTCTGGCAGATCCTGAAGGTATTGAAGGCCAAGAAGGTCGTTTTCAGGGGCTTGATTTGATGCCTATTCGCACACTCATCGCTGGGGCAAAGATTGCTCGCCAGCGCATGGTGAGTTCAAATTATCCCCAGGAGGGGCTACCGGTGGTGGGCTATGAGCTACACCATGGCCGTAGCCAGCTCCTCGATGGAGAGACACAACAGCGCTCCAGTGGTAGTTTAGGCAGCCCTACGACGGTTGCATCTGCTTCCTCGGTGGTTGATGCGGTGGCTCACCATGCTCTGTTTGATGATGCCAGTTTGGGCTTGGTGGATGATACCCAGTCCATTTGGGGGACCTATCTCCACGGTATTTTTGATAATGGTCCCTGGCGGCGAGCCTGGCTCAACCGTTTGCGCCAGCAGCGGGGGCTGAAGGCACTCCCCACAGGAATCGCCAACTACCGTAATGAGCGGGAAAAAATGTTGGATGAGCTGGCTAAGACGGTGTCAGAACATTTAGATCTGTCGAAGATCATGGATGGTTTGAAGTAGCGTTTGGCTGCTTTGTAGGTTGGGGTTGGGCATTCGTTAGTTGCGGAAGCGAGCGCTCCAAGAGCGCCAAAACCCACCAATCACCATGCCCATGATCACTACGGAACTGGGTTCGGATAGGAGAGTGGGGGGCAGCAATGCCCCAAAGAAATACTTTGCTAAGAGCCAGCGTAGGATCAACAGCAGGGTGGTGCTGCCAATGAGCGTCCAAGCAAGGTTGATCGCTAGATAGCCGTTATTCTGCCGTCGCCATAGCTCTGTGGTGGCGATGCCCAAAAGTGCTCCCCCCAGCAAGTTCATTGCGAGCAGAAATCCTGGCGAGATGCTCCCCAGTCCAGCCCGCCCACCCAGGGCTAGGACTATCGCCCATTCGATCGCCACCACCCCGGCGACAACGATGATTGCCGTGCGCAAGGTTGCCCCCCAGGGAAGCTGTTTTAAGCTGTGGATTGGGTTGGGCAATGTCCTTTAGACCTCTTGTGGTTAAACCTCTTCATCATCGAGGTATGCCACACTGATGGCCCCCAAGATGAAGGCAAACACCATGGGGAGGGGGTTATTCAAGCCGTAGGTTGCAAATCCTGCTGCAATCGTGACTGTGACTGCTATGCCATACCACCGCTTCTCCACTGGGCTGAGGCCCTGTTCGCGCTTAATCGCATGGAGCACGTCGTAGGGACTGGGTTGGGGCATTACGGCCCCAGGGGGAAAGCCCCAGTAGCGATATCGCTCTAGGAAAATATCGGTCCAACCATTTTCGTTAGACCAGTCTTGAATCCAATGGTGGGCGTACTTTTTCATGCTTGAAGGTCGATGTCATCAAAAGAAGGGCTGAGCTGGCTTGAATCTTTGGGGGCTATGGATTCGGAGGCCCAGCTCTCTAAGGGGCGGACCGCATCAGTTGAATGACGAGGCCTGAATGCAAATTGGGTCCTTTCGTAACAGGACTTTGCATTGAATGCGGGTTCACTCCTCTAGAAATAACAGTATCTTTGGGAGAGGGGCTGATCCCTATATTAAAGTTTACCTGGCTCCCTGTTCATGATGGTTTGCGGCGATCTTGCTCAAGATTTCTTTACGTCATGATGCCCTGGTAAAAGAAACTGGTGGAGCGAGGATGAATACTCCGAGGCAGAGGTCTTGGGCGATGGGGCGCGACCCGATTGGGATGGGGCACCTGTTTCGTCCCGGAGCGACGGCTCGGTCTGTGGTCTTGGGGCTGGAGCGATCGCCGCTGTGGTTCATCTGGCCCATTGTCTACCGGCTGAAAGGCTTGCCCGATGCTGCTTGAGGCGCGACTTTTGGCGATTGCATTCGCTTCGAAAATGCTCTATTGTCCATCCTAACAAGGACTGATTCGGCCACAGCTTTTGGGTTGCCAGCTTAGAATCAGCAGCAGGCTTGGAACGCGAGTGCATTCGGTTGTAGGGGAGACCAAAATCTGTGAGTGACTTGGAACCAATTCAGCGGAGTCGATTGGGCGAAATTGGCCACCTCCTTGCTAAGGCCCGCGAAGAGAAAGGATTAACCCTGGAAGAGGTCTCAGGTAAGACCCTGATTCGGGCTGCTATCCTCAGGGCGATCGAGGAAGGGGATGAGCGCCCATTGCCTGAACCTGTGTACATCCGAGGCTTTATTCGCCGATTTGGTGATTTGGTTGGCCTTAATGGTATGGAGCTTTGCGATAGCTTTCCATGGCAGCCTTCGGGGTCCGTACCCCTTTCTTTTGTCTCTGCTGGGAATATCGTCGCAGCGACCCCTGCCGTGGCCCAGCCTGTCGCGACTGAGCCTGCGCCGCAGGAATCTGTCGAGGCGGCAGCCCCGATCACCTCTGAGCCGCAGGTTGAGCCAGGTGTGATTGAGGTTTCTGAAGGTGCGGCGCTGGATTTAGACTCTCCCGAGAACCTTTTGGCTGGGGATGTGTTGAGTGGGGATGAGGATGCCCCGTTGGCAGAGTCTACTCGGGAGGTGACTGAAGCCTTCGATTCTGTTGCAGCGCCTGCTGTCGAGGATCTAGAGGTCAATGCTCCTGGGCAAAATGAAGCTGCATCCATTGCTGATATTGCAGTCGATGAGCCCGAGGAAGCCGTTTCTTGGGAGCAGGCGACTGTGGAGGAGCCGGTGGCGGTTGTGGAGGAGCCGGTGGCGGTTGAAGAGCTGCTCACCCTGGATGAGCCCGTTCTAGACTCCGATTCGGTTGGAGAGTCGGCATTGCCTGAGCATGAATCGGCCTATGACAGTCGAGCGGCTTTGTTTGGCAATGATACTGAACAGGTTGATGCTTCTGGTGCGGCGGCTGTTACGGGGGGAGGAGCGGCGATCGCTGCTCAAAGCCAAGCCCTCGATAGCAATACCGGAGCGGCAGCGATGGGGAGTGAAAAATCCATTGCGACTAATGCTTCTGCGGGAGCAGGGATGGCCACGTTGCCTCCTCCTCCAGTGCCGGTCATGTACCGCGAGCCGGAACGGCGTAACCTCATGCCTTGGATCTTGGCCTTGGTGGCGGGGGCGGTAGGGCTAGGCATTACAGCCCTGGCGTTTGGAGGGGGCAATCGTCAAAATTCTCCCAATGTGGCAAATGCCCCTGCCCCGATCGAGCAGGTTGAGACGGCTGGTAATGGAGCCGTTGGTAACGGAGCTGTTGGTAACGGGGCCGTTGGTAATAGTGTCCCTGGGAGTGAGGCTCCAGCTGCTGCTCCCACTGCTCCTAAAGCCGCAGTCCCATCTAACAAGGTCGTTCTGGAGCTGGAAGTCAAGGGGACGGAAGAAGCCTGGATGGATGTATTGGTGGATGGTGAGCTGCAAATTGAAGGCAATCAAGTGCCTGGCTTTAAACAGCGCTGGGAGGGCAAGCAAGAGATTGAACTTGCCACGGCCCGCCCCGATATGGTTTGGATCTCGGTCAACGGCAGTAAGCCTCAGCCCTTTGGTAAATTTGAAGAAGCCAAGCCGGTGAAGATTGGTGGCTTTAAGCCTGCTAATGCTGAGTAGTGCCTAGCTGTGATGGTTTGAATAACGATGGCTCGCTAGGCAACTTTGCTTTGCAGTCTGCTTCAGAAGAGGCTGAGTCTAAGGCTGCTTCAGTCCCCCAGATTTTGATTCTGGGGGGCTGCGGTCGGATTGGTGCCTCGGTGGCATTGGACTTGCTACACCACAGTCAAGCTGAGTTGTGCCTGGCAAGTCGTAATCCCCAATGCCCAGCGGTCATTGCTGCCTTTGCCCATCGCATTCAGCTACTGCGTTTGGATTTGAACGATTCTGAGTCCCTAGAGCAGGCGATTGTTGGGTCAGCTTCCCATAGCCTGGAGGCTCAGTCCCATGGCTACGATTTGATCATTCATTGCGCAGGCCCCTTTCGTCAGCGCGATTTGGCGGTGTTGCGCGCCTGCATTGCTGCTGGGGTGAATTACTTGGATGTGAGTGATAGTCCTGATTATGTGCGGGAGGCCCTTGAGCTGAAGGATGAGGCGATCGCCGCTGGTATCACCGCGATCGTTAGCACCGGCGTATTCCCCGGCCTATCCAATAGCATGGCTCGCTTGGCTGCGGAGCAGTTTGAGCGTTTAGATGACTTGCAACTCAATTATGTGGTGGCGGGCTCTGGTGGGGCGGGTAAAACGGTGATGCGCACCACCTTTTTGGAATTACAAACGCCGTTTCCAGCTTGGATCGAGGGTCAATGGCAAGCGGTCTCGCCCTACAGTGATCGCGAACGGGTGGAATTTTTATCTCCCTACGGAAAATCCTCGGTTTATTGGTTTAGCACCAGCGAAGCGGCGACCTTGCCAAAAAGTTTTGCCTGCAACAATGTCGTCACAAAGTTTGGCTCATTACCCCATCTCTATAACGTTTTGACGGGGGCAATGACCTGGAAACCCTTGGAAAAATGGCTGCAAAATCCTGCGGTGGTTGAGGAGCTGGCGACGGTGAGCTATGCCATGACCCAAGTGAGCGATCGCTTCAGTGGCGTGGGTTTGGCGATGCAGGTCTTAGCGACTGGCATTCCCGTGGCTGGAAATCTGTCAGAATCTTTTCCCAGCAAGGATTGTACCGCTTGCTATCAAGTAGACTTTTGCGCTGATAATACAGCGATCGCCGCAGGCCAGGGTACGGGCATGGTGGCGGTAGATTTACTCACTGCTCGGTTGCACAAGCCCGGCGTTTGGCCGGTGGAACAAGCGGTTTCGACGGCACTATTTTTAGAGGCTTTAGAGCCTAGGAGTCTAGAGATCATCCAGCGATGGCGTTCATGAGCGGTGAGGCTAAAATTTCAGGCTTTCTCCGCGAATTGTGACAGTCCGAAGTGGTTTTTTGAACAGGGGTAGTACCGCAGTGCTAGGATTGCCTGGGAAAGAAGAACCGAGTTACAGATTCAGAAGAGAAGAAGGAAGATAGAAGTAGATGCAAGAAATAGACAAGTCAATATCCTTCGATGGTAGGGATATTAGGCTCAAGGTCGGCCTACTCGCTCCACAGGCCGGGGGTTGTGTCCTCATCGAGTCTGGAGATACTTCGGTCATGGTGACCGCAACCCAAGGTACAGGCCGTCCTGGTTTGGACTTTCTGCCCCTATTGGTTGACTACGAAGAGCGGATGTATGCCGCTGGCAAAATTCCCGGTGGTTTCCTCCGCCGTGAAGGTCGTCCTCCCGAGAAGGCGACGCTCACTTGCCGCTTGATTGATCGTCCCATGCGCCCCCTGTTTCCTCAGTGGATTCGTGATGACATTCAAATCGTGGCAACAACGCTCTCCTTGGATGAGAACGTTCCCCCTGATGTTCTGGCGGTAACGGGTGCCTCCATTGCCACCCTGCTAGCGCAGATCCCTTTCTACGGCCCCATGGCCGCTGTGCGGGTTGGCTTAGTTGGCGATGACTTCATCATCAACCCCACCTACGCGGAAATTGAAGAGGGTGAGCTGGACCTTGTGGTGGCGGGTACCGCCGAAGGCATCATCATGGTGGAAGCTGGGGCGAAGGAATTGCCCGAGCAGGACGTGATTGAAGCGATCGACTTCGGTTACGAAGCGGTGCAGGACTTGCTCAAAGCTCAAACTGAGTTGCTAGCCGAGTTGGGGATTACCCATGAGCCTCCCGCGACGCCTGAAAAGGACACCACCATCGAAGATTACGTCACCAAACAGTCCACCAAGGCTGTGCAAAAGGTGATTGATGCCCAGGGTGCTAAGGTCGAACGCACCGAAGCCCTGGACGCAATCAAGGCTGGCTTGGCTGAGAAGATTGCTGGGTTGAAAGAAAGCGACGCCGTGCGCGTTGCCTATGAAGCCAACAGCAAGGTTCTGGGTGATGCCTTCAAGGGCCTAACCAAGAAGCTGATGCGTCAGCAGGTGATCAAGAAGAACACCCGCATTGACGGTCGTGCTTTGGATGAAGTGCGCAAAATTGATTGTCAGGTGGGAATTCTGCCTGAGCGGGTCCATGGCTGCGGCCTGTTCCAGCGAGGCCTGACTCAAGTCATGTCCATTGCAACTCTGGGTACCCCCGGCGATGCTCAGATGATGGATGACCTCAACCCCACCATCAATGAAAAGCGCTACATCCACCACTACAACTTCCCGCCTTATTCCGTAGGTGAAGCGCGTCCCATGCGCTCTGCGGGCCGTCGGGAAGTGGGTCACGGTGCCCTGGCTGAGCGGGCATTGTTGCCGGTGTTGCCCTCTAATGAGAGCTTCCCCTATGTGTTGCGGGTCGTTTCGGAGATTCTGTCCTCCGACGGTTCCACTTCCATGGGCTCGGTTTGCGGTTCTACCCTGGCATTGATGAATGCGGGTGTGCCCATCTCTAAGCCTGTGAGTGGTGCCGCCATGGGTTTGATTAAGGAGGGCGATGATGTTCGCATCCTGACCGATATTCAGGCCATTGAGGATTTCCTCGGTGACATGGACTTTAAGGTGGCCGGTACCGAAGACGGTATTACTGCCTTGCAAATGGATATGAAGATCCACGGCTTAGCGATGGAGAACATCGCTGAGGCGATTGAGAATGCTCTGCCTGCAAGGATGCATATCCTGGGCAAGATGCTTGAGGCGATCGCCGAGCCTGCGGAGAAGATGTCCAACTATGCGCCTCGCTTGCTGACGCTCAAGATTCCGCCCGAGATGATCGGCATGGTCATTGGACCTGGCGGCAAGATGATCAAGAGCATCACCGAGCGCACGGGGGCTAAGGTGGACATTGAGGATGACGGCACTGTGGTGGTTTCTGCCATGGATGCCCAGGGTGCTGAACAGGCCTACGGAATCATTGAGGGTATGACCCGCAAGGTTTCCCCCGGTGATGTTTACCTGGGCAAGGTCATGCGCATCATCCCCATCGGTGCATTTGTGCAATTCCTGCCCGGTAAGGAAGGCATGATTCACATTTCCCAGCTTGCGGACTACCGCGTCGGTAAGGTGGAAGATGAGGTCTCTGTGGGAGATTCTGTGGTGATTAAGGTGCGGGAAATTGATAGCCGCAACCGCATTAACTTGACTCGCTTGGGCATTGAGCCTGAAGAAGAAGAGCGGGTTCGTGCTGCGGGTTCTGCGGTGGTGTAGTCCCAGACCTTCTAAGCTGATTGCTTCTAGTGCAAAGTCCCGAGTCAGGAATGGCTCGGGATTTTTGTTTAAGTTTGGGATGGCTAGGTCAAGTTACTTTCGCTTAAGCTGCAAGGTAGGGGCTTGACCCATGATTGTTGCAATTGGCTAGGCCATGGTGAGTCCGTTGTTCAGAAAGTATCCACTTCGACGAATCTTGATTGTGGGATTTGTTTTGCCTTTAATGGGCACGGTGTTCTGGATTCGCTATTTGGCCTGGCGAGATGAGCAGCGAGCAGTGGAGCAATTGGTTGGGCAGTTGCAGAGGCGGGTGGGGGAGCGTATTCAAGAGCGACTGCTTCGCTTCACTGAAGCACCACTGCGGGCAACGGACTTTATGGAGCTGGCCCTAGAGCGAGGAGAATTAGACCCGGAGCGATTGGATACTTGGGGGCCTTACCTGTTTGATCAAGGTCAATTGTTTGATTCTCTAACTTATTTGTATTTTGGTAATCCCCAAGGAGACTATGTTGAGCTGGTGCAGCAGCCAACCCTGGAAGATCGGGTGATTTTTACGAACGGGCAGCAGTCGGAAGTCTCCGTTTTCTTAAGTCCTAACGTTGGTGCTTCGCCTCTACAGCAGGCCGTTGAAGAGCCATATGATCCTAGAACCCGTCCTTGGTATAAAGCAGCAGAAGGAGGTAAAAGCGTCTGGACTGAAATCTATGAGATCGCAGGTTCAGAACTGGTAGGGATTCCTGCGTCCCTAGGGTTAGGCTTTGTGCGACCTGATATCGCTGATGATCACCAGACTCTAAGAGGGGTCATAGGTGCAGATTTTATCTTGACTGATATCAATCGCTTCTTGCGGGGGCTGTCTATTGGTAAGTCTGGAGAGGCACTGTTGCTAGATCGCGATGGCACTGTCATCGCGAGTTCGTTGGAACAACCCCCACTCCATGCTGATGGCACGCCAGCCCAGGTGACAGAGGTCGCAGATGAATTGATTCAGACGACGGGCCGTTACTTATTGAATGAATTTGGAGGGAATCTGCTTCGTGTGAATCATCCTCGCACGATGAACTTTCGGGAAAAGACGGGCGATCGCCAGTTGCTCCAGGTCATTCCCTTTGTGGACCCGAGGGGATTGGACTGGTTGATTGTGGTGGTGGTGCCTGAGTCGGACTTTACTGAGAGCATTTGGGAGGATGCGCGCACCACGTTGCTGCTGTCCTTAGGGATTCTGGGGATTGCCATGCTGTTGGCGACTTGGATTGCCCACCGTCTGGGTTATGCGACAGCCAGCTTGAGCCAGGCCTGTGAGGCGATCGCCCTGGGAGATTTAGCACAGGATGTGACAGGCTCCCCAATTGCGGAATTGGACAGCTTGGCTCACAGCTTCAACCACATGAGTCGCCAGCTCCAGCAATCCTATGCTCAGCTAGAAGATTACTCCCAAGGGCTGGAGGTCAAGGTGGCTGAGCGTACCCAGGAGCTGGCCCAGGAAGTGGAGGTGCGTCGCCAGGCTGAAGTGGCGATTCGCCAGAGTGAGCAACGCTATCGCAGTTTATTTGAGGATGCGCCGATTTCCCTGTGGGAAGAGGATCTCTCGGAGGTTAAAGCTCACGTAGAGCATGAGCTAGGGACTGAGCCGTACCATGATCTCGTTCGCTCTGTGGCTGAGAAAGCTGGCCTGCTTGAGGCCTGTGTGCAGCGAATTCGAGTGTTGAAGGTCAACCAGGCTTCCCTCGATCTATTTGATTTGCACTCTCAGGATGAGTTGGTGAGGCGGTTGTCCCAGTCCCATTCGCCCCAGTTTCTCGCGGATTTCAACACGGAATTAACCGCGTTGTTACAGGGCAAGCGCTGTTTTGAATTAGAAACGATCGCTTCCATGCCCCAGGGGGAGTCAAAGCATTTGCTCGTGCGAGGATTTGTTGTAGAAGGCCATGAAGCGGACTGGTCCCGTGTGTTGATTTCCATGTTGGACTTAACAGCTCGGAAGCGGGCTGAGGCTGAAATGCGGTTGGCTAAGGAGGCCGCTGAGGTGGCCAATCAGGCTAAGAGTGAATTCCTGGCCAATATGAGCCATGAGTTGCGATCGCCCCTTAATGCCATCCTCGGTTTTGCCCGGTTGATGGGCCGCAGCCACAGTTTGCCCATGGATCATCGGGAGAATGCGACGATCATTCAGCGCAGTGGCGAGACCTTACTCAATTTGATTAATGATGTTTTAGACATGTCAAAAATTGAGTCGGGTCGAGTGGTTTACAGTCCCGTAGAGTTTGATCTCCATCTATTGCTCCAGGAGGTTCGGGGGATGTTTTTGCTCCAGGCCCAAGAAAAACAGCTAGATCTGAATCTAGAACTAGATCCAGGACTGCCCCGCGTGATCCGTACCGATCAGGGTAAGCTACGCCAAATTTTGACGAATCTGCTCAGTAATGCAGTGAAGTTTACCTCGATGGGCAATGTCACCTTGCGGTTCTCTGCTCGCCTAGACTTTGCTGAGAGAGTGGGGGAGCCTCAAGGGGAGGTAACCCAAGTGGAGGCTGCCCAGTTGGAGGCTGCCCAGGGGGCGAGCTTGGATGCTTCAGGGCTTGAGCGGTGGGTGTTGCGCTGTGAAGTTGAAGATACAGGACCCGGTATCTCGGATGAGGAGCTAGAGATAGTGTTTGAACCCTTCACCCAAACTGAATCAGGACGTCTTTCCCAGGAAGGCACGGGCCTAGGGTTGCCCATTAGTCGACAGTTTGCCCAGCTCTTGGGAGGAGACTTGAGCGTGATGAGTCCAGTCTCTCCAGTGACTCGACAACGAACGGGGACGATTGCCATTCTCACTTTTAAAGCAGCCATGGGGGAGGGGGAGTTGTGGGCGCAAGAATCCCCTCGCCGTGTGATTGCTCTGGAGCCCGGCCAACAGCAATTTCGAATTTTAGTGGTGGATGACAAGGCCGAGAATCGTCAGTTGCTACAGCAGCTCTTGCAACCCGTTGGCTTTGCCCTGCGGACGGCGAGCGATGGAGAGGAGGCGATCGCCCAAACCTTAGATTGGCAGCCCCATTTGATCTGGATGGACCTGCGCATGGCCAATCTAGATGGCTTTAGCGCCACTCGCCAGATTCGCGCTGCTGAGCCCCTACTGACTCGACCCCAGATCATTGCCATTAGTGCCAATCGCTTTGAGGATGAGAAGCAACGTGCTTTGGCTGTGGGGTGCGATGATTTTTTGCGTAAGCCCTTCGAAGCCCCCCAACTGTTTGAGATGATGAAGCAAGCTTTGGGGGTGAGGTATTTGTACGAAGCTGATGGCGCTGAACTTGAGCCCCCTGGCAGTAATGTGGTGCTTGATGCAGCGGCGCTCCAACGTTTATCCCCCGAGTTACGCCAGGCGTTGGAATTGGCAGCCAGGCGGATTGATTGGGACCAGTTGTTTCACCTTATTACCGAGGTGCGTCAGGATGATGTCACCCTGGCGGATGATTTGAGTCAGGTGGTTCAGGATTTTGAATATGGCAAGCTGCTCCAGGGACTGGGCGTAGAGGAGGAGAGTCCATAATGGAGCGATCGCGACCGAATGATCAAGCCCTGGGGGCTGCAATGTCCGAAGCTGAGATGCCAATGGCCTTTGATCGGGGGGGGCTGGACAATGAGACTTCGCTTAAAGCAGATGCTTTAGCAACTATTGGTACCTCTGGCGAGGGCTTGCCTCTAGGTCGACTCGCTTCCGGATCTTCCTACGAACCAGAACTGGAGTTAGGGCCAGGGGAAGAACCTGCTCCTAATCTACTGCTGGTGGATGACACCCCAGCCAATCTGCGGCTGTTGATGGAAATTTTGATGCAGCGTGGCTATCAAGTGCGCCCAGTGACGGACGGAAAGCGGGCGATCGCTGCTGCCCAGTTGCACCCTCCAGACCTGATTTTGCTGGATATTAAGATGCCTTCCCCTGATGGTTATGAGGTTTGTCAGGCTCTCAAAAGCGATGAGCGAACCCGCGATATTCCTGTCATTTTTCTCACGGTTCTCGATGCCCCAATGGATAAAGCTAAGGGGTTTGAAATGGGTGGGGTTGACTATATCACGAAGCCCTTGGAGGCCTTGGAGCTGCTGGCTAGAGTTGATAATCAGCTTCGTCTGAGGGCTTTACAAAAACAGTTGATGACGCGCAATCGTCAATTGCAGAAACTGCTGATTCAATATCGCGAGACTGCCAAGGCGCTACGAAATTCTGAGGCTAAGTTTGCCAAGGCATTTGATGATAGCCCGATGCCCATGGCCCTGCTCACGTTGCCAGGACTGCGGTATTTGGACGCCAATCGAGCGTTCTTGAGCCAGTCCGGCTATCACCTGGATGAGTTGTTGGGGAAAACATCCCTAGAGATCGATCTATGGGTTGACTCTCAGAAAAGAGAGCATATTTCTGAGCAATTCCAGTGCTATGGATTTGTCCATGGATTTGAGGCCAGGCTTAGGACTAAAGGGGGAAAAGCTCGCACAGTCTTCTTGTTTCTAGAGACTATTCAGTTAGACGATTGCCAATATTTGCTCAGCATGGGGCAGGATATTACCCAGCGTAAAGCAGCGGAACAGAAGCTAATCGCCCAGGCCCAGGAGCTGTCCGATACCCTGGCCAATTTACGAGAAACCCAGGGCAAGCTAGTGGAATCGACCAAGCTAGCGGCCTTAGGGAATTTAGTTGCAGGTATTGCCCATGAGATCAATACCCCCCTGGGGGTGGCGATTACGGCGGCTTCAACCCTTGAAAATGAGTTGCATCAGCTACTGGGAGAATGTGCCGTTCAGCCCCCAACGGTGGACTTGCTCCAGGAATACCTAGAGCTGCTTGAGGAATGCAGTGGCTTGGTTTTAGGCAATTTGGCTAGGGCAGGAGAACTGGTGCAAAGCTTCAAGCAGGTTGCTGTGGATCAGGTGAGTTTACGCGATCGTAGCTTTACTGTGAAACCTTATCTAGAAGAGGTGTTCATAAACCTCAAGCCTCAGCTCAAACCGACCCCCCATGAGGTTGAGCTAACGGGGGACGATCAATACATGATTCATAGCTATCCCGGTGCTCTGGCCCAGGTGATCACGAATTTGGTACTTAACTCGTTGCGTCATGGCTTTGTTGAGGGCCGGGAGCCGGGACTCATTCAGCTAGATGTACAGCGGGGCGATGAGGGTTGCTCCCTGATTTATCGTGACAATGGCATTGGCATCTCGCCAGATAATATTGAGCGGATTTTTGAACCCTTTTTCACTACGGCTCGCCCAACTGGCGGTAGTGGATTAGGCCTGTACTTGGTTTATAACCTGGTAACCCAGCGTCTTCAGGGGGAGATTGCGGTGAGCAGTGAACCGGGACAGGGGGTGAAGTTCGTCATTGTTTTACCTCGAAAGTTGCGATTGGGCGAGGTGGAGCAGTCTGCCTTCAGATTCACCTAAGACGAACCTTAGCTACTAGAACTTGTCTTCGTTGTAGATGTTGACGCAACTGGCGTAGCAGTCGTTGTTGCTGACCGGGTGGCAATCACGATCTTGCGGCGCTCTGTTACGGTCTTGGGCCGGAGGTAGAGATTTTCAATCAGCACAGCCACCCCCGCAAACCAAGGGGGGACAATGAGGGCTCCGATAATACCAAGTAATTGAGCACCTCCCAGGACAGCTAGTAATTGGTACAGGGGATGAATGCCCACGGTGGAGCCGACCAGTAGGGGATCGAGGACGTAGGTTTCTAAGTTCTGGACGATGACGAAGAGAATCAAGACCCAGAGGGGAGACCAGCCACCCAGGGAGAGGGCAACCAGCAAAGCAGGTACGGAGCCGAGGATCGGGCCGAGGAAGGGCACGAGGTTGGTGACAGCCGCGATCGCGCCCAGTCCCAGGGCATAATCCTTCAGCCCCAGCAGGCTAAGACCGATGGTGATGCCGACTCCCAACACAATGGAGACCAGTAAACGACCGCGAATATAGCCGCCCATGCGAATCCCCACTGGACGTAGCTGGGCAGCCAGACGATCTTCCCAAGGTTGTGGAAGCAACCGCACTAACCCATTGAGTAGCGTCCGCTTGTCCGCCACCATGTAGCCCGAGAGGAAGAGCACCAGTACCGTGCTAAAAGCTGTGCCTAGGATATTGCGGGTGAGGCCGTAGGAGCGTAAGACTAATTGCTTGGTCGAGCCCAAGGCCCAGCGGCTAATGGCCTGGGGGTCAAAGAGTTCGCTAATCAACTCTGACTGATTCTCGCCCAGTAGAGCGGCTCCATCTTCGAGTAGTCTGCGAATCACTTCTACAAATGTAGGGACTTGGCGAATTAGACTTTCGACTTGCTCAAATACTGTGGGACCTGCCAGAAGACCTACGCCCACGAGGGTCGAAATGAGGCCAATATAGGAAACGAGTGTGGCCAACCAGCGGGGTAATCGCCAACCTTCTAGCTGATCGACGATGGGGGCGATCGCTGCCGCCACAATCACGGAAGTCATGACGATCAAAGCTAACCCCCGCACCTGCCAGACCAGGACGGTGAGTAGCAACAGCAGACCCGTCACCAGGAGCGAGCGAAGGGAGATTGAAATGGCGAAGCGCTGTTCAGACATGCGGAGAGATCAACCGGGCAGAGGTGACGAGATTTACTGGATTGATCCCAGATGATAGGTCAAAGGTAATGGTTATTAGCGCTTCTGTCTCTAAGCTGTGGCAGATTGTTCCTAATTCGGTTGTTCTGAGGTGGATGTCTCGGCGGGGGCAGATGTCTCAGATTCAGGTTCAGTCGTTGTTTCAGGCTGTTGCTCAATGTCAGGATCGACTGCGGGGGCTGCCAGCGTGGGGGGAATTTCTAGGGGGACGGGACCGAGGACGCCTTTGCGGAAGTCCTGGAGGAGTTTGCGGGCAGCGCGCTCGATATCGCCTTGGTAATTCACCTCACCCATGGCAATGAGATAGTCTTCGCCTGTACCGATTGATTCATCAACGCTGTAGCGATCGCGCAGCAGTCCTTCTGGCACCACCCTTCCTTGGGTGATCTTTTGCAGGGCTTTGAGTTGGTCTACGAGATTGGCAGCAACGCGCTGGTTGTCGTAGGAGGCGGTGCCAATGTCGTCGCAGAGGGCGAGCTTGACGGCGGCGGTTTGGTCATCGAGGCGGGCGGGTAAAATGCCGGGGGCGTCGAGTAGGTCCAGGTTGTCGTCGATGCGGACCCAACGTAGTTGGCGGGTGACGCCCGCCTTTCGAGCGCTTTCCACGACGCGACGACCCACGAGGCGATTGATCAGGGCGGATTTGCCGACGTTGGGATAGCCAATGACCACGGTGCGGACGGAGCGGGGCCTCATGCCGCGACTCTCGCGGCGATCGTTCACAGCCACCCCTGCCTTAGCGGCAATTTTGGCGAGGGCTTTGATGCCTTTTCCGTCCTTGGCATCGGTGAAGTAGATATCCTGGCCCTGGGCTTTAAACCACTCTCGCCAGGCTTCTCGCAGGTGCGACGGAATCATGTCCTGGCGATTTAGCACGAGGACGCAGGGCTTATCCGGTGCCCATTGGGCGATGCGGGGGTGGTGAGTGGAGAGGGGAATGCGGGCATCGCGGACTTCCAGGATGACGTCTACCCGTTTGAGCTGTTCTTTGAGGGATTTCTCGGCTTTGGCAATGTGGCCGGGGTACCACTGGATGAGGGGAGACATGGTTGAACGATTCCGGGGGAAGCTTACGCAGTAATCGCGACTGGATCAACCATACCGCTTTGCTGGGCGACCGTAGGAAGACTCCTGGGCATTAGTCTTCCTACGAAATGCTGCTTTGGTGGAGCGCGTGGACTTCAAGGCATTACTGTCCGTCAAATTCGACAGTGTGGGTTAGGACGGTGCAGGCAACGTCGAAGCAGTCGGCTGCAAAGCTTTGGTCGGAAAAAATAATGGGCGCTGATAGCCAGGGAGCTGACCTGTGACGCTTTGTTAGGATTTAGAGTACTGAAGCGGCAGAAGCCTCTTCTAGAGGCTATTCAGAGTCGTTTTGTTCTCAGCTCATGTCATGATCTAATTAATAGAGTCTGTTTTCCTGGCAACCTCATCCCACAACTTTGGCCATGTTCCAGAATGCTGCCCTGACCATTGATGGATACGCTTTTGATGACGAGCTTCGAGCCCAGTTGGTGGAGCAATATGGTGACGCATCTCCCCTAGAGCAGCAGATTATTCAATTTTTGGCTGTACTCTACGAGCCGGTGACTCGGTTGATTATTTCGAGTTGCCTGAGAGATCTCGGGGTTGTGGATGACCAAGGTGTGCCCTACAAAATGCCGCTGCTGAGTGCTGCGATCACTCGCTTAGTGGAGCAAAAGCTACTGATTCAAGAGCGCACCCAAGGCCCCCGCTGTCATCCCATGCTGCGCGAGATTGCCTTGGGAGATACGCTCAAGGCAGACTGGTTTGATGACATTGTGACTGTGATTGAGCAGCAAAGGCCGGTTCCTAAATGTTTAGGTAATGAAAACCCCAAGTACAACACCCATTTTGAATTTATTCGAGATGTGCGAATTGCGCTGTATTCCGGAGATTTAGACAGAATTCGAGCTTGCGAAGCGGGGTTTAAAGGAGCTTACCGAGGCTATGAGAAAATCTCGGTCTCCGCCATCCTGCGCGAGGTCTGCCGCAATCCCTTTGATCACCATTTTATTGCTAGCTTGCCCGAGGAACTTCAGGCTCTTTGCCTCAGAAGTCTATTAGATGAGACATTAGCGCGTTGCGAACCTGAGACTGAAGCATTTCACCTGCTGCAGGAGCTATGCGAAGGCAATCTGGCAGAGAACATAACGCCGGGTTTTGCTGATTTGATCAGTCTCTATATTGAACAATTACTTTTGCGCGAAGACTTGGAAGGAGCCAAGCTTGCTTTGGGATGGTTGGATGAGCAACATTTGGCTCAGCTAGGTACCTTTGAGGGCTGGATTTCTCTACTGGAAGGGGATAGTGATGAGGCAGTCGCCTGTTATCGAGTCGCCCTCAAAGATGACCTGCGTAAACATAACAAGCGTAAGGGCGCGTTCAGGAGTCTCTGTGGCAGTCTGTTTGTCCTAGCTTTGCTAAAGGAAGGCTCTCCCGAGTCTGTGCAGGAGGCGATCGCCTATACCCAGCCTTTGATTTCCCCCGAAAAGAACCGTTTTTGGTCAATCTACTTCCCCCTACATCTATGGGCGAGGGTTAAACGAGGTGATCTGGACGCGAAGGCTCAGTTACGCTCAAGCTTTAGATCGCTCAGCGCCACCGATCACCCTGTGGGAACGCTCATTCACGCACTCTGTCTCTACTGGGTGGAACCGGGTGCCAAGGCAAAATTAAAATCTGTCCTAGAACCGCTCTGTAGCGATTGCCAAGCCGCAGGCTACTACTGGCTCGCCATGGAGGCTGCGGAAATTCTCTCACGGGTGACCGCAAAAGAATCCCAATATTCCTTATTAGCCAAGGTTCTACGCGAACAAAGCGAACTGCCTCCCCTGATTGACCTCTTCCAAGCCCAGGAGCCCTGGGAGTTGCAACTTCAAGCCTTGGAGAATCTCTCTCTCCCCTCTGCAGAAAGTGGTGCTCGGCCTCAAGCCCAACAACGCTTGGTTTGGTTTCTTACCCGCTACAGTGATACCAATTGGACCCTACATCCTCGCGAACAGAAGATTAATGCCAAGGGAGTTTGGAGCAAGGGGCGCAATATTGCACTCAAACGACTGGCTCGCACCCTGGATGAATTTAGCTATTTCACACCACAAGATCAGAACGTTTGCCGCCAGCTCGAACGCCATCTGGAACAAAATTACTATGGCTACCGAGGCTCAGAATATTACCTATTTTCCGATTCCGCTATTGGGGAATTAATCGGTCACCCGCTGTTGTTTGAGGAGGAGAGTGGAGTCCGGCTAGAGCTGGCAAAGGGGACGCCGGAGTTGCGGGTGCTGCGTGGTAAAGGCAAGCAGCTCACCCTCGAATTCTCGCCTCCGCTCCGTGAACATGCAGACCTGTTATTGCTGAAGGAAAGTCCAACGCGGCTCAAGCTCGTGCAGATTAATAGCGAACATCGCCGAATCGCCCAGGTGTTGGGCAAAAAGCTCCAGGTGCCGGTGGCTGCCCAGGAGCGTGTCCTGAGGACGATTCAGAATATGGCCTCCATCGTGACGGTGCAGTCGGACATTGGGGGCGGTAATGAAAACCTGGAGTCGGTGCCTGCGGTGGCGACCCCTCATTTTCATCTACTTCCGGCGGGGGAGGGGCTCAAGGTGGCCCTGCTCTGTCGTCCCTTTGGGGAAGAAGGGCCCTATTATCGCCCCGGTAAAGGCGGCAAGCTGGTGATTGCAGAGCTAACCGGGGCTCGTAAACAAACGGAGCGGGATTTGTTGGCAGAAAAGAAGCAGGCCAAGGCTGCGATCGCGGCTTGCTCCATGCTGGAAACCTATGACGCGAAAGGCGGGGAATGGCAAATTGACGATCCAGAAGATTGCTTGGAGTTGTTGCTCGAACTCAAAGAGGTGGGTGAGCAAGCGATCGTCGAATGGCCGGAGGGCGAAAAGCTGAAGGTCAATCACCAGGTGGGCCTAGAAAATCTCCATCTCCAGGTTGGTCAGCAAAAGGACTGGTTTGCTGCCAGTGGTGAGATTCAGGTGGGCGACGAGAAGGTCCTGCAAATGCAGCAGTTGTTGATGCTACTGGAGAATGCACCCAGTCGATTTGTGCCCGTGGGGGATGGTCAATTTCTGGCCTTAACCCAGGAGTTTCGCAAACGTCTCAATGAACTGCGGGCATTCTCGGAAGTCAGTAAAAAAGGAGTTCGCTTTCACCCCCTAGCTTCCTTGGCACTCCAGGACATGATGGAGGAGGTAGGCTCTGTCAAAGCGGACAAGCAGTGGAAAGCCCATCTCAAGAAGTTGAAGGAAGTTCAAACCCTAGAGCCCGAACTCCCCTCGACGCTCCAGGCCGAGCTGCGGGACTACCAGCAAGACGGCTTCAAGTGGCTGGCTCGGCTAGCCCACTGGGGCGTGGGGGCTTGTCTGGCAGATGACATGGGCCTGGGCAAAACGCTCCAGGCGCTGGCCTTGATTCTTACCCGTGCGCCGGATGGACCAACACTGGTTGTGGCACCAACCTCGGTGGGACATAACTGGATTACGGAAGCAGAGAAATTTGCCCCGACGCTGAAGCCGATTTTGTTCGGTGCTGTGGGCGATCGCCAAGCCACCCTCGATGAGCTCCAGCCCTTTGACCTGCTGGTTTGCACCTATGGTCTGCTGCAACAGCCTGATGTGGGAGCCATGCTCGCCCAACGGGACTGGCAAACCATTGTGCTCGACGAAGCCCAGGCGATTAAGAACAGCGCGACCCAGCGCTCCAAAGCAGCGATGAAACTCCAGGGTGGTTTCAAACTTATTGCCACAGGCACCCCGATCGAAAACCACTTGGGAGAACTGTGGAACCAGTTTCGCTTTATTAATCCAGGATTACTCGGTTCCAAAGACCAATTTAACCAGCGCTTTGCGGCTCCCATTGAGCGGCAGCAAGACAAAGCGGCTCGCCAGCAGCTCAAAGCCTTGATCCAGCCCTTTATGCTGCGGCGCACCAAGAGCCAGGTTCTAGAAGAGCTACCCTCCCGAACTGAGATGACCCTCAAGGTTGAGCTGAGCACTGAAGAAATGGCACTGTATGAGGCCTTGCGGCGGGAGGCGCTTGAAAAACTAGCGAACAGTGATGGCGACTCGGGTCCGAAGCATCTACAAATCCTGGCGGAGATCATGAAGCTGCGTCGCCTCTGCTGCAATGCCAAGTTGGTCGTGCCTGAGACGCCGTTGCCCAGTGCCAAGCTACAAGTCTTTGGAGAAGTCCTAGGGGAGCTACTGACAAATCACCATAAGGCTTTGGTCTTTAGTCAATTTGTGGGGCATCTCAGTATTCTGTGCGATTACTTGGATGAGCAAAAAATTACTTATCAATACTTGGATGGCAGCACTTCCGCTAAGCAGCGTAAGCAGCGGGTAGATGCCTTCCAAGCGGGGGAGGGTGATGTCTTTTTGATCAGCCTTAAGGCCGGAGGGACGGGGCTCAATCTCACGGCTGCGGACTATGTGATTCATATGGACCCTTGGTGGAATCCTGCGGTGGAAGACCAAGCCTCGGACCGTGCCCACCGCATTGGCCAACAGCGCCCGGTGACAATCTATCGGCTCGTGGCCCAAGGAACGATTGAGGAAAAGATCGTTGAGCTGCATCGCCACAAGCGAGATCTGGCGGACAGTCTCTTGGAGGGCACGGACTCTAGCGGCAAACTGTCTGCTGATGAGTTGTTGAGGCTGATTCGTGAGGACTGAATTGGCTCGCTAACAGAAACCTGAATCAACTTTGGCCTGAGTTCGACCAATGGAAGGCTGAAGCAAGCTGGTGTGGACGCGGGGCATCCATAGGAGCCACCTGTTGCAAGGTGAGTCTGTTCCTTAGGGCAACCGAGGCTGGGCGTCCTGATGGAGCAACAGCCGTCGTAGGTCTGCAACTGGTACGACCCAGACGCCGCGGATGGGGTTGCGATCCAGCTCAACAATCGCTTCGGTAAATGCCAGCACGGGCACCACCTGCTTCGACTTCACCTGCTTGACCCGCTGCTGCACCCGCGATGAGCGCTGCTTGGTTTGTTCAATAAAATTAGCGGGGAACGGCTGGGGGGCGTTGTCATAGAGGCGGAAGACCTGGCGACCGTCCGTGCCGACCCTGCCGCGATCGCCCTTAAACACAATGCAATAGGTATTGCCGCTGGGCGCAGTAGCCACCACTTGCCCATCTCCACCGACAGCGCTGCTATCCAGCTTCCAGCGCTGTCGTTCTAGAGGCTTAAGTTCTGCGGGAATAAAAGCGCCCGTTGCTCGGTTGGCCTTGGCTGCACTTTGCCACAGCTGCCAGGTTTGCCAGAGCAGATACAATGCCCAGCCCCAGCAGACTAGCGGTAGATATTTGACGAAGGGAGCTAAGGGGCCAAGGGGGAGCTGGAAAGGTAGAGCACCTAGGAGTAAGGGGGTCAGTAGCGGCAGCAGTGCCAGAATGACGGCTTCGACCAGGGTTTTTACCGCGCGGGTTTGGCGCTGGGCGACGACGGATTTTGCCATGCTGGAGAAACGGCGGAAGCCGTTGGGGTAGATGGCCTTAGCCTAGCGGATTCATGGCGATGGCTGGATTACGAATTCCGAGTCATTAGGTGATGCCAATCTTAGGGGCAAAACCATTCGGCCCCAATATTGCTGGCTCACCGATGACTTTCTACCGAATGCTTTGCTTGGGTGAGCGCGCCGAGGGCTCAGCATTTAGGCTCGATTTACGGTTGTATTGGACTCTATGATCGCTAAGCTTTCGGGCGTTATTCGAGGGTGAGGATCAAAACGATAGGGGCGCAGTATTCGGCCCTATCGTTTCCTGAATCTAATATTGTGGGCGGCGAATCTAGGGCACCACCAAAACTGGACAGGGGGCCAGGTTGATGACGCGGTTGGTCACGCTTTCGGAAGCACCTTCATCGGTGAGGCCCATGCCGCGACAGCCCATGATGATCACATCGGCGTGGATTTCATCCGCCATGTCGCAGATGGCAAAGGCGGGTTTGCCTTCTCGTTCAAAGGCTTCTGCTTGGAGGCCTTGGTTTTCAAAGAGAGACTTGGCATCGTCTAGGAGATGGGCGATCGCATCGTGGGATGTCATGGAAGGCGATCGCGTCGGCTCCGTGACTTCTTCTTCTAAGACTGAAACGAGGACCACCCGCTGGCTGCCATGGGCCTTGGCCAACTGGGCAACCACCTCAGCCGCTTCGCGGGACTCGCGACTGTCATCGACTGGAAATAAAACCGTTGAAAACATGGACTTCGATTCTCCTGACGGTCTGGAGTGGTGCTCCAAAACTCTAACAGCCACCTAGGAGAGGTTCGGTAATCCGGTATTGAATCTTTATTTTATTTGAGCAGTTGCAACTTTTGAACTGTTTTTATGCGGCTTTGGAGCCCACGTCTGGCTTAAATTTAAACCAATGGTTCGTTCTGAACCGATTTATTAGAGAATGAGTATAAAGACCTAATAAATCTTATTACCGCAAACAAAGGAGATCTGCTGCCGTGGCTAAGAAGTCTGTCGCTAATCTGTCTGCCAGTGACCTACAGGGAAAGCGCGTCCTCATGCGTGCTGACTTCAACGTTCCCCTCGGAGATGGCGGTGCCATTACCGACGACACTCGCATTCGTGCTGCGCTGCCCACGATCAAAGCTTTGACTGAAAAGGGTGCCAAGGTCATCCTTTGCAGCCACTTCGGTCGTCCCAAGGGCGCTGTGGTAGACAGCATGCGTTTGACTCCCGTAGCAGCTCGTCTGTCTGAGCTGTTGGGCAAGACCGTCAACAAGACCGACGACTGCATCGGCGATGGTGCTAAAGCTGCGGTTGATGCCATGGCTGATGGTGATGTCATCCTGTTGGAGAACGTTCGCTTCCACGCCGGTGAGACCAGCAACGACCCTGAGTTCGCGAAGCAGCTCGCTTCCGTGGCCGAGGTTTATGTGAACGATGCCTTTGGTACCGCTCACCGCGCCCATGCTTCTACCGCTGGCGTTACCGCTCACCTCTCCCCTTGCGTTGCAGGTCTGCTGATTGAAAAGGAACTCAAGTTCCTCCAAGCTGCGGTTGATGCGCCTGTGCGTCCTTTGGCTGCCATCGTCGGTGGTTCCAAGGTTTCCAGCAAAATCACCGTGATCGAAGCGCTGTTGGGCAAAGTCAACAAGCTCTTCATCGGCGGCGGCATGATCTTCACCTTCTACAAGTCTCGCGGCATGGATGTCGGTGGCTCCTTGGTGGAAGATGACAAGCTGGACTTGGCTAAAGAGCTGACCGCTCTGGCTGAGAAGAACGGCGTTGAGCTGTTGCTTCCCACCGATGTGGTTGTGGCTGACAAGTTCGACAAAGAAGCTAACACCCAGACCGTTAGTGTGAGTGCTATTCCTGATGGCTGGATGGGCTTGGACATCGGTCCTGATTCCATCAAGACCTTCCAGGCTGCGCTTGCTGATTGCAAGACTGTCATCTGGAACGGTCCCATGGGCGTGTTCGAATTCCCTAAATTCGAAGCGGGCACCAAAGGTGTGGCTGAGACCCTCGGTTCTCTGACCCCCGGTGGCTGCACCACCATCATTGGCGGTGGCGACTCCGTGGCTGCGGTTGAGCAGTTTGGTCTCGCTGACCAAATGAGCCACATCTCCACTGGCGGTGGCGCTAGCTTGGAGCTGTTGGAAGGCAAAGAGCTACCTGGTATTGCGGCGTTGGATAACGCGTAAATTACAGCTCTAGCTGTCCTTGTGCTTGTACTGGCCCTCGCTGATTGTTGAAGGCTGGTCTCAGTAATGGGCCTAAAAAAGCGGTCTCTGGATTCCAGAGGCCGCTTTTTTGATTGGGAGGTGATTCTTGGGGCGTATGGAGCGAAGGCTCTTACGGGGGGCCGTTGGGTTTCCCAGACTCGCACTTTCTTCATTGAGGAGGACTCAAACAGGATTGACTTGAGATTGTGTACAGCATCTGAATTCTGTCTCTGAGCAAATTCAATCTGCTTCGTTTGCAAAGCTTAATTCGCTTCTATCTCCGCATCTGTAGCATCAACTTCTCTGTGTGATTTGGGGAATTCTGGATTGAGATCACTACGGTCTTGCCATAGATCTGGAGAAAGCCATGACCCTTTAAAATCTTGTCCCCAGAGCCATATGGGCTAACTCCCCTCCCATCGATGCAGGCTCTAGGACCGTATTTGACCCTGCAAATGGACTATGTAGATAAACCACAAACTCGTCTTAGTAGTCAATAGGTTGTCAGCAACCTCCATGGATATGGGGTGGCTCCCATTCTCTAATCTCTAATCCTCGGTGAAAGCGGGTTCCATCGTTTTGTAGTGAGTACTTACTTTCGGGAATTTGGAGAAAGAACTCCGTAGTTAACAAAAGTCGTCAGGGCCTTAAGATTCTTTCCCGTATTTATCCCGTATCCGCCCTTTTTTCTATCCAAGTAGACTTTGGTCAGTCGAGGCGAGCTAAACCCACTCCGCCTTTAACGACATCCTTAGTTACCCCTAATCTCTTTTGGCTGTGCCTGAGCCGAGATCGTTGGGAACACTAAGGACGTGAGACCCGAGCAAGTCTAGTTGTCTTCTCTCAAACCCCTGCGTGACCTATGTCTGAACTCCCCGTGTACCAAAAACCCGCCGTGGTAGAAGATGCGACTCTAGCTGTTGAGCCTGACGATGCTGTTCTGGGCAAAGATGCTGCGGCAGCGGCTGAAGGCTTGCTAGAAGATAACGACAAAGAGATTGTCAAGGTTCTGGCTGTTGATCTCAGTAAGAGCGGTCGTAGCGGTCGTCATACCACTGACCTCGTTCGCCTCTATCTCCAAGAAATTGGTCGTGTTCCCCTGCTGCTTCGCCATGAGGAAGTGGCTGAAGCTCAAAAGGTTCAACGCTTCATGAGCCTAGTGGAACAGCGCAATGAATTTGCCCAGCGTGAGGGCGGTATTCTCCAGCGCTATGTTGATCTCATGCTTTTGCGAGACCAGCTACGCGCCAAGCTAGGTCACCGTCCTTCTTTCCAGCGCTGGGCTACGGAGGCTGAGATGCCTGTGGCTGAGATTAAGCCTTTCCTGGCAGAGGGGAAGCAAGCCTGGGCGGATCTAGCAAGTCTGACGACGAAGGAGCTAGACAAGGCCCTGGCAGAGGGGGAAGCGGCTAAGAAGCGGATGATTAATGCCAACTTGCGGTTGGTTGTTTCTGTGGCCAAGAAGTACCAAAACCGGGGCTTGGAGCTACTGGACTTGATCCAGGAAGGTACCTTGGGCCTAGAGCGTGCGGTGGAGAAGTTTGATCCCACTAAGGGCTATCGCTTTAGCACCTATGCTTACTGGTGGATTCGCCAGGGCATTACCCGTGCCATTGCGACCCAAAGCCGCACCATTCGCCTCCCGGTCCATATCACTGAGAAGCTTAATAAAATCAAGAAGGCCCAGCGCCAAATTTCCCAAAAAGAAGGCCGCACTGCCACCCTTGAAGATGTGGGCAAGGAGCTGGACATGACCCCAGCCCAGGTTCGCGAGGTGCTGATGAAGGTGCCTCGCTCGGTTTCCCTTGAGACCAAAGTGGGTAAGGAAAAGGACACTGAACTCGGTGATTTGCTGGAAACTGATGAGGCTTCCCCTGAGGATCGCTTGATGCGGGACTCTCTGCGCAAGGATCTGCATAACCTTCTAGAGGAGTTGACCGAGCGGGAGCAGGAAGTCATTCGTATGCGCTTTGGCCTGCGCGATGGCCAGCCTTACTCCCTGGCTGAGATTGGTCGCACCCTGGAGCTATCTCGCGAGCGCGTCCGCCAAATCGAAGCCAAGGCTCTGCAAAAGCTGCGTCAGCCCCGCCGTCGCAATCTGATTCGTGACTACCTGGAAGCACTGAGCTAAAAGCACTGAGCTAGGTCGCTTGGGTCTCGGAATGGACTGAAATCTTTCTTTATCTCCTTCGGGCGAGGCAGCGTTAGCGGTCTCGCCCTTTTTTGCTATTCATTTTGGGCCGTGGGCGATCGCTGAGGATCCAAGCATTACCTACGGAATGAAGGGTCATTCATGCCGTAATCTGATTCGCTCCCCGCAAGGGGGCTGAGGAGAGCGATTTGTGGTGAGCGAAATAGCCGATGCTCCCCCTCACTCACATCCCTCTTGGCTCAAGGGGAAGGTCTAATTTAATGCTCGTTCCTTAGCCTCATGGGAACCCTTATTAATCCTTGAGCAAATGGGAGTTTTGAGCGCTCTAAGTTACATTAGGAGCAGCCACGGATAAGCAGCCTGAATTTCTTGAGGCTTGTGGTGACTAACCGTTTCTTCTGTGCTGATTATGATTGAAGGCATGAACATGGTAGGGACTGTATTAGGTCAAACCCTAACTATCTATGCAGGCTTACTGATCTTACGGGTCCTGCTGACTTGGTTCCCTATGATCGACTGGTATAAACAGCCATTCCAGGCTCTGTCGCAAATTACCGATCCTTACCTGAATGCATTCCGCTCATTCATTCCCCCGTTAGGCGGTATGGATCTATCTCCAATCCTGGCGATCCTTGTCTTACAGATTGCAGGTGATTTAATTGTTCGTGCCTTCTAGATGTTTGCTGAGAAACATCGTTATAGGAGCAACGGTCGGTTTTATAAAATCACTCAAGCCCAGTAAGTCTAGCTTGCTGGGCTTGAGTGATTGCTTGGCTTGTCAAGACTGAATAGGGCTAGCCGCCACTGACTGGCGGAATAAAGACGATTTCGTCGCCGTCTTGGACGATGCGATCGCCTTCGACAAATTCAAGGTTAATGCCGTAACGGGTCACCTCTCGCCAGCGTTCTAGTTGGGGCTGCTCAGCAATGAGGCGATCGCCCAGTTGGCTCACCGTTGTCCCTTGGGGGACTTCCCATTGGAGTTCTGCTTGGGCATAGGCCTCTTGATAGGCCGCGAAGAGTTTCACTAGTACGGTCAGGGTGGCTGTGCCAGTTGGATTTGGGGCAGAAGCCATGGCAACTTAGAGAGATTTGGTGGGTGATTTGAAAGGGCGAATCCGATTTAGTTTGGGTTTTTGTGTCGTGCTAGCACTATTTTTGTCATCCCAGCCCATAGCTGGCTGTAGGGTCGAATCAAGCCAAATGAAGCCATGAAGGCAATGCTCAACCCAAACAATCAATCGGCGGGCGAGTTCTTAAAAGAATAAAAGTTGAGGACCCCAGAAGGAGTCCTCAACGACAACCTGCTGTATATCAATACTATGCAGTATAGCGGTTGTACTTTCTAGGTGTACCCCGAGGGTTATGGAAATTCTTGGAAGGACGGCTAAAGCCTCTGTTAAATCAGGCATATTGTGGGGCTTGCTGAAGACTCCCTAGGCAAAAAGACCTAAGCTAGAGGAGTCGAAGTTGCTCCTATGGGGTTTGAGGCTTTCCAGCCCGTCTGGGGCATGCTTGGGCAATGCTGAGTCCATGGCTGTGTGTCATCACCTGCCTGGGGTGACAGCAAGATTGAACAGCCAGTAGCCATTAGCGGGATGAATGAGTTGCCCCAGGAGATTCACCAGGATGTTCCCCAGGAGATTGACGTGGTTGCCCAGGTGGCTTCACTGCCTGCGGAGCTAGCCAAGACGCCGGAAGAGATGCGTCGGGAAGAGGAGCGCATGCGGGATGTGCAGGTGCTGCTGCAAAACTTGACCCTGCAGGAGGAGACGACGATCAAGCTGATTATTGATTGTCTCTATGATGTGGGCTCGGTCAAGATTTTGAATACTAAGGTGGCTTGGAAGCCCGCCAATCGGGTGGTGAAGCTGCTAGCTCGCACCTCTAAACCAGTCTTTCGGGCGATCGCTTGGCGTTGGTTCAAGGGCAACTGCCCAGAATTGATTACCGACTGGTTGGCATCCAAGGTGCGCTAGTCAAAACGCCGCAACTCTGAAGTCTGCTGTTGGTCCTGTGGGAATTTAGGGTGGATTCTGCATTCCCCAACTCAGGTTGACTGACGTTTGAGAGGGGTGATTGTCGGTGTCGGTTTGGCTGGAGCTACGGCACTAAAACCGGGTGTAAAGGCGAGGTGCTTGTTCAAAAGTTCCAATACCTTCTTGGCTTCAATGGGCTTGCTCATGAAATCCGTTGCTCCGGCTCCCCTGGCCTGGAGGCGATCCAACATGCGAGCATTGCTGGAGAGCATGATTATGGGAATGTTCCGGAAGGCGGGGGCGCGGCGGATCTGGGTGCAGATCTCATTGCCGTAGACCAGGGGCATGATCAGATCGAGGAAAATTAAATCTGGCTTGTTCTTGAGGATGGCTGAGAGGGCTCCTACCGAATCCTGGACGCCGACGAAGCGGTAGCCTGCGGGTTGGAGAATCTGCTCCAGGATATAGGAGACCTGGGCGCTATCATCCACACATAGCACCATGGGGCCTTGGTCTATGGGGCTGGCTTCTTGGCTGAGTGGCGTTGCGGCTGCGGTTTTTCCGGGAGTGGCTTGGCTTGGGGCGGTTTTGCGGGGAGCTATTTTATTGGAGGCTGTTTGGGAGGTTGCCTGTGCGCGGCGATCGCCCTGGCTGCCCTGGGATTTCGCATAGGGATTGGGAACATCTGGAAGGGGGAGCAGCTCAATTAAGTTTTTGTGAATGCCCTGGGATATCAGGTTGCTGATGGTCATCAGGGGCTGGCGGGTGATGGTCGAGAGTTCCCGAATGGAAGCCCGCCCCGTGGCTAGGCTGCCCAGGGCTTGGGATAGTTTGGGCGGCAACTGTTCTTTCAAGGCCGCTGGATGGCTGACCTTGGGAGCACCATCGGGGGAATGAGCCATCAAGCCTAAGTTGAACCATTGGCTTAGGAGCTTTTGGGAGCGATTGAGCATCTCCGCCGTGCTGAGGATGGAGATGGGTTCTTCGCTGATGGACTGGGCATCCTCCAAGGGCGCAATTTCGCAGACTTCGCTAGAAGCCCTGAGGATATCGAAGAGGATTTCCTCCAGGGCATGTTCCACCAATTCATTGGCTTCCTGGCGGGTGATTTTTTGACGCTTGATTAGGATGTTGAGTAGCCAGTGCTCCCAGAGGATGGGCATCTTGGGTTCACGAAACTGCACAGCTTCGGGAGCCATCTTGCAGAATTGCTTTAGTAACCGTCGCCAGCGGCGGAAGGGCTGCTCCCCCCCGCTGGCCCAAAACAGTCGCCCAACCCGGAAACTGAGAATCCACTGCTGGCCACTCTGGGTCTTGACTGTGAGTTGGCCATTGACCTGGGATTGAATGGCTTTTTGGATGGCGCTGGCAAGGCCTACGACGCTGTATCCCTGGGTTGGCTTGCTTGAGGCTAGGTTATTACTTGGGGCTGGCTTGCTTGGGGCTGGCTTGCTTGGGGTTAGGTTGTCTTGGGGTTGGTTACCTTGGGACGAGTGAGTAGATGGCCCGGTTGCTGATTCCATGGTGCTACGAGCTGAATCGGGTGGTGAAGAAGCTAGATGGGACGCCTTTGGAAAAGACAAAGGCGCTGGTTGAGGCAATGCCTGAGGATCAGGTGGGAGCCTGCCGAAATCGAGATTGAAGGCTCTTTCCCCTGTTTCGATTGTGCCCAGAAGTTGATTCCAACACACGCCAGGTGGTGCTTTGAATAGTCTTTCAGAAAAGCATATTTATTCTGCTCTAGCGTGCATGGGAGGTTGCTAAGTGTGGCTGAAAGGCTCATTTGTTCAGTGATGTCACTCATCCTCGTTGGTGGTGGGCTGGTTGGAAAGAGCTCCTGGGGCGTGATCAACTGGTAGATCCTGTTTGGCTGAGCTTGGGGGTGGGGCCCGATGGTTCATCGAATGCGGCTCCTGAGGCGGACAAAACCATAGGACAGAGGAGGGAGACCTGGTCCGGTAGCTGCTGGAACTTGGCCGAGGTCAACGACGATCGCCCCATTGGGATTGGCATTGGAGCCGCTTGCATTGCAGGCCACAGGAAGACTGCTGCCGGGGGGATAGTAGGTGCCGCGATCGCCATCGTTACTGTTGCTCAATCCTTGACCGGGACCACTCGGGTCTGCCACGCTGCCGCTGGTCCAGCCTAAGCCAATGCCACTGCTAGGGCCGTAACTGTCTGAGATGAAATCGGTGTTAAAGGGGATGGGATCGCAAATGCGAACATTGTCGGCGGCTATACCCCCATCGGAGAGGAAGTAGATGCTGTATTCGATGCCATCGCCGGGTTTCAGCTTGGGACCGCGTAGGCTGCCGCGCAAATAGCGATTGGCATCGTTGGGCCAGGCAGCCGCGTTGTCGGCACTTGCCTGAGCGGAGGCGACATAGTTGCTGTCTGTGGGGTTACCGGTGGCTTCGCCATCGACGAAGCCGGAGCCTCCTTCCGGTAGGTTGACCCAGCCCTGGCCGTCGTTTCGATCCACGGCGGTGATGCGTTTTACCAGAAGGAGGTTCGGATTGCTGTTGATGACTTCTACGGTGGCGGGTTGGGAGATAACCGAGTTGGGCAGCCCTGCGGCCTGGGCTCCGAACTTGTTGGTGTAGCGATCTCCTGGTACATTCCCCTGGCTGTTGAGACTCAGGCGGAGGACTTGAGTACCGCTATTGGGAGGTAGAGGGGGTGTCACTGCTCGCACCGCAGTTGCTGCTGCAATATTGCTGGGACAGCCTACAATACCTAGCTCGGCGGTGCTGCACCAGCGGGTGCTAGAGCCGCCACCATTGATGGGGCTAGGCTGGTTGCTGCTGGCCAGGGGATCACTATCTATTTGGTCTGGAGCCAGGTTGCTGTAGTAGTAAGTTGCTCCTGCAATACCTGTAGGCGCTGTCGCTAGGGTGGCGTTGCCGCTGAACTGGGAGGCCGGGGAGCGATCGGTTTCTAGGCCGGGGCGGCTACTGTCTCCTAGGTAAGGCAAGACGTCAATGAGGTCGATGAAGTCGTAGGTTTCGTTACTGCTGCGGTTGATATACTCCAGTTCAAAATCCATGCTGCCATTGGGGGCAATGGTGGGGGTGGAGGTTTGTTTGTTGATGTTGAAGGCGGCGGGGTTTTGGATGGTGACGCTGACTTCGTCGTAGCGAGGGCGAGCTCTGGGAGCATCGTTGGGATCATCAGGTGTGCTATCGGCAGGGGAGTCGATTAAGACCTGGTTCGTGACTGCAACGCCGCTGGGAGCATCCAAGGCTGCGATCGCATTGAAGGTGATCAGCGGCAGAGTTGTATTTGTGGTGATCGGATCGAAAACCCATTGGATAACGGTGCTGCCATCGCTTTGGGGGGTGATGTTATCTGGAGTAATGCTGGCACTATTGGCAACGTATAGGAGTTCTGGGGGGAGGGTATCAGTGACGACCACGCGCGTCGAAAAGTCATCATCTTGAGCAGTGAGCGTAGGCAAAATGCTGAAGCCCACGCTGTTTCCTGCTAGGACGCTGGGCTGGCTCACGCCCTTTGTGATGCGAACAATTGCGCCGGTTACTCGCAGGCGGTCTGTCCAATCTGGTAAAGGGGCAAAGAAGTCGGTGATGTCGGCGTTGCCATGCTGCCAGTTCCCATCCAGAAATTCGTCGGCTCTAAAGCTGGCATAGTTGGTGAGCAAACTATTGCTAGAGGTGTCGGCTGCGACTTGATTTTCAAAGCCAAAGTACCAGCGAGTAAATGCGGGTAAGCTAGGAATTCGGACCCGAGCTTTGGTAATGGCAGTGGGGCCACCGGGAACTGCATTGAGGTCTGTGAACCAAGGTCCATCAGTGTCCATATCATTGAAATTGCCGCAGCTAGCGAGACGGCGACTGGGTAGGGTTGGACTGGCGGCATATTCGACAAAAAAGTCCTGGCCGAGTCGAGGTAAGATACTGACAAAATTATCAGTTTCGCTGCGGGCATAGAGCAGACCCGCTGTGGTTTGAGCCGTATTCGGAACATCAAATTTATCGCAAGCGATGATGTTGTTTAGGGGCAGGGCACCGGCATTGCCGGTATTAAGGCGACTGGAAAACCGCTGGGTGGGCGTGACGATACCATCGCCACTGCGATAGCCCGTTTGGGTTGGTAGGAGACCTTCATTGGCATTGAGGTAGGCTTTGTCAAAGGTTGCGCCTGCCGGGGGGATGAAAAAAACATAACGGTTGTTGTTGAGATCCGTTTCGTTCCCCGTTCCGTAGTTGCGTTGCCCACTAATGCTATTGGCTTCAAAGTTATCTAAGCTATTGAGGGTGTTGAGGCCACTGCCGCCGATGTCGCTGGCGGGAACCCAGACGGAAAGATAGCCTGCCACGACATAGCCATCATTAGCAGGTAAGGGGCTGCCGCCTGAATTGGCCGTGGGGAAATGAGCCATGGATAGATCGGCCCCGCTGAAGTTGTAGTTGATGTCTCCGCCGGGGCCTGCGGGCTGGCTACAAATGAGGCTGCCAGAATCACTTACTGATCGAAAGTCACCGCCTTCGCCCTGGGGAAGCTCATAGACGGGAGGCTCACCATTGCTACCATTTCCGCCACAGCCGATCAGGGTGGCATTGGAGGAGATATTGAAGACTTGATCGGTGAGGTTGAGGGGCGTTTGCAGCATCTCAACGCCTTTTGCGCTGTTGGAGCGATCGGTGACAATGCCAACGCCGTAATAAATCAAGATGCCATCTTCTTCGTTGCCGGTGTTGGCATTGGTGAAGCGTAGCGGGAAGGTTCGAGGAGTGTAGTTTTTGCGTAGGTCGTATTGAGGTAGCGCAGAGACTGTTGTTGTGGAAATGCTACTGGAGAATGAGGTGCTGAGATCTCCGCTGATTGTGGCACGGGTCTGGATTTGGCTGTTGTTGGCTGGGGTTCCACCCACCTGGGCTGTTGCAATAAAGTTTTGGCTAATATTGTTGACGAAATTGCCGATATTGCAGGTTAGCTCACGGCCATTATTGGTAATGGCGGAGCCGGGACCCGTGCATTCTAAGGGCAGACTTTCCCAGCTCACCCCTGGGGGCAGGCTGTCTAGGGTGATGGTGACATTGTTGGCCGGAAAGGGACCATTGATGCTGTAGTTCCAGCTGTACTGGATTTGATCCTGGGTGCGAATGATGCCATTGCGATCGCCGGTATCCAGACCTGGTCCACTGCTGTTGTCGAAACTGGGAGTGCCGTCTTGGACATTGAGGGTAGAGATGCGTAGGGATGCAGCAGCAGCAGGTTGAATTGGCAACAAGGTGAAGCCTGCGGTGAGCCAAGCCGTGAGCCATAGGGTGAGGCAAAAGCGAGCCGCTCGACGGACGCTAAAAACTGAACTTGTTGGGCGACAGGAGAGAATTGCTCTGGGGAGAGCTAGCAGGTTTTGGAACCATGCGAGGAAGGTAGACAGCATCGTTTCAGACTCTGGTAGGGGCAAAGCGGTGAGGGGTAAGGAAGCTGGAAGCTATCTCTGTTCAAAGGCGATGTCTGACTCAGGAGCCTTTGGGATAGCTAGCCCACAATGCGGAGATTCAGGCCGGTGGCATAATGGTGGAATTTCATCCCCGTTCTTGAATGATGAGCCCTAGGTGACAGGCCTAGAATTTTCCCCAGAGAGAAGGGAAACGGAACGTATAGCCGTTGCCACGTCACTTGGGAGATTCATAGTCTGTCAACGCTATCCATGGCAGGTGGTGGTGTGGATAGCAAGCGTCTTAACAAGTGAGGCCGTTGCTATCTAACTAGGCTTTGAGAGGTTTTGCAGTTCCTCTCTCTCCAGGAAGATAGGCTAGGGGCTTGTTCAGCTCAACCGGGGTGAGGGCAGCTCAAGAATGGCCAAACTCACATGATCTAGAGGATCAAGACAGGAGCTTGGGGAATTGGAGAAGTAATCCTGTTGGATAAACAACTAAATTAGCTAGGCATTCTATTTGGGTGAGATGAGTGTTTTAAATCGCAGAGATGAAGAAACCGAAAATGTCTTAAAAGCATCGTCGCTCCATTGCTGTGGATGGGCGATCGCAGTGGGGCATTTCCGGTTCGGTGTGTGAGGAGCCAAGCAAGGGTTAGCTCTTCTTTAGAATGCTGGATTGCTAATTAAAAGCCCTCAGAGAATAGCGTTAAATCTGGGGGCTGAGCTGGGTGGATTTTCGACCTGCGATGGGGTTACTTATTCTGAGGAAATGGCTAGAACGTTATGTCCCCATTTCGGTGAAACTGACTTGAATTTTGACTCAAAATCTGGGCGATGAGCCTAGAGAGGAGAATGTCCCGGTAAATATATCTATAGCGGGTTAACGAGATCTACGGATCGTCCGAGAGCAGGAGATGTGGAGGCTGCTGGGTGGGGTCCGTGGTGGTTGGGAAATTCCGTTTGGGTATGGTTTTAAAGATGCTTGATTGGAGCGGAAATCGTCTAGGGGGAGAGGCCCCATCAAGGTCTCAATGAGTCTTGGGGATAGGTTAGGGGGGCAAGACTTTTTCCCCGAGACACAATAGTAGGGGCTTGGGGAGTGACTCAGTTGTCGTTGAATGGTGGCTGGAGTGGCTGGAGTGGCTGGAACTAGTGGGTGGGAGGAATTTGGGGGACGGTTGGGGTGGGAGCTGGGAGGTAGAGCGTTTGGGACTAGGACGCTTGCTATTTGACTTGGCCACGAAAGCGCACGAAGCCGCTTGCACCGATGGGTGTACCGGGAGCGGTTGCGCTAGGGAGGGTTTGGAGGTCGACGACAATGGCTCCGTTGTCGTTATTGCCGCAGTCGCTGAGCTGGGGGTAGAGAGCGGTGAGGGAGCTGTTTGGGGGGAAATAGTAGCCGCGATCGCCATCAGCTAGATTACTCAGGCTCTGGCTGGTGCCGTTGTGGTTGAGCAGGATGCCATGGTCGCTGTTGGCAATGCCGTTGGAGTCAGCGGGGAAGCCACTGTTAAAGGCACTGGGATTGAAGATTATGTTTTCTGGGACGCGATCGCAAAACAAGACCTCGTTGGCTTCTAGCTCTCCGCTGGAGAGGAAGTAGATGGTGTATTCTAGCTCGTCGCCGGGGCGAACCTTGCCGCCGTCGATGCCGCCGATGAGGAAGCTGCTGGGGGTCGGCCAGTTGGCGGTATCGGGCTGGGGGCCACCGCTGGTGGGAGGGCCTGGAATCTCTTGATTGTTGTCGTCGTAGGGATTGGTTATTTCATCGATATAGCTTGATAGGTTATCGCCATTCAGGCTGATGGGTTGGCCGTTAATGGCGGTAATGCGTTTGACCAAGAGGACGTTGGGCTGGCCTATTGCTTCGAGGATTGTTGTGCTGTCGCTATCGCTGTTGTTGGTTTCGTCGGGGTCGGTCACGTCATTGGGACGCCTGACCGTTCCGGTGTTTGTAATGCTGCCACTGGCAGCTGTGGCGGAGACTTGGGTGGTGATGGTGTAAGTGGCGATCGCGCCCTGTTCTAGGTCCAGCGTTGTGCTGATTTGATTGTTGCTGTCGGCTGTACCGGTCTCTTCATCACAGCTACCATTGCCTGAGGTGATGGCGCAGCTCCAGGTGGCGTTCGTCAGCTCTGGCGGAAGATTGTCAACAAAAGTTGCTTGGGCAATATCGCTAGGGCCTTTGTTTTCAATGGTGACGATGTAGGTGAGGGGAGCGCCAGGGGCAACCGTGTCAACATTGTCGGTTTTGAGCAGGACCAAGTCGGCCTCACGAATGCGAATGGCACTGTCCAAGGTGACTTGATTGGAAGGGTAATAAACCCAAGTATCGATGCCCCGAGTATCGCCAAACTCGCTGCTGAAGCGATGGGCTCCATTATTGCTGTTGACTCCCGTGAGGGCCGAACGCGGGGTTGGTGAGGTGCCATAGCAACCGTTTGCACCACCGCTTTCATTGCTGGCGCAAAGGCTATAGTCTGTGCCGGGGCTGGCGGAGATGCGATCGTCGTAGAAGACTTCCGAGGGATCGGGCAGCGGGGAAGTGACAAGGGGAGGGCTGTTGAGGCGGGTGAGCTTAATGCCGTTGGGGTTGTTCTCGGCATCGACCATGGGGAAATGAGCTTCTCCCGCATAGAAATTAATTTGCGCCCCGTAGCCAGTATCGCTCGCCGCAACGGAGTTGCCGTTACCATCGAGCCCATCCCAGAGCAGACTATTGCTGCCGATTTCGGATCGACCTAGAAAGGTGCGATCGATGCCATTGCCAAAAATGCCGTCACCATCGAGATCTAGGGTGATGCTGTAGCTGCTTTCGCTGCTGCTATCAAAGGTGAAATTGCCGCCGAGAGGGTTTGTCCCGGCCTGACCTTCGGTGCCTTCAATACCCGTGAATTTGAAATTTTGTGGGAGTGGTGGCGACTCAGGCAGGCTGTAGAGCCAAGTGTTACCCGTGGGGGAATTACTGAAGCCGGGCATGCTGCTATCGGGGGGATTAATAAAAAGCTTGTGGGTCGTGTCTTCTGAGGTATCTGGTAAGTTTGGATTTTGGAAACGAAAGCCACTGGGCACGTTGCCGGGGTTATTGCCAGCATATTGGAGCGAGCGAAAGATGGGTTGCCCATCGGGGCCTCGATAGCCGCTGTTGTTGGAAAATAAGATAAATCCAAAGGGATCTAAACCATTAAGGTCTAGAGAGTATTGATAACCTTCTTCGGTGAGAACGGTAAATTCTGAATTGAGCGCGATGTTATTTCGCCCCATGTTAAAGGCGAAGTAGTTGGCATAGACCCGTCCGTTGCGATCGTTGCCACTGCTGTCTACGACTGTGATGTCCCAAGCAGAGACATAGGGAGCATTACTGGGCTGATCCCAATTGGATCTGACTGTTCTCGCCGTGGGATTAGTTCCAGGGCTGGCCTGCTCGTCGGGGCTAACAAAATTAATTTCCCAGATGCCACCTTCGCCATTGTTAATGGCTACCGTGCAGGGTATATAGGTACGATTAATCTCTTGGCTGCGACTAGAAATTAACCCTGCAGTATCGCAAGTACCACTCGTTCCATTGGGCCGACGGTAATTGATCACACCGTTGTTGATGCCCACTGCACTTGAGGCTAACTCTAGGGTTTCACCGGGTTCTACGTAGACCTTGATGATGGATCTACGGAGGATTGCTCCGGCAGAAAGATTGCTGTATTCCAGGTAGGGACGATAGCCGTTGTTACTGATAAGGTCGCGGCTACCTTCGGCTTGCGCATAGGGCGTATAGAGCAAGATGGGCAAGGCGATCGTGCTACTCCCCACTCTGCCAAACCGATGCATGGCAGAAGCTAGGGACCGATGGATTGCGCTGAAATCAGGCATCACAGGCTGGGGTAAAGGGACTGACTCAAGAGAGAAGTAAGCAAGATTAGGGTTTAAAATTAACTTATTGTCTCTATGTATAGTAATCCCAACTAGATATGTCTGGGAAACATGCGGAGATGGATGTTGGTAATACTAAAGTTTCTCAGAAGATAGCTCTAATGTTGCTCCAGAAAATGGAAGAATATTTTATTTTATATAGCTTTCTGCTTCTGTCCGAAGAGATCCGATGGATCGAGAATTTTCTTTGGGAAGCTGTAGATTATGAGATTCTTTTCATCGGATTTATCTCCGAGATGTGATCGCTTATTTGAGCTCTTCTGAAATTCTTGTCTTTCAGGAATTGGAAAAATTAATAACGAGGATTGAGGATGATTTCTTCATTGTGCTCAATTTGGGGTTGGATAGTTTCTGGCTGAGGTGTAGGTGCTGGGTTACTGAAGCTTGGGCTGCTTTCTAGAGTAGGCTCAATGGGAATGCTGTTGGCTCGAATGGGTTGAGCCAAGGGCTCTTGTTCGCCGAAGCCGTTGAAGAGTTCGTTGACTTTCACGGTGAGGCCGAAGTAGGGGCCGCTGTTGGATTGGTCGCCATCGAAGTCGCGATCGCTGACATTGCCAAACACATAGCCTGCCGACAGTCTCAAATCCGGCGTGACGTAGTAGCCACCCTCTACCACAAAGCCTGTCTCGCTATAGCCGCCGGTTTGGCCAATCCAGCGACCTTCGCCAAGAATGTCGAAGCTGTCGTGGAAGCGATAGGTGGCACGGAGCTGAGCTAGGCTGGTGGTGCCGCTGCCCACGAGGTCTCTGGCTAGATAGGACTCACTCTGGCGTAGCGCTAGTTTTCCATACAACTCCCAGCGCCAGTTGGGAGCATAGATCGCTTCGGTGGCGACGACATGCTCGCTTGAGCCGGTGCCGCTGCCCAGGAGGGCGGTTTCAGGGATGAGATCGGGGTTGCGGCGATATTCATAGCGCAGTAAGGCATTGAATTTGTCTTCGTTGATATCGCGATAGGCCAGGCCTAGGCGCACTTCCGTGGTGGGTTCGAAGTTGCGCAGGCCCTGGTTGGCGACGGCGCTGCGGTTGTAGCGGACCAGGCCGCTGATGGAGGGAGAAAGCTTACCCGTTACGGCGGCGCTAATGTTGTCGCTGGTGCCACCGCTGCTGTTGCTATGTTCGTAGCGAGCGCTGGCCTTGATGTCTTCGCTGCCGGTGTAGTCGAAGCCGACGCTGAAGCTATCGCCGCCGTTGATGCCGACGGTGCTGCTGTCGGAGCCGACGGAGACGGGCTGGCGGCTGCGATCGCCGCTCGCCGTGTTTCCAAAGGCATTGCCCACGACCCGCTCATAGGCAAAGTCCAGGTTGAGGCCATCGGTGACTTCCCAGCGTTGGCGAATGCCAATGGCCCCTTGACCCCGCATACCATCGAGACCGTTGATGAGGCCATAGCGTCCGGTAACCGTGGTTTCCAGACTTTCGGTTTGGAAGAGGTCGTATTCACCGGTGATATCTACGGTGGTAAAGCTCTGCCCACTGAATTGACCTCGGGTAAACCAATGCTGGTTGACGCCCAGCTCGATGCCAGGGATGAGTTGGTAAGCCAACCCTAGCTGAGTGCGATCTGAATAGACGGCATCGCTATTGTTGGAGAGGGTGAACTCATGGAGGGCACTAAACCGCAAACGGTTGTTGAGGGGCATGTCGAATCGACTGCGCAGTTGGGAGGAACTGCGATCTCGCTCTGGATTGAGCTGGTCCTTGCGATCGCGGAACACCAGGTCTGTGCTCAGGTTAGCCTGACCGATGCGCTGCTGAACCCCGGCGGTCACGGTGGTGAGACTGTTGTCCACGGGCTGGCCGGGGAGGGCCTCATTGGTGGCGTTGATTAGGTCACCCACGGTGGTAATCGCTCGGGGAGCTACGCCCTTGTTTTTCTCATGGTCGTAACCGACTCGGAGGCTGGTTGTGGGGCCAATGTTGGCGTTGATCTCTGCACCGTAGCGGGTTTGGCCAGGTACAAAGCTAACGGTGGCGTTGTTGGAAAAGCCGGTGTCAGCATTGCGGATATAAGCGCGTGCTGTGACGTTGTTGAGGATTTGGCCATCCACTTCGACTCGGTAGGCGCTACCCGAGATGTTGCCCAGGACGAGAGAATCGTTTTCGGCATAGGCATATTCTGCGACGAGGCGACCCTGGCTACCTAAGGAGACATAGGCATCGGCTCCGTAGAGGCTAAAGTCTCGACTGCCCTTGTCTTCCCGAATTGCGGTGGCTCCGAGCCAGCTTTCGGTCTGGAGGCTACGATCAAAATGATAACGACCTCGCAGAGCATAGATGCTGGCATTTTTGCCACTGTCAAACTGGTAGTTGCCGACGATGCGCCGTATCAGGATGCGGCCATCTGGGGTGGTGCTGGTGCGTAATTGGGCTTCGCTGAACTGGATAGCTCCGCGATCATAGTCGATGTCATAGTCGCGACCTCGCACTAGCTGGGTTCGTTCGATGACGGTGCCAGGACGCTCTAATTCCTCCAGTTCGATATACACCGATTCGCTCCCGGGCAGGAGCAATCGCTGGCTAAAGAAGTAGAAGCCAGACGTACCATCGGGGGCAATGATGTCCCGCTGGAAGCCTTCAACATTGTTGCCATAGAAGCCGGTGAGCTGGAGGTTGCCCAGGCCATAGTTGAGCTTTGCTCCGTGGAGCTGGCGGCTGGTGGCGCTGAATTCCTGGGAGGCTGTGGCAAATTCTGGAGTACCGTAGTCGCCCCACATGACAAAGTCGGGAGCTGCGCCGGGTGTTTTGGCGCTGCGCTCGATGCGTACAAAGAAATGGTCGATGGAGGGGGTTAGGTTGTAACGACTGGAGCTGTCACCGTGGATGGGGTAGAGATAGTCGCTGAATTGATCTTCGGCTTCGTAAAGATTTTCGCCGCGCTCGTCTTCGTTGAGGGGGCGATCGCTGTTATAAGCACCGGTAAAGAGCCATTTGCCGAGGCTGCCAGTGGCGAAGATTTGCCCCTTGGCATCAATGCCAAAGTCGTCGTTGGCCAGGTCGAATTCCTCGAAGCGATCGTAGAAGTCCAGGCCTTCTTTGCCCAGGCGTAGGTCGAAGATACCGCTGACAATACTGGGGCGATCGTCAGTATCGATTTGAAGCTGGGTATAGGCTTCTTGGCCCCCGCTGTCGGCGCGGATGCGCAGCAGGCCTGCTTCTAGGGGAGCTCTGAGTTGTGCCGTAAACTCACCTTCTTTGGCTTGGACTTGGAAGCCAGGCTGGCTGGTGGAATGGTCCTCGCCGACAAATGCTCCTTTGCTGGTATGGAGAGTGACGATGGCGCTGTAGTTGGAGCGGTTGCCGCTTTCATCCAGTAGCTGACCATTGACGGTGGCAAGGCTGCGACCATCCGCAGGAATGCTGGCTTCTAGGGTGTCGATTGCAAGCGAGGATGCCACACCGCGTACGACAACGGTGTTGCTGACTCGCTGAGTTTCGCCATTGACTAAGCCCTCGGCGGTGATGGTATTGGGTCCGGCTTTAAGGGAGACGCCATACCAGGTTTTTGTGACGAGGTTTTGGGCTTCGTCCACGCTGGTTCGCCCTACGGAGTCTTCGCCCACGGCCTGACCGTTGATCTGGAGGGTGACTTGACTGTGGGGAGGGAAACGCAGCACCACTGTGGCAGCAGGGACATCGAGAAGGCTGTCCGGGGTGGGTGAGATGATTTCTAGATTGCGAGAGGATGCTGCTGGACGAGCGGCGTTGGCCTCAATATTGCTTCTGACATTGCTACCAATATTGGCTTCAACTCGATTACTTTTTCCGGCAGGGGAAGCGGATCTTGAAGTAGTCGTGGCAGCGTTGGGCTCAACAAGGGGAAGTCGAGGTTCGGTTTGAAATGATGAGAATACCCATTCCTTCTCGGCGGTTTCCCCGGCTTCCGTCGGTGAGAGGTGGCGATCGCGGGAGCCTAGATTTTCGGCAGCTACTGGGGCGTAGTGGCTGGGAGCTGGGGCAACTTGCCCTGAAGTTGCTTGCCCTGAAGGGTGCGTGACGCTCTGCCAGGCTCGGGGGGCAGGGCTAGAGGCGCGATCGCCCCCATTGCTCCTTCGGCTCCGAGGCACAGAGGCACTGTTGTCTAGAGCTGGGGAGGCGCGCCGAGCGGATGAGCGACTGCGACCCATATCCTCTCCGGGGATACGACCGAGTTGAGCCCAGGCGCTGCTGGGCAGCAAAGCTTGACCCGCCAGAAAGCTGACCAGGCTGAGGCTGAGCCAGGGGAGACTTCGACGGCTGAGCGATGAGATGTTTCCCTGTAGATGCAACTGAGGATGAGGCATTACTGAACCTCCTGGGTGCGAAGTAGTGCGTTATCTGCCGAGTCGTCTGTGGGGCGACTTCTGCCCTGGGGAGGCTGAACCAAGTTGTCCAACGAATGGCTGCGCCCCATGCCTGTGCTGACCGGAGTGACTGCGAAATTCATCCGGGCCAGGCCACTGGGCTCTAGCCTTACCAGGCGGGAGTCGCTGTTGAACTCGCGGCGGTAGTGATTGGGCGCGAAGTCGTAGCCGGGAACGCTGGACAGATCCAGGACCCCGCTGTGATAGCCGGGCTGGACGTTGGCGACGGAGAAGAGACCAGCCTCATCGGTGACGATGCGGTTGCCGTCCTGGAGGAAGATCACGGCGTTGGCTAGGCCGGGTTCATCCCGCTGTTGCTCGCCGTCGAAGTTTTTGTCATGGAAGACGCGACCAATGAGTACGCCATAGTTCGTGAGAATACCGGGGCGGATTTGGAGGTTGTGAATGGCGGGGCCATCTTTGAGCGGGAGGTCGTTGTCGGTGCGCCTGCCATCGACGATGGCGCTGTTGCGACCGGAGCCCCGCAGTGCATCAGGGGTCACCTGGGCGGCGTAAATCACATTCAGGATTTCCTGGGGAGGCAAGCTGGCCAAGGTGGTGAGGGTAGCGAGGCGGCCATTATCGCTGGTTGTAATTACAATTTCTTGGTCACCGATCATGGCGCGAACGGTGCGATTGAGTAGTTTTAGACCTCGGGGGAGGCGATCGCTAAAACTCAATCCATCAATGGCTACGTCGGACTGGTTCCGCACGGCCAAGCGATACAGCACCACATCCCCAGGACTGGCCGTAGCTCGATCCGCTGTCTTGGAAATGGAGATTTGGTTCGGTTCGCACAGCACGGTTTCGAGCTGGAGCGAGAGCAAATTCAAGCCGATTTGCTCCGCATTGGGCACCAGCACCACACTCTGGCTCACTTGGGTGCCTCCATCGGCGCTAATGGGTTGCCCATCCAGGGAGGTCGCGCGGTAACTCAGGAGGTTGCTGGCACCACTGTCTGTGATTTCTAACCTGATGCGTCGCTCCAGGAAATTGCCATTGTCCGGGGGGCTAATTAAGAGGATGTAAGTGCGCCCTACATTCGTCTGCCCCAGGTTGGGGTCAAACAGGAAGTTGTAGCGACCTTCGCTGCTGTTGCTCAGTTGAAAGGGATTGCGGTTGGTGCTGTTGGGAGCCAAACCGCCAAAAATGCCGTTGTTGGCAATGTCGGGCAGCTCGGTTGTCGTCAAGCTCAGCAAGCTGCCCAGCTCGGTTCCAGTGGGGTCACTGGGATCGGGCTCATAGAGAGCCACGGAGAAGCCGCTGTAATCGCTTAAGGGTTGCCCGCCGCAGCCCAGGATGCGTCCTAGGGGATCAATCAGTGGATCGGGAGATAGCTCAAGGGTGTTTGTTGTACCGCTGTAGGTTTCTCCCTGGGCGGGGTCCGAATAGCGGTATTGGGCTTCATTGGTGAATTTTAGGGGGCCTCTGCTGTTGCCCGATGGCCCCGATGGTATGGACTGTGCCCAAGCTGGGCTGGGCTGAACGAGAACTGGTGCGGTGATGGCGCTGGCAATGCAGCACCACAGGAAGCCTTGGCCCCATGCCTGATGGCTACGCTGACGTTTGGCCTTGCCCTGCTGTGGACGGAGACCGGAGGGTAGAAATGGAGGGAAAGCAGTTTTCACAGCGTACTTCTGTCCGGAGTGATGGGCAGGGAGGCGGCAGGATTAGGGCAAGGTTGACAAAGCGGAGGGGAGAGTCCCAGTAATGGGAAGGGAGCGATCGCTCCCTTCCCATTACTGGAGCAAGATGAGCTCAGCTAGTTGGCTAGCGAACTCTGACCTCGTAGGAGGCGACAATATTGCGCTGGGGGGGGAGGTCGCCCTGGGCTTCCCAGCGTAAGTGGGTATATAGCTCCGCTGGGGCTGGTGTTTCTATGAGGTTGCCATCGGCTTGCTTGACCTGGATCATGGGCCGAACGCTGAAGTGCTTGCCGCCGTCGATGCTGTAGCTCAGTAGGAGGCCTGCGTTACTGGCAGCAGAGTTGGGCACGTAGCTCATTTGGGCCGGGACGGGTTGGTTGAGCACTAAGTTACGAGCCGCTGCATCGCCAATATTGCGACTCGTAATGCTGTAGCGCAGGACGTCGCCGGGCTGGACGACGGCCTGACTGCCTAGGTCCTTCCAGACCACTTTCGTCTGGCCGATCTGGTCGTGCTCAACCTCTTTCTTGTAGGCCGCGAGGTTGAGTTTGACCTCGGGTTGGGTCAGCTTCTTGACCAGGTTGGATCCGGCTTTGAGGAAGTTGGCTTGGGCCGGTGTGTTGTGGAGAAGGGGAACTGCGGTGAAGGCGGCGATCGCGCTCAATCCGATGAGTAGACGTTTCATAACTGACTCCTAGGGGGGGATCGAAAAAGCGTGAGAGGAACGGGAAAAAACAGTTAGAGCGGCGATCAACCTCGCCGAGCATTTCAGGAGCAATGCAGCTCAGCAGATTAGTTCAGCTGACGCTGGAACGAGAACTCCCCGGAATTCTGGGGAGCCAGGGGGCCTGCGATCGTATCCACGTACTCGGTCACATCCGTGGCGGCTGTGGTGCCGTTTTGGTCGCCACTGGGGCTGAAGGTGATGGTGCCGCTTTGGGTATCCCCGGCAGAGCCGGTCACATTGCTGGTATCGATCACCGTATTGGCATCGTTGTCCAAAGCCCAGTTGTTGTTGCCACTGGTGCCATCCTCGGTGATGACAATGTTGGCTGCTTCGAGAATCACGTTGTCTACACCGGCCTGGGGCTCGGTGATGTTTCGATAGGTGATGCGGTACTCGATGATGTTGCCTGGGGCGGGAAATTTTCCAGCAGTGCTAAAGGTCTCTTCACCGGCCAGTACAGCGGGGCCGCTACCCTGGAGAATGCGAGACTCCTTCACCAATCGGAGGTAGCCGGTGTAGATGCGATCTATGGTTAGATTAGTTGCCTCTGCACCTGGGCTACCGTCGGTGTTAATGCTGGCGAGGATCGCTACCGGGAAGCCGCCAATGGCAGGAGCATTAGGGTCGGTGGGATCTGCGCCTGCTCCATCGGTGGAGAGGGGGGTGCCGTTGGGTAAGTTCACCTCAACGCCGTAATGGACCACTCCACCGGAAATAACGTTGGCTATGGTAATGATGGGCGCTGATGTGGTGAAGTTGCTCCCGTTCCAGGTGTAAGCGGCGGAGTTGCTCCCTTCGGTGATAGTCACGATGGTGTCAATGGGTAGGTCCGTTGGGTTGTTGGGAGGCTGGGGCTCAAGGGTTATATCGCCCGTCTGGCTACCGCTGTTTTCCACGGTGTTGGTGAAGCCCACGGGGGCGGGGTCGAGGCTGCTCCCCGGTGTGGTGCCAGGGGGGATGAGGGCCGAACGGTTGGTGAAGTCTGTTTCGTCGGTGCCATCGGGGCCCGTGGCCTGGGGGGCATTGGCGGGACCGTTGCTAATCTCTGCATTGGCGGGCGGTGCAATGATGTAAATATTCGCTTCCCCCCCTTCACTAGGTGTAGCAGCATCACCTGTGTTGTTGTTGCTGGCATCAATGCCGGTTTCAGGGGTATCGGGATTGTCAATGAAGCCGTCATCAATCTCGTCGGGGTCGAGGCTGCTGCCCGGATCAGGTAAGCCATCGCCATTGGAATCGGTGGTGCCAGGAGGGAGGGCACTGACACTGGTGTTATCGCCAAAGTTGCTCGGGCTTTGGTCGCCGGATTCATCATAGACCGGAGCACCACTGGGGCTGGCACCAAAGGCCTGGGCAATGTTGGCTACGGTGAGGGAGTTGCCAGTGAAGCTGGGCTCAACCTCCAGGGTGATGCTGAATCCGCTGATGACTTCGCCAATGGCGATCGCGCCTCGCGTTGTGGTGTCATAGACAAAACCCACGCGGGTCACGGTACTCAGGTCCGTCGGTGCGATCTCGGTCCAGGCAGCGGCATTGGCATTCACCGTGATTACATCGGTGGTGTAAACCGGAGTCCAGCCTGTGGGTGCTGTCCCTAGGGGAGCCAAGTTAGTGCCCGTGGGAATCGCATCGGAGACCAGAACATAGTTGTTCGTGGGAGCCGTGATCACTGTGCCCGCAGCTAGGTCGAGGGCAGACCCTACGAGGGGGGCTGGGGTAATGGTCAGTTCCGTTGGGTCAGTATTTTCAACCCGCAGGCTGAGGTCATAGGTGAGGCTGTCATCGCTCAGGTCAGCTGGGGTACTGCCATCGTTGTAGCCACTGCGGACCTTCAGCAGGGTGGCTAGGGTATAGCTCTTAAGGCTAGTGCCCACGGTAATGGCTTGGGAGGCGCTGGCCTCACGGGTGCCATTGATAGGGGCACCATCAATTTCAGTGGGGGTGCTGTTATCTAGGCCATCTACGGTGTGGACATCACCAGCGCTAGGGTCGCGGAGTTGATTCTGGGCATCTGCGTCGGTGTTACCCAGCTTGACGTTGATGGTCTGACCAGGCTGAGCCGAGGTCGTTACAGTGACTGGGACGCGCACCAATACGGACTCACCGGGGGCTTTGGGAGGGGTGAAGACCTGGGCGTCGTTGTTGCTGATGGGAGTCCAGATTGTGCCGCCATCTTCGCTAATTTCCAGCTCTCCAACGACACTGGCAGGACCGCTTACGGTCGCCAGGTTGGGAATGCGGAAGGTGGTGGGGTCGTTGCCGACATTGGTGATGGTGTAGCTGACATAAATCTCATCCCCAGCGGTAACCTGGCTGTCGCTGTCAATATCGCCATTGGGCTGGAAGTCATTGCCCGAGGAGGTGACCGTAATGCCGGCAATCTCGGCGACCGTCACCGTCACGGTGTTTGAGGTGGTGTTGATGGGGGTGTTGGGATTATTTGGGTCCGCGTAGGTCGCCGTGGCGGTGTTGCTAATGGTTTCGCCCGCCTGGGTGCCATCGGCCAGTACAGGCAACACACCTTGAACTAGGCCGCTTGTGGCTAGGCCGAGAATGATGAGATATTTGAGATAGCTCAAAGGGCTTAGTTTGCAGTGGGTAGATGCCATGGAAGTTAGCAGTTAAGAGGCAATTGAATGGCGGTCTTATTACTGCATCTGCTGAGGGAGTTGAACGGGGGAGGGCTTAGAAATGCCAGGACCACGCGACTCTCAATTCCGTCGGGCCCCAATTGAATGAGGCCTAATTATGCATAGCTAACTTAAACTGTGAGCGATCGCAAAATCGCTTTAGTCTTTGCTAGGCCTAAGCCTAAGAAGCTATTTCTCTATGTTCTTTGCTGAAATTTCCGGATTCTTATCAGCTTAGAAGTAAAGATTGCTATGCATAGGTAGATGCAGAATAGAAGTAAAAATAGAGAAGCTTTTGACCTCTATGTGAAAAGGCCTAAAGTCGAATTAATCTATTTTTAGATGACTTAATGATGTGATTTCATCAAGTCAATTCGATTGAGATAAGGGAGTTTGGGCGGCTTGAAAGCCTATCTCTCCGAGATGATTGATGGAGAATTTCTTTTCCACCGATAGAAGCATTCTGAAATCGCTAAAAGCTTTAACAGTCTTCGTAGTTTAATAATTCCCTGTGTAAAGTGAAAATCACATGCAGGTGGTCAGTCGCGGGATCGATCAGAGGTCTCAAACGCATCACTGGCTTGCACGGTATGCTTCGCTACCCCAGGTCTCTATCATGGCTTTTGAGTTTTATGCTATCCAGATGATTTTTACGGAAAACGCAAAAATCTGGCTACTGTGAATCACCCAGATATGGTTTTAAGCGATGTGATGATGCTTTCTGGCGAATGGGTCAGAGCCTGTATTAATAGAGGGGAGATCGCCCCCTTCTATGTTTGTAAGCTGGCTGATCCGTCTGGAAAGTAAGTCCTGAAGGTTGATCGACTTGAGCTTGATGATTTGAGCTCATTCACTTGGCTGGGGGAGGAAAACTAAGGGTCGTGCTGTGTGCCCATCGCGTCTGGCGAGTCGAAAATATAAGGCGAGGGAGCCATCCTGGACCGTCTGTACTGATTTTGGAGCTGATTTGAGCTGATTGCGATCGCGATTCCCTGTGGTGTTACGCAGGAGATGCGGCATTTTCCCCGTAAGGCTTTGGAATCATCCAGGGTAGTTCTACTGTGATGAAGATCCCGCTTGGTAGAATGCTGGCTGGCTCCATGACTGCTTCCAGGGCTGGTGGATCGAGAGGCGATCGCTGCTGGGCATCGTTTCCTTCCGGGGCATTTCGGTGGGTTTGGATAATCGTTAGGAGGAGACGTTCTCTCGTGACGCTCTCGTGGGCTTAGAAGCTTGGGGCTCTGCTTTGGGGCGTGGGATGTCCGGACGGGGATTGGTCCTTCCATAGATTCCTAGGAAGGCTTTTAGTTTTGCTTTACAATCTTGTCAACTTGCATTGATCCCAGGCCTTCGATCTTGGGGAGATGAGTCTGAAACTAGGTCGCGATACGTTGTTTGGGATGACTTCGAGAGATTGAAGGGGCCTTTCATGCGATCGCCCATCTATAACGTGCGCCATCCTTGGAACCCAGTCATTGGAACTCTAAGGGCTTCTGGATTGCCGTAGCTAACCCTTGGCATTGCAGCTCTGGGTGGTTGTTTCGATGCTTAACCTGTCGATCCCGTTTTGTCCGCTGCCCCCTCCGCATTCAGGTGAATCTGTATGAGCTTAGGCTACGTCGCCCTCGTCCTCCATGCCCACTTACCCTTTGTGCGGCACCCTGAAAGCGACTACGTCCTCGAGGAGGAGTGGCTGCATGAAGCGATTATTGAGACCTATGTGCCGCTGTTGCACATGTTTGAGGGGCTCAAGCGGGACGGCATCGACTTTAAGATGACCATGAGCATGACGCCCCCCTTGGTGTCGATGCTGCGGGATGAGCTGCTCCAGGACCGATTTGACCATTACCTCGGCATGTTGCTGGAGCTGGTCAAGAAAGAGGTGGTGCGTAATGAGCACAATGGCCATGTCAAATATTTGGCAGAGTATTACGTCGAAGAATTCGGCAAGGTTAAAGCCACTTGGGAGCGCTATGACCGCGATCTCGTGGGTGCTTTCCGCCAGTTTCTAGAGAGTGGCAATCTGGAAATCATTACCTGCGGGGCTACCCACGGTTATCTGCCGTTGATGCAGATGTATCCCCAGGCGGTGTGGGCTCAGCTCCAGGTAGCCTGCGAAAGCTACGAAGAGAACTTTGGCCGGGCACCCAAGGGGATTTGGCTGCCGGAATGTGCCTACTACGATGGTTTAGAGCGTCAGGTGGCTGATGCGGGCCTGCGCTACTTCCTGACTGATGGCCATGGCTTGCTTTACGCCAAGCCTCGTCCCCGCTTTGGCTCCTACGCTCCCATCTTTACTGAGTCTGGGGTGGCGGTGTTTGGCCGGGATCATGAGTCTTCCCAGCAGGTCTGGTCCTCTAAGGTGGGCTATCCCGGTGCGGCGGAGTATCGCGAGTTCTACAAAGACTTGGGCTGGGATGCGGAGTATGAGTACATCAAGCCGTACATCATGCCTAACGGCCAGCGCAAGAATACGGGCGTTAAATATCACAAAATCACAGGTAAGGACAGCCACGAGAAGGAACTCTATGATCCTTACTGGGCCAAGGAGAAGTCAGCGGACCATGCGGCTAACTTCATGCACAATCGCGAGCAGCAGGTTGGGCATCTCCGTGAGCTGATGCAGCGAGCTCCCCTGGTGGTGTCGCCCTATGATGCCGAGCTGTTTGGTCATTGGTGGTATGAGGGACCTTGGTTCCTGGACTACTTCTTCCGTAAGTCTTGGTATGACCAAAGCACCTACGATATGACTCACCTGGCGGAATACCTCCAGATGAATCCGACTCAGCAGGTGGCGCGGCCTTCTCAGTCTAGCTGGGGCTATAAGGGCTTCCATGAATATTGGTTGAATGAGACCAACTCCTGGGTTTACCCCCATCTGCACAAGATTGCGGAGCGGATGATCGAGCTAGCCAAGCGGGAGCCTAGTGATGATTTGGAATGGCGGGCGTTGAATCAGGCGGCGCGGGAGGTGCTGCTGGCGCAGTCTTCAGATTGGGCGTTCATTATGCGGACGGGGACGATGGTGCCCTATGCGGTGCGGCGTACGAAGTCCCATGTGCAGCGGTTCCACAAGATCTATGAGGATGTCTTGAAGGGGGAGCTAGATTCGGGTTGGTTGGAGAAGGTGGAGAAGATTGACAACATTTTCCCCAATATCAATTACCGGGTTTATCGGCCTTTGTAAAAAAGGTTAATACCTGGGTAGGGGGAGGGGTTCCCTGCCCAGGGATGATATTGGTTGTCGATTTGGTTGTGTGATGCGATCGCATTGCATCGGACAGGTGGCGTTGCATAGGGCGGGCGGGATGACCCCGCCCCTACCGGCGTTGGGGGATTGGTGACGTAGGGAAAAGATAGATGGGGCGACGGAATGGGTTGGCGCTGCTGGCTTGGGTGCTGGTGGGGGCGGGGCTGCGGTTTTGGCAGTTGGATACAAAGACGCCCTGGAGTGATGAATGGGCGACGTTGGTCTTTAGTTTGGGCCACAGCTTTAAGACGATTCCGTTGGATCAGTTGCTGTCGCTGGATGAGTTGTTGGCGATCGCCCGTCTCGACGATGCTTCTGTGTCAGAGGGGCTAGGCCAGGTGTGGCGGTACTTGATGACGGAGAGTACCCATCCGCCGCTGTATTTTTGGCTGATGCACTTGTGGCTGAGGCTTTGGCAGGTTCCGGGGGAGCTGGTGGGGCTGGGCGTGGCGCGATCGCTGAGTGCGTTGCTGGGCGTCACCGGGATTCCCGCTGCCTATGGTTTGGGGTATTGGGTCATGGCGGGGGCGCGATCGGCTCAGCGCCATCGGGTTGCTTTGGCGGCGGCGGCGTTGATGGCGCTGTCGCCCTTTGGGGTGTATTTAGCCCAGGAGGCGCGACATTACACGCTCGCTCTGTTGTGGGTGATGGCGAGTTTGGGCTGTTTTGTGGTGGCCTGGAAGGCGTTGCGTGGGGGCGGGCAAAGGCAGGATCCCCCCAGCCCCCTTGGGAAGGGGGAGAGCAGTCAAAAGAGGCCAATGGCTGTTCAAGCTTCCCCCTTCCCAAGGGGGATGGAGGGGGATCGGTTGCGGCTAAGCTGGTCGATTACGCTGCTCTGGGTTGCAGTCAATGGGTTGGGGTTGGCGACCCATTATTTTGTGGGGTTGCTGCTGGCGGCGGAGGGTTTGGCGCTGGCAGGGCTCATTGCCATGGGGTGGTTTGCTGGCAAGGTTGCAATGCAGCCGGTCTCTGGGGTCAAGCCGTTAAGCCTCAGCAGAGTTGCTTCTCGGCAGGTGAGGGGCGCGGCGGATTTTGGGGACGGAGTGGCGGTGAAATTGATCATAGTGGGGGGGGGAGCCTTATTGGCTGCAGTGCCCTGGCTGCCGTTTTGGCTGGATATTCCCGGCGATCGCCTCACAGAATGGATTAGCCAAGACGTTTCTCTACTAGAGCGTTGGGTGATGCCGTTACTACGGCTGGGGGCCTGGCTGATGAGTATGGTCATGTTGCTGCCGGTGGAGCAGGTTCCAGTGGGACTGGCGGTGTTATCTGGATTGGGGCTGTTGATGGCAGGGCTGTGGTTATTGCCACACTTGGGCCGTAGCTTGAGGCAGCAGATGGCGGGGGCGGGGCCAACTCCAAGCCTGGCGGTGGAGGCTTTGCTGGCAGTCGAGGGGGCGGGGCTGTTGTTGGTGTTGGCGGCAATCTATTTGTGGCAAAAGGATTTAAGTTTAGCGACACGATATTTCTTTGTGTTTTTACCGGGGACAGTGTTGTTGATTGCGATGGCCTTCGCCAGGCTGAAGCGGCGGGAAGCGATCGCGTTGCTCTTGCTCCTGGGGTTTGTGGGCAGTCTTGCGGTAACCACTGGCTATGCATTTCAAAAGCCTGATCGACCGGATTTGCTGATTCAAGCTATTGCCTTAGATTCCCAAAATGATCCTCGCTTGCAGACTGATGCTGCAGAGATTGCGTCACCCGTGATTTCGACCTTTTATAAAACCCATGAGCAATTAAGCGAAATGCTGGCGGTGGCTTGGGAGTTACATCGCCAGGGAGATGATCAGACGCAGTTCCTAATTGCAGAGCGGAAGTCGGAAATTATCCAGAATACACTGACTTATCTGCGGGCTGTGGCATCCCATGAAAGGCCTTTTATTGTCTGGGAGTTTAACTTGACCATGGCGGTGGATTTTCCGGCCTTTGGCTGTGCTTTGAATGATGATCAACCCTTTGGGCGAGTGCCGGGTTATCGTTATCGAGCTCATCTCTGTCTTGACCTCGAGACAGATGGGCGATCAAAGTGATCTATGACTGCTGATCATGGAGGGAGGTTACAGATCCAGCAATTTGACTTGCCCGATGGAAATGTTCGTTTTGATCCAGATTTCCTATCCTTGGGAGAGGCCGATCAATGTCTGGAGCTGCTGTTGAGGGAGATTGATTGGCAGCAAAAAAGCATCAAGCTGTTTGGGAAGACGATTCCCCAGCCGCGTTTAGTGGCTTGGTATGGCGACCCTGGAGCAAGTTATACCTATTCGGGATTGACCTGGGAGCCGCTGGGCTGGACGGAGGGATTGCGATCGCTTAAGTCTCAAGTGGAGGCATCAGTGGCTTCAATGCTGGGGCAGACGGTCAAATTCAATAGCGTGTTATTGAACCTCTATCGCGATGGTCAGGACAGTATGGGGTGGCATAGTGATGATGAGCCTGAGCTGGGGTGTAATCCGGCGATCGCCTCGGTGAGCTTGGGGGCGACGCGACGATTTGCCTTGCAGCATAAGCGGCACAAAGCGTTGAAGCAGAAAATTGACCTGAGCCATGGGAGTCTGCTGGTGATGGCGGGTGAGACGCAGCACCATTGGAGGCATCAGGTTGCAAAAACAACCAAGGTGCAGGAGCCAAGGGTGAATCTAACGTTTCGATACGTCATAGTTTGACGATCTTGTGTAAGGGAATTCCCAGAATTAAAACATCTAACCTCCGTTTAATAGCGCTTGGAATAACTCTCCGAACCACCTGGGGATAAATCCCCAGGCTAAGAGCGAAAGCCCACTAAAGTGGGCTGAAATCCAATAGCTTAAGGCTGTTCAGTCCGTTTTAACGGACTTGAGTTTTGAGCTGTGAACTTTAGCTCACAGCAGCCAGACGAAGCCACACTGGCAAGGGGTGAATACAGCTCCGTTCATCGAACTGTTTGACTTCGGATACTGTATGCCTAGGAAGTCCTTCAGTCCCATTCGAACCTTCCCCGATGAACCCACTCACGACGCTGTTGTCTCTAGTTTTGATGACTCTCTCAGGGAGTTCTAAGGTGGCGTTCAGCTAACTCCTAGCCTGGTAGGGGTTAATAAGACATACGACTAACACCACACCGGGAGCCGGAGCATTTTGCTTGGCTCCCTTTTTTATGATTGATGGTTTTCTGACAGGACTGAGCCCTGAACATTTTCAAGATGTAGCTCTTGCCGCTGAAAACATAAGCAGCTCGCTGTCAAAACGCCACACTCCCGCCCCCCCCAGTGCAGGATAAATCGGTAGGCGGGGTAATAACAAACTCGTGATATCAATTTCAATCGCTAGATCTGGCGGCGGGTCAGAGGCTAGCTCAAAGAAGCCCTCGATGTTGAGCAACATCAGGGGGCTAAAGTCAAAACTTGAGCTGAGATTACTCCTCGTCTTCTTCGCTCTTAGGCACGTAGGTGGACTTCACCTCTAGCTCCTCCAAATGTGTGCCATCCACATTGGACGGTGCATCGATGAGGAGGCAGCGGGCTTGCCGGGTCTTGGGGAAAGCGATGGTGTCGCGGATGGGCTCATAGCCGGTCATGAGCATGACAATGCGATCCAAACTGAAAGCGCTGAGACACAACACCTAAAACAGCCTGCCTCAAGCAGACCGCAGTACAATGCAAGGCAGAGATAACTTATTCATCCGGCATAATGCTGTGGTACAACTTCAGCCCGCCCATGGACTGACGCGCAGTGAAGTCGAAGACCAATTTGGACTTCGTGAAGTGCTTGCTGAGCCGGATTTCTTTTCAGAGTGGCAACTCTCCCAACCGGAACTGATAGCGAGCCAACGTGAAGCTTTAGACCGTATTCGTAGCGAGTTTCTCTATCTCAGCAAATATCGAATGCTTGAAGACCTCGTCAAAATGGTCGTTATCTCACCGTTGCTCTCCATGGCTGGCTTTTATCGTCCTCCCATTAGACCCGTTTTAGAAAAGCGAGTTGATGTTGCCTTGCAAGATAGCGATCGCACTGTCTGGGGACGGATCGACATCTTAGGGCTTCAGCAAGATTTGTGGGTCAGCGTGATTGAATCTAAGCAGGCTGGGTTTTCCCTCAAAGACGCGATCGCCCAAACTCTCTTTTATATGAGTGCGAATCCGAATCCAGAGCAACCCACTTTTGGGCTGGTAACCAATGGCAGCCACTTTCGCTTTATCAAACTTGTTTCAGCGAAACCAAAACAATACGCACTCTCCACAGAGCTATCGATTCATCGTGAGACCAATGAACTTTACTTAGTTTTGGCTGTTTTACAACGATTCGTTCAATTGGCCACAGCTCGTTCAGAGTCTCATTAAAGGTACCTGCGCACTTTTGGCTAGAAACCGGGTGTTTGGCAGGAGCTTAAGGGAAGCGGCAGGGAGTGTTGCAAACACCCGGTTTCTGAGGCGGCAGACTGGGGCACGCTTAGTCGTCGTT
>CALIGI010000049.1 GCA_938021205.1 uncultured Pseudanabaenaceae cyanobacterium
TTTTTCTCGGTGCCAGCGAATGGCCTCGGTCAGGTCCACATCAATTAGCGCGTCGCCACAGAGGACGATGAAGGTATCGTCGAAGAAGGGTTGGAAGTCTTGGATCTTGCGCATGCCGCCAGCAGAGCCGATCGCTTCACCGATCAACTCACCGTTGGCAATGCGGCCTTCGAAGGAGTAGCCGATCTCAACGCCAAAGCGTTGGCCATCGCGGAAGTAGTTCTCAATTTCGTTCGCCAGGTGGCTGACGTTGCACATGACCTGGTCAAAGCCATGCTGACGGAGCAGCTCTAGTAAGAACTCCATCACCGGTTTTTCCAGAATCGGAATCATCGGCTTAGGGATGGTGTAGGTGATGGGGCGCACGCGGGTTCCCTTACCTGCGGCCAAAATCATGGATTTCATGGGCCTACGTTGTCTCCTGTGCGATGTACAGCTAAAGGGATTCGGATAGAAGTTTCTTTATCCTGGGCTTTTGCGTTCTAAGTAGAGCACTGAGGCTTTCAGAGAAGCTGGGCAGTGAACTGGACTCAAGGAACGAAAATATTCTGAGCAAAGAAATATTGCTCAGATGGTAGCAAATAGACTCACCATGACCTACGGTGCTTTCCCCTAGGCGGATAAATCTTTGTTCATTGCTGAGGACTGAGCCACAAATATGAAGCTCAGACTTTCCCAGAGTGCCCTGGGTCTGCGGAAAGGCCACAAACGGGTCGGTGCTGTCGTCTTTCTGATTGAGTTATTTAGAAGCGGTTTCGTTGTCGTCGCGGAGGTCTAGGGCTGCATGGCCGAAGGCTCTTCGACGTGGATGTAGAATTTTCCGCTGCTGTCTTTGCGGGAGCCGGAGCGGCTAAGGGCGGCGCTGACGTGGCAATTGTAGGGCAATTTGTTTTTGGAGAAGCGCACGTCGCGGTTGATGCGGAAGAGCGATCGCTTAACATCACCGGTTAATTGCAGTTGCTTGGAATCAAAAATGATTACCAGATCTTCCACTAACCGACAGGGGGGCTGACGTAGGGAATTCTTGTATGTACTGCGATGCTCGTCGAACCAATCCTTGCTGTTGTTGTCCCGCAGGGCTCGTAGAAACTCAAAGCCCTCCTGGGGAAAGCCAGAAAAGCCAGGTTCAACGCGGAGAACTGAAGAACGCTTCGCCATGGTCGTTATGAAGCTGAAGCCGCCACGACTTCAAGACGGGGCGCGGCAACCGCCTCACTTTGGCGCAACTGTAAGCCTTTATAGAAGTCTTTTTGCATCAGCTCCACTTTGCCCTGGGCCGAGAGGAAGAGCATTGCCCAGAACACGCCCACGCGGTCCAGATGGTCGCTAAAGGTATTGAGGGGGCTGCTATGCCACACCTTCACCAGGGCATCGAAATCAACCCAGCCATCTCCCAGGGCGGGCAACTCTGTCCAGCGCTCCGCAACAAAGACGCCTAGGCTTTCGGCCATTTCACCCAAGTTCTCCTTGTGGGCCAGTTGGGAGATGGAGCGGATGGCCTGGCGCTTGCTCATTTCACGGGCGCGGTTTTTGGGGCGCTGGCTGCGGGGAGTTTCCAGGGCTAGGGCCATGAGCTCTAGCTGTTCGATCAGCTCGGCAAGAGTGACTTGGCGCTTTTGGGGAGGACGGGCCACGGCACGGCGGCGCAGTTGGCGTTCTAGGTGGCGAGGGAGTGAGGTGAAGTTGCTGTCCTCTTCGTAGTCTTCGCCGAATTCTTCAAATTCTTCTTCAGGTTGCTCTTCCTCCTGGGCCAGGGTATCTGCCTTGAGCAGCACCAGCATGGAGGCATAGAGAAAGGCCTGGCCGGATTCAGATAGGTCGGCTTCGTAGCGAGCGCGGCCAAAATTCTTTTGGCCGCTGGTGAAGTAGTCGGAGAGGTCGTCTAGGCGCAGCTCTTCCAGGAAGCGATCAATCACTTCAATCACGTTGACGTCCCAGGGATCAATGTCACCCCGGTCAGCCATGTCTATTAAGAGGGCGATCGCGCGCTGCGCTGGAGAGGCCATAGATGCTGGATAGAAGCGATATCTGAAAGCCATTGTCCTAGAGACTTACAGCGACATCTTTGTGGATTCTGTCGCGGCACTAGGATCTTTGTTCTGCCTAATGGTAATCGCTTGTGTGAAAAATGGAGCATAAATTTACCACAAAAGTTTTTTGTTACGCCCTTGTTATGGGGGAGTGATTGGTCGATGCAACCATTTGGTGAGGCTTGAAAGTGAGACGGAGCTGCTGGCGATCGCCAGCAGCTCCGTAGGTTGGACCTTTCGGACCGGTTGCTTTCACTACTGCCTAGGCAACTGCTTTAGCAATTTAGGGCTTCAAGTTTAGGGCTAGGGTGGGAGAGTAGGCGATCGATCAGCCACCATTGCTAAGCCAGCGTTCTTTCTCCCCAAGGTTGGCAATTTACCCTCAGCTATGACCCAACTCGGGAGCCCGCAAGGGAGCTTGGCTCAGGGCAGGCCGTAGCTCCGCAGCATAGAGAGAGCTTTGGGCCACCACGGTGTGAGTTAGACCCGGTACTGCATCCCGCAGGCGTGCCGTGAGCTGGCTGGTGGTGGATTCGTAAACCTGGGTCAATATCTTGGGATAGAGGCCAATGGTGATAATAGGCACCAGCAGACAGGTCACGATGTATAGCTCCCGAGGCTCCGCATCGATCAACGCTTCATGGCTGGTGAGCTCCTCGTTCTCAGGGCCGTAGAAGATTTCCCGCAGCATGGAGAGCAGGTAGATGGGCGTCAGTACCACGCCAATGCCTGCGAGACAGACGCCGACAATGCGGAAGGTCAGTGAATAAGCATCGCTGGTGGCGAAGCCGACAAAGACCATCAGCTCAGCGACGAAGCCGCTCATGCCGGGCAGGGCTAGGGAGGCCATGGTGCAGGCCGTCCACATGGCAAACATCTTGCGCATCTTTTGACCGACGCCGCCCATCTCATCCAGCATCAGGGTGTGGGTGCGGTCATAGGTGGCTCCCACCAGGAAGAAGAGGCTGGCACCGATGAGACCGTGGGACACCATTTGCAGCATGACGCCGCTGGTGCCCAGGTCCGTGAAGGAGCCCAGACCAATGAGCACGAAGCCCATGTGGGAGATGGAGGAGTAGGCAATCTTGCGTTTGAGATTGCGCTGGGCAAAGGAGGTCAACGCTGCATAGATGATATTGACAATGCCGAGAATGATCAGGATGGGCGCGAACTGAGCATGGGCTTCGGGCAACATGCCGCAGTTCATGCGAAGCAGGGCATAGCCGCCCATCTTCAGCAAGATGCCAGCCAGGAGCATATGGACTGGCGCTGTGGCCTCACCGTGGGCATCAGGGAGCCAAGTGTGGAAGGGAATTACTGGCAGCTTGACGCCGTAGGCAATCAAGAAGCCTGCGTAGGCCAGGAGCTGGAAGTTGACGGTGTAGTCCTTCGCAGCTAGTTCTCGGAAGTCAAAGGTAATGACATCGCCATAGAAGGCCATGGCTAGGCCTGCGACCAGGATGAACAGCGAACTCCCTGCGGTGTAGAGGATGAACTTCGTCGCCGCGTAGAAGCGCTTCTTGCCGCCCCAAATGGAGAGCAATAAGTAAACCGGCAGCAGCTCTAGTTCCCAAACCAGGAAGAACAGCAGCATGTCCTGCACGGCAAACACCGCAATTTGCGCGCCGTACATGGTCAGCAGCAGGAAGTAGAACAGCTTCGGTTTCATGGATACGGGCCAGGCGGCCAGCATTGCCAATGTGGTGATAAAGCCCGTTAGCAGAATCAGCGGCATGGACAGGCCATCTGCCCCGAGGGACCAGTTAAGGCCAATCTGGGGAGCCCATGCATATTGCTCCACGAGTTGGAGGCCTGGTTCGTGGATGTCGTACTGGGTACAAAAGGTGTAGATGATCAACGCGAAGTCAATCAGGCCAATCGTCAATGCGTACCAGTGGATGGTCTTGCTCTTTTTCCCTTCTTCCTTCATCGGAATAAGGGGAATCGCGAGGGCCGCCACAATGGGAAACAAGATGATGGTCGTTAGCCAGGGAAAGTTTGTGGCATCCATCGCAGTTAGAGAAAAAGAGGTGAAAGGTATCACTCCACAAGCTATCGAGGAATCTAAACGGTGGGCTATGACCGTTAGGGAAACTTAATGAAGCCTGAAACAGATGCTCATGATTGTTGCGATCCCTGGTGGTTGTGCCCATTGACGGGGAGGAATGGTTGCGAAAGTTCAACGTTTTGCGACAGCTATGCCCTCAGTTTGTTAAGCCATTTGGGTCGATAAGTGGTGGCTTGAATCGCGTTATTTGTTTGTTGGCAGGGTAGGGGCGAGAGCATTGGGGCAATGTCTATGTGCTCCATCCGAGTCCCTTAGGCACAATGCTTCGCCCCAAGCTCCTTGCGATTTGTCGGATATGGATTCAATTACTGAGCAGGATGAAGGCGAGGCTGGGAACGATGCCAGCGGCGAGCAGTAGGCCTTGGGGGTGGAAGAATGCTGCTTGAGATGGGGCTGAAGTATTGGAGGCTCTGTGGGATTGCCCCAGCCCCCAGCTTAATAACAGGAGTAAGAAGGCATCTACATAGACTCGGCTGTAGCCCAAGAAATATTCCAAGATGGCTGTGGCACTGCTGAAGAAGAGTAAGGCGTAGAGCAGACCTGCTAGCCAGATGGCGAAGGTGTGGCGAGATTGTCTGGCCCTCCAGAGCAGCATGACAAAGACGGCTATGAGCAGGAGGAAGGCGTAGCCCTCAAAGAGGTTGTTACTGTCGAGGCCACCTTTGACCAAGGTGATGAGTTTTCCTGTAATGCCTGTGAAGGGGAAGACGAAGCTATTGGTGAGGCCGTTGTTGAGATATTGCGTCAGGTTGTGGGTGATGTAAAGACGCCAGCCCATTGTGGGACATATGGCGATGATTAGGGCTCCTACTTGGGGCCAGTTTCTTCGACGTATGCTGTCTAACAAGAGAGCGAACCAGCCAATGGCCATTGTTTCTCGGGTGAGGCAGGCTAAGGCGATCGCCCCTGCCGTTTGTCCCACTTTGCCCCGGTGATAGCAGCAAAATGCCGTCAGCAGCAGCAGACTGCTTAGTAAGTCCGCTGTTGAGAAGCCCAGAATCATCCAAATGCCGGGGATGCAAAGGGTCAGTAGCGGTGCCCAGTCTGGGCGAGGGATGGCTGATTCGGTGGCGTTGGTGGCGTGCGTTGCATCGCTTGTCTGAAATGCCCAGCTAATCAGTCCAGTGATCAGGACGATGCAAGCCATGTTGATCGCGACAAGAACATAGGGAATCAGCGCTGGCTGGCCTAGTCCTAGCAGATAGCCTAGCAGCGAATAAAAAATGCGCTGGTAGCGATAAGGGGGATTATCTAGGGCTAAAACGCTATCGGGATTCGTTAGAGTCGGATCGAAACCGAGGGTGAGGAAGAATTGGCCGTCATAGCCTAGCTGATCTGGGTAGATCAGGGCTTGGGCTGGGTCAAGGTAAGGAGATAGGGGAATAACATCGCCGATGCGGAAGAAGCCGGTGATGTTGCCATCGAATTTGAATTGCCAGTAGAACAGCGCCACAGCCAGAGTTATGAGGCTGGCGATCACCATATTTCGCAGGATGATTCGCTTCGCTGGGGCTGATAAAGGGCCAGGGGGAACAGCATTTCGCATGGCAGAGCACCTTGAGATGACGAATCGTCTCTCTAAAAATTAAGACTCGATACTATCAGGGGGGGATGTCTGACGGTCTAGTGTCATCCTCGTTCTTGAGACAAAAAAAGAGCCAGGGACCTCTCCCTGGCTCGTAATCTCAAAAGATATTCGGACTTAATTTCGTTTCTATGGGAGTAAAGGCATAGGCAGATGACTTGATGGTTGAGTCTTTGTTGAATGTGTCGCATTGCTTCGTTTTAAGCCAGGCTGCTCTAGGAGAGAGACGGCTTAGAACAATGCGAATGCGATTGAATGGAACCCTGATGCAATAACCCTTTCAAGAGACAATGCGGAAGTGTCGCAGGACTCTGTTGGGGTTGAGGCATAGCATTCTAGCGGCGGTAGAGCGGTTTGAGTTGATGATATTGATCTTTCTGGAGCTGGTCTTCCATTGCCATGTACTCCATGTAGTCGCTCATCATAAGGTCCATATCCTTGCTGTGACCGGGTTTTAGCTTTAGTTTGGGGCTGGGATCACAGCAGACAGAACGTCCACAAAAAAATGTAATTAGGGCGATCGCAGCGACGGCAACTTCCATAGTCAAGATCCTTGGGTAGAGCACCACTGAGTAAAGCGGTACGGGTAGCACGGGGGGTGGGGAGCTGGGGCATCGATGGCGTTGAGAGTTGCCAAAGATTCTGGATTGAGTTGGCAGCTCGGTGAGATAAGGGAGCCCTGTTTATGCCTGGTTTATGCCCTGGGAAGGCAAGAGGCGGGGCTTCACCGCAGCGATGATTTGGACCGGCAAGGGGGAAAGCCTCTGGGGGATGGTTGCCCGGTGAGAGGCTGTCCCTTGAGGTGTCTGCCCCATCGGGGGCCTATGTCTGTATTTATAATTCCTCGCCAAAAGAGAATTAATCCGTTAATGCACGGAAGTTTTGGCTCTGTTGATGGGGAGGAGGGATCTAGAACAAGTGTTGGGGCGATCGCCCTCCTGGAAGCCTCGGATCTTTGACTCGATTTTGTCGCCTCACTACAGCAGTGGTTGTTTTCCATGGGGGAGGTTACGGATTTGGCAAATTGTCGAGTTGTCCGTAATTTCTGGGGGGTGACAGCCCCTAAGCGGTCGAGGTTGGCACAACAAAGCCCCCACCCGCAGCATTTTGGGGGTGGGGGCCGGGGGAGGGTGACGACCGTTATTTATGTGGGGTGGGGTTTGAACGGTAGCCTATTCCTCTTCGCCTGCATGGTAGGAGCTGCGCACGAGGGGGCCGGAGCGCACGTGGGCGAAGCCTAGGCTGCGGGCAATTTCGCCGATGCGGTCAAATTCGGTGGGGGTCCAGTAGCGTTGGACGGGCAAGTGCTCTAGGGAGGGCTGCATGTATTGGCCCAGGGTGACGCGATCGCAGCCAACCCCGCGCAGATCTTCCAAGGTTTCAATCAGCTCCGCTTCAGTCTCCCCATGGCCCAACATGATGCCAGATTTGGTCGGAATTGTGGGATTGAGCTGCTTGACCACTTGGAGAACCCGAAGGCTGCGTTCGTACTTGGCTCCCCTGCGAACCTTGCCCTGGAGGCTGCGCACGGTCTCGATGTTGTGGTTGTAGCAGGTGGGATTGGCGGCGACGACGGTGGTGATGCGCTGATGCTGGACCAGCTCGGCCTGTTGAGGATCGGGCTGGCCGCCCCAAAAATCTGGGGTGAGGACTTCAATTTGGGTGTCGGGTTGGCGGCGGCGGATTGCTGCCATGGTGCTGGCAAACCAGCCTGCGCCTTGGTCAGGCAGATCGTCGCGGGTGACGGAGGTGAGGACCACGTAGCGTAAGCCCAGCAGCTCAATGGATTCGGCGACCTTCTCTGGCTCGTCGGGGTCCAGGGGCATAGGAGCGTGGCCCTTGTCCACTTGGCAAAAACCGCAGGAGCGGGTGCAGGTGGGACCCATGAGTAAAAAGGATGCTGTGCCCTGGGAGTAACATTCGCCCCGGTTGGGGCAGCGGCCTTCCTCGCAGATGGTGTGGATGTTGCGCTGTTTAATGATGCGCTGCACTTCCGATAGCTCGCTGGCTTTGCCGATGGGGCGTTTGAGCCACCGGGGTAAACCTTGTGGGAGCCCTTGGGCGGGGTGCTGGGAGGAGGTCATAGGCGAGGCTCGTGGCGAGGACGGATGCGCAGAAAATAGGGGCGGCGTAGGTGCCTATTTCTACTCTATATATAGTGCAACCCTTAAGGCTAGAGTGGGCCGGTGAGTTTTGTCTGGGCTTAGGCTCGGTCTGGAAGCCGAGCGACGGTTGTACCACGTTTGACGTTCATTGATTGTCCATGTTCGATAGGGCAGGCGGTGGTGTTAATGACGATGTGCGATTGTGAGGCTGTGGTGAGATGTCGAGAGATTGGGCCTAACACAGGAAAAACGATATTTTACTTCAATGAAATAAAAAATCTTCATTCGCAGACTATTCTCCATGGTCGCTCTGAAATGGCTGTGCTATCTTAGCCACATGCGATCGCAGCCCTTGTTTTTTCGACTTCCGTAGAGTGTTACAAAGCTTCTGGGAAGACTGAAAATGACTACGATCTAACGGTTAGGAGAAGCGCCCCATTCTCCCCATGAACAGCATGTTCGAACATTCGCTTGACATCTTGGAGAAGAATTAGCTGTGGCAGCCCACAAAATCCTCGTCATTGACGACAGTAAAGTGATTCGGATGCGGGTGCAGGATATGCTCCCCACCGGTAACTTTGACATCCTCGAAGCTAAGGATGGCGTTCAGGGGTTGCAGCTCATCCGCGATGAGATGCCTAACCTGATCATGCTGGACTTCTTGCTTCCTAAGATGAATGGTTGGGATGTGTTTCAGCACATTCAGGCTGATCCTTCCCTAGCGGCCATTCCCCTAGTGGTGATGTCGGGTCGGAAGGAAGAGGTGACGGAGAAGTTGCCTGAGCCTTTTGAGTATTTTGAGTTCATTGAGAAGCCTTTCGAGAAGGCAGAGCTGATGGAGGCCATTAAGGCCGCCATGATGAAGGCTCGCAATCGTCCCCATGTTTCTGCGGCCCCCACTAATCCTAATTTGGGTGTTGGTGCAGAAGAGGTGGCTGCGCTGAATGCTCGTGTGGACAGCTTGGAGCAGGAAGTGGCGACGCTGAAGAAGCAGTTGGCCCAGGTGGTTGGCTTTATTAAGCAGAAGCTGTCTTGATTCTCTGACGCGCGATTTCGATTTCTTGTAGGGACATGGCATGCCATGTCCCTACCGTTGTTACAGGGGTTAGTCCATTTCGCGGCGGCCTTCGAGAGCGCGGGCGAGGGTGACTTCGTCGGCGTATTCCAGGTCGCCGCCCATGGGGAGGCCGAAGGCGATGCGGGTGACGCGGGTGAAGGGTTTGAGTAGATGGCCGAGGTAGAGGGTGGTGGTTTCGCCTTCGACGCTGGGGCTGATGGCCATGATGACTTCGCCTGTGCCTTGTTGGCTGACGCGGCGGATGAGGGGCTGGATATTGAGTTGTTCGGGGCCGATGCCGTCCATGGGGGAGATGAGGCCGCCGAGGACGTGGTATTTGCCGCGATATTCGCGGGTTTTTTCGAGGGCGATGACGTCGCGGGAGTCGGCGACGACGCAGATGGTTGCGTTGTCGCGGTTGGGGGCGCTACAGATGTTGCAGATGGGGTCGGCGGAGAGGTGGAAGCAGACGCTGCATTGGCCCACTTTCTGTTTGGCGTTGATCAGGGCTTCGGCGAGGGCTTCGACTTCGGCTTCGGGGCGGCTGAGGATATGGAGGGCGAGGCGTTGGGCGGATTTTGGGCCGACGCCGGGCAGGCGCTGGAGCTGTTCGATGAGGCGGGCGAGGGGCGGGGTGTAGATGGCTCTCGGGTCCAGGAACGTGCAGCGTTTTTGATCATAGCTGGCTTTGCTGCTGCGCTTACAATGGAAACTACGCACTCAGCGTTTAGGTTTTGTCATGACTCAAGCCTTACCCCAAAAGCTTCGTATTGCTTCTGCTAAAACGGCAGAAGAGTTAGTGATGACCTTTGAGGCATTTTTGGCCTATGAGGGTGAGGGCGATCGCGCCTACGAATTAGAGAATGGGCTGTTAGTTGAGATGCCGGTAGAGTCGCCAGAGAATGACAGCATTGCCAAGTGGCTGATGTTTGAGCTGGCGAAGCATGTGCCGATTGCGCTGTTGTCGAATAAGACTGAGGTTGAGGTGAGCGGGCGTCGGGCGACTTGCCGCATTCCAGATTTGTTGGTTCACAGTGAGGCGTCTTATCAGGCGCTGGCTGGGGCGAAGCGTAATTTGCTAACGCGGGATATGTCGCCGCCTGCGCTTGTGGTTGAGGTGGTGTCGCCGGGTGAGGAGAATCGCAATCGGGATTATCGCTATAAGCTTGCTGAGTATGGGGCGCGGGGGATTGCGGAGTATTGGATTATTGATCCAGCGGAGCAGAAGATTATAGTTTGTCGCTGGGTGGAGGGTCAGTATGAGGATGAGGTTTTTGAGGGTGAGACTCGTCTGGTTTCGGCGGTAATTCCTGAGTTTGAGCTGACGGCGGAGCAGGTGTTGGCGTTTGGGGCGAATGCGTTGTGATGTGGGACAGTCAGCGTTTTGAGGCTGGGATTAGAATGGAGGGGCGATCGCTTCGAGGCTGACACCATGGTTCAAGCACCTACAAAGCCACGACTGAATACTTGGACATCCGCAACCTGGGATGAATTTATCAGTTTGGTTGAAGACCCTGCCTATGAAAAGGCAAAGGGCTACTATTTTGATGGCTTAATGAAGGTTGAGACAATGGGAGTAGGCCCTGATCATGCCAGTAACAATACGATGGCGATTCTGGCTTTGGGGTTATTTTGCGCATTGAAAGGGATTCCCATTCGAGGGCTTACCAATGCTTCGTTTCGTAAGCCTGGAACGAGGGAAGCTCAACCTGATGTTTCCTATTACGTGGGCGATCGCGTTGACCTCGCTCCCCAAGGAAGCTCCATTGCCAACTTAGATGAAGTTCCTGCCCCTGATTTGGCGGTGGAGATTGCAGATTCTTCTTTGGGAGATGATTTGGGACGGAAGCGGTTACTGTATGAGGCGCTGGGGATTGCGGAGTATTGGGTGGTGGATGTGGGGACAGCGGAGATTGTTGCCTTTGCAATTGCGGATGGTGGCAGTCGGCGAATTGCGGTGTCGCAGGTGTTGCCGGGGCTAGAGCTATCGGTGCTGGAGGAGGCGTTGAGGCTGGCGCGAGAGCAGGATGATAGTCAGGTCACAGCCTGGTTAATTCAGCAGTTTCAGCCGTAGTAATAAATCTTGCCATGGTTGAAGTCTGATCCCTGGTCAGGCATAACCCTACGCCTCACTACCTTTTAGAGTTCCGTCAGGCATTTTTGTTTTCTTAAAGATGGCATTGTCTAATTCCGTTCCATCATCCACTTGGGAACCACTAAGATCTGCATCACTTAAATTGGAGTGGAAGAATTCGGCAGAACTCAAATTGTAATTGACTAACCTTGCTCCAGTTAAGTTGGCGCTAGACAAGGAACAATAGCCTAAGCTTGCATCCGTAAAATCGCATTTCTGAAGGCCAGCTCCATCGAGGCAAGTTTGAAAGAAGTAAGTGTTGCGGAGGCAAGTATTGTCGAGTTGAACAGCCTCCATATAGGCTTCGCTTAAGCTTGCGTTACTCAAATCTATATCACGTAAGTCTCTGCCGGATAGGTCTGCTCCATCTAGATTTATGCCGCGAAAGTTTCTTTCTCCACGAGCATAGCGTGTGAACAATTCTTCGTTTGTCATTGCGGGGGTGTCACCATTATTCTTGTCGCCTAGATCTGAGCCAATTTAGATCCTTAAGTCAAACTCACCAAATCGTTCCAAATAATATCGAAACACCAATTGCTTGACTTCCGACTTCGCGCCTAGATGCAATAGCAACCGCCTCGCTCCTTCATATTTCCCCTGGGCATCCGCCTTAAACGCCCCATCAAACACGCGATAGTCGTGAATCGCCACCTCATCGCATTCCAGACTCTCTAAGCTATTGCCCTTCACAGACGCCGGAATTAGCAACAGCTCCCCCGGTTCCCACAGCCGAAACCTTTCACTCTGATTTAGCGGTGGCGCAATGCTTACATCCAAAAAATACCAATCCATCTCCTGGTAACGAGCTAAATCTTCTGCATCCCAATAGCTCTGCTCGCTGTCCTTCGCACTAGGGAAGGGCGCGGGCTTGATGCTGTGTACCTGAATCGTTGCTCCCTCCAAAGCTTTACCTTTTGCCTTAAACGGCAGCATGAGCAGTTGCTTCAGCACGAAGGGGATGCCGTAGCGCAGCAATACGCCAATACCCAGGACGATCGCCAGCAGCAACCACCAGGGCAAGTAGCGAATGGCAATCACCACCAGTGCCGTCACCATAAACAGCGTCATTAAGATCAACTGCCCAGGCGAGATCTTCAGCAATGCCGATCGCAATATGCCCTTGCGTGGTGTATCGGAGCTATGAGAGCGACCTTCAGGCAGGCGAGGAGAGGTCATTGATGATGAATTAAATAAGGGATTATTTAGGATCGCTGTAATAGATGTTCCAGACCACGACGCCCACGATGCCCAGGAAAAAGGTCATGGCAAAGAGGTCTGCATTGCTGCCGGGGAGCGGCAACCAGAGGAACGGGCTGGACGTTAGAGCGGTTAGGAAGGTCACGGGATAGCCTGCAAAGCTGCTTCGTTGGCTATTTTAAGTGCCCGTGGTCAATCGTCCCGAATGAGTCAGCTAGAGGGAGCGTCTATAGAAGGTTTGGCTCACGAGCGCTGGCCCTGGTGTGGGCCTTAGAGTAGGAGCGTTGCTGGGCTCACTTGCTGGAGGTAGGCAACGCGTTGTTTTAACCCAAATGCCATTGGCTTGGGAGGTTGTGTCATCGCCCCAATCTCCAGGAGCTGATAACTCTGATGCAGACAATGCTTCAAAGTTGACTGTCCAGTGGGGCGTGGGCTGTGGAGCCCAAAGGCTGACCTGCACAGCGTCGTCACTCAGATGGAATCTGAAGCTGAGCGGTAGGGCTTGGTTATTGATGAGGCGTAGATCTTTATAGCCATAGACCACGGTGGCATCGGAGCCCAGCGGGGCATAGCGCGTTTCGTCGGTGTAGAGGTCTTGGGAGTGGGGGTGACGTTCCAGCACTTCCAATCCCGCTTGGAGCCCCAGCCAGTAGAGCATCCCGGAGAGCTGGCAGAGACCACCGCCCACTTCGCTGCTGAGGCGATCGCCCACAATGGCTCGACCCTCGCAGTAGCCGCGTTGCCTTGTGGGTGCTCCCACTAAATGCCAAAAGGACAGAATCTGCTGGGGCTGGAGGACAACGTGGTTGAGTTGGCTAATGGCTTGGGCTAGGTTGACTCGCTTGTTGGTGGAATGGCTGGTGTTGGGGATGGGCTGGGTGATGTCCCACTGATGGGTGAAGGCTGGTGGGCTAATGTCTTGAAGTGTGAGTGATGGGGATTGGGAGACGAAGCGATCGCGATATCCTTGACGAATATCTTGCCAGTGGCGTTGATAAACCCGAGCTTGCAGTTTGAGAGGGGCGGGAATCAGTTTTCGCACGATGACCTAGCGGAGTAAAAACCCTGGCTAGCTCGATTGTACGCTGTGGATAAAGTTGGCGCTCTTCTGAGGGATATAACAAGCAAGCTAGGATGGGTGCTGAATAACTTGCAGCCTCGTTCGAAGGATTTCAAGACTTAAATAGATTGAGATTTTCGGGATTGAGAGCAATCTTGTTGCGAGTGATTGCTGAACAAACGACTGTGCGATCGCGCGGGCGAAAATGAGAAAACCCGCCCCCCATGGAAGAGCCCCGTGCAGGAGGACAGAACCATGGAGATTGGGCATTTGACTTTGCCAGTCAACCAAAGCATCAAGCTGCCAACTTGAATGCATGCCCCTATTAAAGCGACTCTGGTAGGGGGCTTCAATGATAGAACTACCTCTTCTCTAAAGCTGTGGAACTACGGCTAGATATGGTCTATCTCTCCGTATAACCACGATTGATACTCCCGTGATAACACGGACAATGCTGCTTCATTCCAGTCGCTATAGTAAAGCTTGCCTTAATCTTGGCTGTTGATGAATCGCTGGATTTGGGTCGGGGTGCATCTATATCGCGATTGCTCTGTTCAGTTGACCCCATGGGCCAAGGGCTTTGGCTATTTGCTCCCTCGGGACCAAGCTCAACTCATTGGGCCCGAGTGGAGATGATTTGGTACGGCTTCCGCTGCGGGTTGCAGTTGGGGGTCGCTTTGGCCTGTTTAGGTATACCCCTGGGTCAGTCCGCAGAGGCCCGGCTTAATGAGCTGGGGGATGGGGCTGAGGGATTGTCTGTTCAGCAGGTGTGGGAGTTTGAACTGGGTGAAGCAGATGAGCGCTGCGATGACGGAATCTGTCCTAGCGGGGCGTTAGAGCTAGGGGAGCGCTGGGCTGAACCTGTCACTGAGCCATTGCTCTTGGCTGCACCAGAAAACCTGGATCCGGATTTGGCTGCGCCTCGGCTACCCTTCTTTTATTACGATGCCAGCCTTTTGCGGCTGAGGCTGCCACCGCCTTCGGCGGATCAAGGCCCAAATCCGCTCATGCCAGTCCCTGAACTTTTAGCTCCTGACGTTCCTGGGTCGCCTTTACCCGCGATCGCGGCACCTGAGACCGCTCCCGAGCCCATTCCCGGGCCCACTGAGACAGAGGCAGTTGCCGAGGATGCGCCATCTGTACCAGAGGTAGAAGCTCCTGAAGAGGCGATCGCCGATTCAGAGCCACCCAGCTTTAAAGAACCCCGAGAACCATTTTTCACTCTGGAGAATATACAGTTCGATCTCGATGACGACTTCAGTAATTCTGGTCAGGGGAGTGATGTTTTCGAGCCCGTATTCCAGGGCCGTTTACGAGATGGAACCCCCGTACAATTCTCCACCGGTTTCAATCTTTACGATGAGCCTAACTTTGCCAAGTTGATCAACATTCCTTTGAAATTTGGTTACGAGGAAGAAATAGAAGGGATTCCGGTAGATATTGTCGCGGGGATTGACTTCTTCAATCGTTTAGCACCAGCCCCCAGTCTTTCCACCAAGGCAACGATTCCCATTGGACAGAAAGCTGTTTTGTCCTGGGCGTTGGACTACGGTCCCTATAAATTCAATGTGGAAACCCTGGAGAATCAAATTAGTGCCTTCCGTTATGGACCTAGCCTGTTTTGGCAAATTGATGAGCAGACGACGCTGTTCTCTAATGTCACCTGGGGTCGCTATAGCGATAGCAACCGAGAACAGCAGTCCTTTAGTCGCCTGGAGCGGCGCTTTGGTGAAGAATTCGCATTGGCAGCAAACTTATTTAACTGGCGCTATCGGCAAGATATCGGAGCTGCCAGTGGCTACTTCACACCGGGAGATTTCTTGGTGTACAGCTTTGAAGGGGCCTGGGAAAAGCCCATCTTCGATTTCTTGAACTGTCGGCTGGCTGCTAATCTGGGCCGTCAGCATGCGGGGGGGAGCTGGTCTCGTGCCTATGGTTATGATGCGGTCTGTACCGTTAGCTTCAATCGTACTCTTGAAGTTGATATTGGCTATGGTTTCAGCAATACTATCGATCGCGAGACCGGTGAAAGTGCATCAAATAGCCGGGAGATTAGTAGTCAGGTCCGCATGAAGTTTTAAAGGTCTCGCAGCGAAAAAAGACAAGTACGTATTTTAACGAGTAATGATGCAAGAGCAACTGTTTTGCTGTTGGCTGTAATCCCTGTGTTATAAGGGACTTCTATCTCTTGGAGTGGAGTTGAGACATTTTGCTCTGTTTAACTCAATGACTGATTGCCTATGCTTAAGTCTCTAATGCAGCACAGAGCGACGCCGTCGTCGTGAGGGCTTCGCCTTTTTGTTTTTTTCAGAAATAGCGATCGCCGCCTCTGTAGCTTTCAATATCGGACCGGCAATGCGAGCTGCCAAGCCCATTGCCCCGTCAAACGCCAGGTACAAGCCACAGTGCAAAAGTGGACTTTTACTGATGGTGATGCGACCTGTCCGATCTTAAAACTTTGCCAGCTTAGCCAAATAGCATGACCAAGCACCGGTGGCCTGGGGAGGAGTGATCTTCCCTTGGCTCTAGGTTTGCTTGGTGATGTGTTGCCATTTACTTCACAACAGCAACTCAGGCATAAGCAACTACCATGGACGAGATTCTTTTTGGCAACGCACTGGACAACACCCTTGGTGGTAACGAGGGCGATGATGTTCTTTGGGGACTAGAAGGTAGTGATGTCCTGATCGGAGGAGAGGGCGACGATGAAATTCATGGTGGCAAAGGAGATGATGCCTGGCTAGAAGGGAATACAGGCGAAGACACCATTGAAGGCGGGAGTGGCGAAGACAAAATTTCCGGCGATAGCGGTAATGACTGGGTTCATGGCGACTACGGCGATCGCAGTGGCTGGGATCAAGATTCCAGTGGTAACTACATCTATACCGGTGACGTAGACGAAACCGGAAATGGCTTCTCCGCCGCGTCTGAATCGACCGATCCTAACCATCTTCCTTCCGGGCCCGGTGGTGTGAGTACACCGGAAGGTGAGCACCATGACTATATTGCGGGTGGGACTGGCAACGATGTACTGCTAGGCGGTTGGGGCAAGGATGCCATTGATGGTGGTGCTGGTAACGATGTCATTAACGGTGGTGATGACGATGACTTCTGGCTTGATGGTGGCGCAGGGAACGATATCATTAACGGCGATGCAGGCCATGACATTCTTGAAGGCGGCTCCGGTCAAGATGAGCTGAACGGCGGTACTGGCGATGACAAGCTCATGGGCGAAGCCGGTGCTGACTTGCTCCAGGGCGGCAGTGGTAATGACTATCTTGATGGTGGCGATGCTGATGACTGGGTCGATGGTGGCGATGATGCCGATACCGTCAAAGGGGGCCTAGGCAATGATGTACTGCTGGGCGGTGCGGGCAATGATGTCCTCGAAGGTGAAGCTGGCAACGATAAATTGGTTGGTGGCAGTGGCGACGACTACTGGATGTCCGGTGGCGATGGACAAGATGTGATGTATGGCGAACAGGGCCATGATGTCATGGATGGCGGTAGTGGCGATGACCTGATGTATGGCGGTGCCGATGACGATGTCATGCTGGGGGGTGAAGGCCAAGATGAAATCCACGGTGGTGCCAATATTGACCGTATTGATGGTGGTGCTGATGATGACTTGATCTTTGGTGACTCTGGGGATGATGACATCCATGGTGGTGCAGGCAACGACACTATCGATGCAGGTGATGACCAAGATGTGGTCTACGGAGAAGCGGGTGAAGACAATATCTTGGGTGGCGAAGGCCATGATTATCTCCATGGTGGAGAGGATAATGATGTTCTCGCTGGCGGTGCTGGAATTGATACCCTTGAAGGTGGAGCGGGGGATGATCGGCTCTCGGGGGGTGACGGCGATGATGCTTGGTTAGCCGGGGGTGCGGGGGATGACATTGTTCTGGGTGATGCGGGGCACGATGTGCTGTCAGGAGGAGAAGGCAGCGATCGCCTTGAAGGCGGCACAGGCAATGATGTACTCATGGGCGATGCCGACAATGACACCCTGCTGGGTGGGGATGGCGATGATTACTGGCTCGACGGTGGGGATGGCAATGACGAGGTCTATGGTGAGGCTGGAAACGATGTAGTTGCTGGTGGAACTGGCGATGACACCGTTAGCGGTGGAACTGGTGATGATGTTGTTTTGGGTAACGCTGGAGTAGATTCCCTCTACGGTGATGCTGGCAATGACATCCTTGACGGTGGTGAAGGTGACGATGACCTTTATGGCGGCATTGGCAATGACACGCTCAAAGGTGAGCAAGGTAATGACATCCTGATCGCTGGAGACGGTGTGGACGTGGCCTTTGGTGGCGAAGGCAATGACACCATTTATGGCGGTGCCGGAGATGACGCTTACCTCAGTGGCGATGCCGGAGATGACATCATTGACGGTGGGCTGGGCAATGATGTCCTAGAGGGTGGTGCTGATAATGACATCCTGATCGGTGGCGAAGGCTATGACACCTTGTTGGGTGGCGATGGCGACGACCTGCTCGATGGCGGGGCTTTAGCCGATATCCTCGACGGTGGTGCTGGAGATGACACTCTATTGGGTGGCGAAGGCGACGACATCATGAGGGGGGGGGATGGTATCGATTCCCTTCTGGGGGGGAATGGCAGCGACACCTTGGAAGGCGGGGCTGGTAATGACCAACTCGCAGGCGAAGCCGGGAATGATTCCCTGTTTGGTAATACTGGCGACGATCAACTCTCTGGAGCAGCGGGTCAAGACTACCTCAACGGCGGAGAGGGCAATGACCAACTCCATGGGGGGGACGAAGTCGATGTGATTGAAGGGGGCAGCGGCGATGATCTCATTACCGGAGATGCAGGCGACGATGCCTGGCTTGCAGGTCAAGAAGGCGATGACAATATCTCTGGTGGTGCGGGTAAGGATGTGATTAGCGGTGGTGCTGGCGCTGATGTGCTCGATGGTGGTGCTGAGAATGACGTGGTCTTCTTCGATGCAGAAGATACGGTTGTGAAAGGTGGCGAAGGCTATGACATCGCTATTGTTGAGACTGAGGCCGGTGCTACCTTAGACTTGGGCGCAAATAGCTTTGATGAAGCTCAGGGCAATGCGGGCGATGATACCTTCACTCACACTAATGGCAACGGAGCTGCTGCTGCAACTACAGCTGTCATGTTTGGTAAAGGTGGCAATGATAGCCTGACCGGTGGAGCCGTGAACGACTACCTCAATGGTGGTGAAGGCGACGACAACCTAATGGCGGGTGCCGGAGATGACCACCTCCAGGCAGAGAATGGCAATGACAATCTCTTCGGTGAAGCGGGTAATGACTTGCTCCAAGCAGGAGCCGGTGATGACTTGCTCGAAGGGGGAGAAGGTCATGACACGCTTGAAGCGGGTGATGGTGCCGATATCCTACGCGGTGGTGCAGGCAATGACACCCTCAAGTTTGATGGGGATGACTTAGAAGTGGATGGGGGTGAAGGCTTTGATGTGGCCAGAGCCCAGGGGACTGCGCCTGTCTCTCTTGACCTGGGTGCTAGTAGCATCGAACTGGCTTACGGTGCCGATGGCGATGACACCTTTACCCATTCTGAGACCTACAACATTGAAGTCCATGGCGGTGCGGGCAACGACAGCATCACTGACAATGTGGGCCATGACAACCTCTTCGGAGACGCGGGCAATGATCTGATTACCGCTGATGTCGGCAACGATATTCTCAATGGGGGTAGCGGTGATGATGTGCTTTATGGGGGTGAGGGTAACGATAGTCTGACCGGTGGTGACGGCGCAGATACCCTGATGGCTGGCTCGGGCAACGACACGCTTTTCTTTGATGCTGCGGACATTGCTTCTGGCAGCATCGACGGGGGGGACGGCACAGACGTTGCGCAATTCCAAAGCACTACGGATTTGACTCTGGATCTTGATGCAGTAAGCATTGAAGAAATCCACGGCAACAGCGGCAACGATACCCTGACCTCTTCTGCTAGCTTCACCATCAATATGTTCGGCAATGGTGGCAATGATGTATTGACGAGCGGTAGTGGAAACGACGAGTTGTTTGGCGGTAGCGGTGATGACATTCTTACTGGCAATGCGGGCAACGATTTTCTCACAGGTGAAGCGGGTGCAGACAGCCTTTTGGCTGGAGCCGGTAACGATACTCTGGTCTTCGATGTTGATGACACCATCGATGCAGGCAGCGGTAATGACACGGCCCATTACGAAAGCTCCGTAGTCCTGACTTTGGATCTGACAGCAACGGGTGTTGAGACCCTCTACAGCAATGTGGGTGATGATGTTCTTACCGCGACAAATAACAGCAGCTACACCATCTACGCTGATGCTGGTAACGACACCGTTTCTACGGGCAACGGCAATGACACCATCGAAGCCGGTAGTGGGAATGATGTGGTTACAACCACTGGTGGTAAAAACACCCTCAAGGGTGAAGCGGGTGATGACCAACTGACCTCCGGCAGCGGCAAGGACAGCTTGGAAGGCGGCAGTGGCAACGACATTCTCGATGCGGGTGCTGGTAACGATACCCTCAATGGGGGAGATGGTGCTGACCAACTGATAGCAGGTGCTGGCAACGACAAGCTCTACTTTGACGCGGCTGACACCGTGATTGATGGGGGCACCGGCACCGACACTGCGTATTTCCAAAGCACCAGCAACTTGGTTCTGGACTTGGATGCAGCGGGCTTGGAAATTGTCCATGGCAACAGCGGTAACGACCAGCTGACCAGCGTAAGTAGCAGCACCATCAAGCTCTACGGCAACAATGGTGATGACCAGCTAACTTCTGGCTCTGGCAATGATCAGCTTCAGGGAGGCAACGGTAACGATGTCTTGACTGCTGGAGCTGGCAACGACACCCTCAAGGGGAACAACAACGATGATGTTCTCTACGGTGAAGCCGGTGACGACACCCTCGAAGGTGGGGCTGGTAACGACGAGCTCTACGGTGGCGATGGTAACGACATCCTCAAAGCCAACAGCGGTAGCGACTTGCTAGATGGTGGTGCTGGCGAAGACAGCCTGTTTGGCAGCAGCAGCGCTAACGAGCTCTACGGTGGAGCCGGTGATGACAGCCTGTTGGCAGGGGGCGGCAATGATCTGCTCGAAGGTGGCGATGGTGCTGACTTGCTGATGGGTCAGGCTGGTTCTGACAGCTTGTTGGGTGGCAACGGCGACGACACTTTGGTCGGTGTGGATGAGAGCAATGGCTATGGCCAAGGCACCATCGATATTTTGACCGGTGGCGCAGGTTCTGATTCCTTTGTCCTTGGCAATAGCAGTCAGGTTTACTATGCCGATGGCAATGCTAATCAGGCTGGCCTGAGTGACTATGCGCTGATTACGGACTTCAGTAGTGCAGTGGATAGCATCGAGCTCCAGGGCGATGCCAATCTGTACAGCTTGGGTGCATCAGTAACTGGAACCAGCGGTGTCGGAATCTACCGCTTGGAGGAAACTACTTCTGAGCTGATTGCGGTGGTGCAGGGTGACACCAGCTTTGCGCTGACTGATTCTGCCTTCCTTTATGTCTAGGGGCGATCGCCCAGCAGCACGACTTTTGTGACTGCTGCTTCCATTGAGTTGCATAACCTTGTGAGTTCTCCCCATGCTGTGAATCTGTTCATGGCATGGGGATTCCTTCTTCACCAGGATTTCAATCCTTAAGCAAGCATGAAGGATATAGCTTTTGTTCGAAATGTAGGCTTGTTTCTTGTAGGGCCTGATACACATTGCGAATTGACCCTGCGTCAATTTTGCTTCAAGCCTTTGCA
>CALIGI010000050.1 GCA_938021205.1 uncultured Pseudanabaenaceae cyanobacterium
CGTCTCGCTAACATTCCTCGTCGTCTGATTATTCAGTGCGTGACGCAGATTGCTGAGGCGGCTAAGAATTTGCCAGCAGAATGGCTGGATGCTGAGATGCAGCAGTCTGTGAAGGCGCTAGGAAATTTGAGAAACATCATTGTCCATGGCTATCTCAGGACGGCAGATGACAGGGTGATCTGGAAGAGTGTGACTGATGAGGCGTTTGAGGAGTTTAGGGCTGCGGTGATGGAATTGTGCGATCGCCACCTCGACTCCTAAATCTGTGCGTCTACTCGTGCGAGGAGCCAAAGATAGAGATACCGTAGAAACGTAAGTGTTGCGCTGAGCTGCCATGGCTGTTGCTATCGCCCCATCCATTCGTTTGCCTCTGAAGTCTCTGTCGCTAACGCCGGGCAGTTGCTTGACGCTGGAAGGCTTGAGCTGGGCTGAGTTTGAGGAAATCCAAGCCGCCTATGATGAGCGAGCTGGTATCCGTGTTGCTTACTGTGATGGAACTTTAGAGCTTGTGTCTCCGCTGCCCGCCCATGAGCGACCCAATCGCGTCATCGCTTATATCGTCACCGCCCTACTCGATGCTCAGGATAGGGACTGGGAAGACTTTGGGACCAGTACGCTGAAGCGTGAGAAGAAATTAGCAGGGGTTGAGCCAGATACTGAATTTTATATTCAGAATGCAGAGCGGATGCGGGACTGTATGCGCTTTGATCTTGAAGTTGATCCACCGCCAGACTTGGCAATTGAATGTGACTTAACCTCTAAAACGACGCTGGAGGCTTATGAGCGTTTGCAGGTGCCTGAGCTTTGGATTTTGGAAGATGGCGAACTCAGAATTAATTTGTTGGAGGATGGTAGATACAAGCTGTCAACGACGAGCCTTGTTTTCCCAGATGTTGATGTGTGCGCCTTAATTCCTCAGCTTTTGCAAGAAGCATTTGAAATTGGTAGTAGCCGAATGTTGCGTAGTTTGAGAAAGCGTTTAGCTGATGCTTAGCCATGATGTCCGTACAACTCAATCCCTGATTGCATCTCGCCGCGAGGGCAGCCCGCGCCGCAGCCTCAGCGACATCGCCACCCTCACCACCCGTAACCTCCGCCTCGACCTGCGCAACCCCGGCGTCACCATCGGCAACACCCTCTTTCCCATCTCCCTGCTGCTGATCTTCACCGCCAGCTTTGCCAAAGTCGTTGACCCCAACGGCACCTACGCCGACTACGCCCAATTCCTCGTTCCCCTCAATGTCCTCCAGGGACTACTGTTCGGCTCCGTCAACGTCGGCACTGCATTCTACGAAGACCTGGAAGGCGGCATGGATGCTCGCCTGCGCACCCTGCCCATCGCCCGCTCCGCTGCCCTGGTTGCTCGTATCATCGCCAGTGCTGGCCGCTTCTTTATTCAGGTGGTGCTGATTACCCTGGTGGGAATGCTCCTGGGCTTTCGCTTGGCTGGAGGGCCGCTGTTTGCCCTGGCATTTTTGTTGGTGCCGGTGATGTTTGTCAGTGCTTTTGCCTGTATCGCTGTTTTCTTGGCATTGCGGGTGAGTGCGCCGGAATCAATCAATGTGGCGATGACGCCTTGGTTGCTGCCCCTGACGTTTTTGAGTGTGGGCTATGTGCCGCTGGAGGGCTTTCCGGCTTGGTTACAGCCAGTGGTGGCGGTGAATCCGGTGTCCACGGCGTCCCAGACGATGCGGGGCTTGGCGACGGGGACTTTGGATGTTGGGAATTTGGGCTTGATGCTGGGCTGGTTGGGCGCGATCGCGCTCATCTTCGGCACCCTAGCCACCCACGCCTACGCCCGTCGGAGTGCCTAATTGCTCGAACCAGCCTGAGAAGTAATCCTGACTGGCCCAAGCTTCGCTAGGATCAAAGCAACTTGCTTCCGGTCCCCCATGCTCCAGTCCCTCACTGCCGACCAGCTCACCGCCCTACACGCTCGGCGTAAGTGCCTCACCAGTCTCGTCGATTTTCCTGTGCTGCTCTGGTCTGGCGGCAGTCCCTCACGCAATTTCCCCGCCAACCGCTACCCCTTTCGCGCCAGTAGCCATTTCCTGTTTTTTGCAGGCATTCCCATCGTCAATGCGGTGATTCGGTTGGAAGGCGACAGATTAGACCTTTTTATGGACGAGCCGGGACCGGGAGCCGCCCTCTGGCATGGACCGGAGCCCACTCGTGATGAGCTAGCAGACACCATCGGAGCTGATAGTGCGTTTCCCCTAGCAGCCCTGGCGGATAAAGCTGAAGGCGCGGCAACGTTGGCCGTGCAGTCCCCCAACGCTGGGCATCGTCAAGCGGATATTCTGGGTCGAACGGTTGCCCAGCCAACCCAAGCGAATGGCATTGATGGTCAGCTCGTGCGCGCCTTGGTTCAAGCTCGCCTTACCCAGGACGAAGCGAGCCTGGAAGAAATGCGCCGTGCTGTCGATGTCTCCATTGCCGCCCATGAATTTGGCATGGCAGCCACCGCCTATGCGGAAACTGAGGCGGAGGTGCGATCGGCTATGGAGGGCGTGCTTCTAGGCCACAACATGACCATGGCCTACAACAGTATCGTCACCGTCCATGGCGAAGTGCTGCACAACGAGGTCTACCACCACCCCTTGGCTCCAGCGGATCTGCTCCTCGCTGATGTGGGAGCTGAAACTCAGTCAGGTTGGGCGGCTGACATTACTCGCACTTGGCCTGTGAGCGGCAAGTTTTCCTCGACCCAACGAGACCTTTATGACGTGACCCTTGCAGCCCATGACGCTTGCATTGCAGCGGTTAAGCCTGGTGTTGAGTACCAAGATATTCATCTTTTGGCCTGTGAGAAAATCGCCGCAGGATTGGTGGACTTAGGCATTCTCAAGGGCAAGGCTGAGGATTTGGTTGATCAGGATGCTCATACCCTGTTCTTTCCCCATGGGGTGGGGCATTTGCTGGGTCTGGATGTGCATGATATGGAGGATTTGGGGGACTTGGCAGGGTATGCGGAAGGAAGGGAGAGGAGCGATCGCTTTGGCCTCGGCTACCTCCGCCTCAACCGCCCCTTGCAAACCGGCATGGTCGTCACCATTGAACCCGGCTTCTACCAAGTCCCCGCCCTGCTCCACAACCCAGCCCTGCGCGAGAAATACGTCGAGGCCGTCAACTGGGAACGCCTGGCAGATTTTGCCGACGTGCGAGGCATTCGCATCGAAGACGATGTGCTCGTGACCGAGACCGGTGCAGAAGTGCTGACGGCGAACTTGCCCTGTGAAGCTGAGGCTATTGAGGCCTTGGTGGCGGGGACCTAAGCCGCTTCCTGGGCTGAGTCAAATGAAGCCTGCCGAAGATAGCCAACCCCATGGGAAAATCAGACTTTGCGTTTCCTTGTTTGAACGTTTGCCTGCGCTCCTAACCTATGACATCTCCCAACAGTGCCCTCTCCACCTACAAGCAGCGTGAGCCTGCGGTTTCTCTGGCGCTCTACCACGCCTTGAAATGGGGGGCCGTTGCGCCGTTGCTCCACGGTTACTTTAATGGCCGGGTCTACGGTCAAGAAAACGTGCCGAAGCAGGGGCCATTTTTGGCGGTGGGTAACCATGCCAGTGACTTTGACCCACCCTTTTTGTCTTGCGCCATGGGTCGACCCATTGCCTTCATGGCCAAGGAACAGCTGTTCAATGTGCCATTGCTTAGCACAGGTATTCGCCTCTATGGTGCCTACCCTGTGCGTCGAGGCGAGTCGGACCGCAAGGCTCTGCGTAGCGCCATGGAGTATCTAGAAAACGGTTGGGGAGCTGGGCTATTCATTGGGGGCACTCGAACCGCCGATGGCCGAATCCATAAGCCCCAGATGGGAGCGGCCTGGATCGCCGCCAAAATGCAGGTACCTCTAGTGCCCGTCAGCATCTGGGGCAATCACAACATTCGAGGCAAAGTTGGCTTTCGTCAGGTGCCTATTACCATTCGTATCGGCGAGCTGATTGATCCTCCGGCTTCCACGAAGCGCCCGCGAGTTGAAGCCACTACCCAGCAATGTGTGGGGGTGATTCATACGTTGCATGATTTGGGCCGCTAGCCCCCAGGTCAGAGCCAACTTCCGACGGCATGGGTCACCTTTGCTCTAAGAACCAAAACCTTTTACCCTAAGCTCCGTCCAACGGTGTGGGTTCTGTTCGATGGTGGGGCCGATTCGTTGTGGGCTTAGTCTTTGCCAATGGAAGAACTGTCCAGTGAGGCAGACACCTTGACCAGGCAGGCTTTACAGTGACATTAAGTTTGATGGCTGGATCTTGTTTGAGTTCCCGACTATCGGCATGGTCCCCGCTCTACCCTTGTTTTGATGACACCTTCCGCCGTTCTCGCTCGCGGCGATTCCTCCGGAAGCTTGCGTAGCAATCGCGCTCAATCTATGGCTAAAGATAACGAGTTCACGCCCTATATTTCGCCCTGGCTTTCAGCACTTGTGTACCGCTTTGGCAAGTCTTTGTTCTTGCCCTACTACTTCAAGTCGGTGACGGTTCAGGGGCAAGAAAATATGCCAACTGAGGGGGCGGTGATTTTGGCTCCCATGCACCGCTCCCGTTGGGATGCCTTCATGGTGCCGAATGTGGGGGGAAGACTCGTAATCGGTCGGGAAGTTTACTTCATGGTCACGACCGATGAGATGAAGAGCATTCAAGGCTGGGTGATTCGTCGCATGGGCGGCTTTCCGGTCAATACTAAGAAGCCTAGTCGGGACAGCTTACGTAATGCCATTAACCTGCTGAAGGCAGAGAAGTCGATGGCGATTTTCCCTGAGGGCAATATTTTTAAAGATGGGACCGTGCATCGTCTTAAGGCGGGTTTGTCTCGCATGGCGATGCAGGCGGCGAGCGATGACCTCAATGTCAAAATTGTGCCCATTGGTCTGTATTACGACCAGCCCGATGTGCCTTGGGGAACCAATGCCATTATTCGCGTGGGCAAGCCCTTAGAAACCGATAGCTACAAAAAACTATCGGGGCGTGAAGCGGCGAAGCAGTTGAATCAGGATTTAACAGGCGTTCTGGAAGTCTTTCAGGCAGATTTTAATGCCGCTGCGGGTGTGGAACCCACAGGCGAAACCGCCTAACCCCAGCGCATTGGAACGGTAGGGGCGAAGCATTTCGTATTTGGGTGGATACCCCATCCATGGTCTATCGTCGAAATGCTTCGCCCCTAGCCTTATGCCCCACCCATGCACGCAAGCCGGGCAAAGCATTTCGTTTTTGAATGGTTGGAGCTGCGTCAAATCTATTGTCGAAATGCTTTGCCCCTACCGTGGACTGATTATAGGTTTGGGGCATCGGGGACCTAGATACCTAGGGTTAATTGCCAGCCCTTGAGTTGCCCGTTGTGCGTGGCGGCGTAGTCTTTGATTTCCAGTTGCCAGAGGCCCTGGGCGGGGCGCTGCATGATGCGCTTAAGCAGGGGCGTGGTTTGGACGTCGTAGGTGGCTTGGAGCTGGGTGCGCCGACCGAGGGTGCGGTTTTGCAGCAGGATTTTGTCTTGATTGGGGGAGACGAGGTAAACCTCTAGGTCGCCGAGGTAGCCATGTTCGAGGTTGATGGCGATCGCCAGGGTCTTGACCAATCCCCCCTGACTCACCCGTAAAGCCGATAGCGTCGTACTGGCATCCTTCAGCGCTACAACCTGATTGCTCGCCACCTTGTATTCCTGCTGAGGCTTCGCAGGCCCCTGGGCGGACTGCTGCACCTGCTGAACGGCCTTTGCGGCATTGACCTTGCCGTAACCAAACCACTGGGAATGGCCGTTGGCTTCGTAGGTGCCAAAGTTAACTTTGAACTGGGGGTCTACATCGCGATCAATCACCTTGTCGGCGCTGTTCTTGAGAATGCGCTTGACCTCGGCAGTGCTGAGGTTGGGATTGGCGGAGAGCATTAGGCCAATGACCCCGGCGACAACGGGGCAGGCCGAGGAGGTGCCGCCAAAGGCATCGGTGAAGTTGTCAGTGCTGTATCCCTGGGGGCCGGTGCGATCCGTCGTAATCACGGTGGCACCGGGGAGGCGGTAGTTGTATTTGGGCGGGACTTCGATATAGCCCGTTTCTTCTAGCCAAATGGCTGGGGGAGCATTGTTGCTGGGGGCACTGATGAATAGCTCATTGCCCCAGTTGCTGTAGGCGGCTTTTTTGTTCTGGCTGGTACAGGCCCCGACGGTAATGACGTCGGGGTGGACGGCAAAGCCATTCAGCCAGGTGGTAACCCCCGTGAGCACTCGCTTGGGCCAGCCTTGCTCCTCTACGGTGCTATTGAGGGGACGGTTGAAGTTGCCTGCGGCGAAGGTAATCAAGCAGCCCTTTCCGTTGCGGCCTTTAGTGGCGGCGCGGGTGATAGCAGCACGCTGGCGTAGGGAGAGAGGAAAACGCACGGCTCCCGCACCCCAGCTACAGCAAATCACCGAGGCACCATTGTCTGAGGCCCAGTTGAATACGGCTTCGACGGATTGGTCGTCCAGGAAGCCCGTGGTGCGGATGGGCATCAGGGCACAGCCGGGAGCCACACCAACGATGCCGGTGCCAGTTTCTTCGGCCACAGCGACACCAGCAACAGCGGTGCCGTGGTTATCGGCTTCGCCGCCGGGGAGAGGCGTGAAGTCGCGGTCATAGAGGTCGCGGGGGGCGACGACTTTGCCCGCACCTTGGAAGTCGGGGTGGCTGATGTCGATCGCATCATCGGCCACGGCAATCACCACGGAGCGATCGCCCCTGGTAATATCCCAAGCCTGCTCTGCCGCGATGTGGGAATTGATCGATAGATCGCGACCGCTGCCGCTGTGGTTGAGATACCACTGCTGGGGATAGAGCGTGTCCTTAGGCCGATAGCTGGATTGGCTCGGGACGACCACATTGGCTTCGGCTAGGAGCACGTCTGGCAGGGCCATGAGCCGATTGGCCAGCTTAACCGGATTTTCCTGGGCAGTCTTGCCCACGCGAAAAATATAGGTGTTCTCTAAGCCTTCCACAGGCTTGTCATAAATAAGGCCGAGAGCAGCCGTCGTGGTTTGGCTGAGGGCAGGGGTGAGGGCCTGCTCAAACTGCACGGTGATCTCGTCTGTGAGGTAGACCCGAGCTTTGGGATCGTTGTGGAGGTTGTAGACGTGGCTGACGTAGCGGGTATCTGAGGAGTTACGCGCCTGGGCCATGGTCTCTTCTAGAGCCGTTGGAGAGACTTGGAACTCTTGGAAGGCTTTTCCGGGGATGGGGAGGCGTTCAATGATGGGTAGATTACGCAGGAGCTGCTCTAGCCCAGCGCTATGGCGATAGTTAGCGGCGGCAGAGTCTGGGTCCTGCTGGGGCGCGACGGTGAAGCGATCGCTGGACTTGCGCAGAACCAATTCCTCACCGCCCCGTTGCAAAATTAGCCCCTCACGACCCCGAGGAACCCCACCAAAAGGTGGGGCCTGGGGGCTGGGATCAAGGGGATCAGAAGCAGAGTTCATCGGTGTAAAATACCTTGACAACTGATTTTCGCCGGATTAAGACAAAGGCGGTCTGGACTTGCTAGGAGTTTGGTTCAGCTTTTTTGACCGAGACTGGGATCAACCTAGCTCGACCAAATGAAGCTTGGGCGAAACTTATTCGCAGCCGCCATAGTCTTTATAGCTACGGTGGCTGAGGCCTCGCGGCCTTAAGCTATAGCGCTAGCGCTACGATAGTTTAGCTACAAATATTCCCGCGCGGCCATTCAATTCGAACCCTTGTCTTTTTGTTGCACTATGCCTCTTGTCTCCTCGTCCGTTTTTCGTTACAGCTTTGTGGCCTCCTTGGCTGCGGCAACTTTGCTTCCCAGCCTTGTTCTGGGCCAATCTGCCCAGGCTAAGCTGCCCCCCGCAGTTGGCGAAGTCATCATTGCTCAGGATACGGACCTGCGCCCCCTAGCCCAGGGCGATAGCTTGATGAGCATTGACGGCGGTAAGCGGCTGATGGCCGAGGCCAATGCAGCAGTCTCTGCCCAAGACTATCCTTTGGCCTTAAATAAGCTCAAGAGTGCCCGCCAGGTGTTCAACCAAATCTCTAACTTCTATCAAGAGATCGCCGGGTCTTTCACAGGGGTCGATAGTCGAGTGGCACGTAGCCAGCGTGATAAAGCGGTGGAAGCAGCCCAATTTCGAGATGAGTCCACTTACCAGCTTGCCCTGGTCCACCGTGCTCAAAATGAACCCGATCTTGCGGTGCCTCTCTTAGTGCAGATTGTGCGCAGCCAAAATCCTACCCAGGATTTAGGTCAGCGGGCTTACCAACAGCTATTTGAATTAGGGTTTGTGGATGTGGAATACCCACGCCAGGGGCAGTCATAGGTTTTACTGCGAGCTTAAGAGGTTGTTTGAAAAAGGCATCTGGCTGTAGCAGATGACTCTGAGGTGAATATCAATCGACGGAATTCAAGCGATCTCTGGTTGATTCGAGTCTAAAATCTGACGCTCAGCCGAATTTTCAAACAACCTCTGAGGCAGGTTGCGGAGGTCCAATATTCATAGGGATGAATGCCTGAATCACAAACCGCCAGGATGCAGCAACTTGCGTCTTGGCGGCTTTGTCATTTAGAGATTGAGTTGGATCAAAGAAACATCATCCTGGAACATGGGCGAACCATTGTGGAGGCGTAATCGCTCCAAGACCGTCGCGATCTGATTTTGCTGGCGATTGTGGAGACCCTTCAATAACGTCTCGAACTGTTCGAGTCCCCAAATTTCTCCATTGCCCTGGTGTAGCTCGTAGACGCCATCACTAAAGATATAGAGCTGACTGCCGGGGTCAATCTGCTGGCTGTGGCAAATAAATTTGGCATCGGGGAACATGCCAATGGGAAAGCCAGGTGTTTTGAGTCGCAGGAGTTGGCTGGTTGTGCCATTGCGATTGAGCAGGATCGCAGGAGGGTGACCCGCACTGGCATAGCGAAGGTTTCGATCTGCGAGGTTATAGATCCCGTACCAGAGGGTGAAGTATTTGTCTCCTTGGTCCCCCATTTGAAAGATCTTGTTGAGGGCGCTCAGGACTTGTTGGGGTTGATGGAAGTCAACGCCGTTGAGGGAGCGCGATCGCAACAGGTTCAATATGGACACCGAGGGCAGTGCAGCTCCCAAGCCATGCCCAGACATATCTAGCAGAAAGACCACCAAGTGATTTGGGCTAATCCAGGTGTAGTCGTAGCAGTCGCCACCGAGCTGTCGGGAGGGGATGAAGCAGGAGTCAATGGTCACGGGATGCTGCATCGGGGCAGGCAAGAGCGACTGTACATAGTCACTCGCTTCGGATAGCTCAGCCTCTAAGCGCTGCTTCTGGATTTGTAAGTCCTGGGTGAGCTGTTGCAGCCTTAGGGCAGCGCGTACTCTGGCCTGGAGTTCTGCTAATTCAATCGGCTTGGCGAGAAAATCATCGGCTCCGGTGTCGAGACCCTCCACTCGATCGGAAAGAGAGCGCTTTGAAGTGAGCAGAATAAAAAACGTCGTCGAGAGTTCAGGATCGGCCTTGACGCGCTGGCAAACTTCTAAGCCGTCCATGAGGGGCATCATCCAATCGCAGATGATGAGGGCAGGGCGACTTAGCTGGGCCTGCTTTAAGCCTTCGTAGCCATTATCGGCCAGTGCCACGGTATGGCCCTGCTTCGCAAGGGTGCGTCGTAGGACAAGTTGGATTGCTGGATCGTCATCAATGACGAGAATATTTGCCATAGACCGGGGCAGGGCGACGGTGGGCGGGTGGAAAAAAGCTCAGGAGTCAGAAATCAAGTGAGTTGGAATGGGGGCAATCTCAAACCTGGTGGCGCTGGGGTTGCTGCGGTGAGCAGCAGTTCATACTGCACGCATAATTCCAAAATGCCCTGAAATTGCAGAGCGGAACCGTCACTGAGACGAAAGGTTACTGGCAAGGTCACTGTAGCTCTATCGCCGCATATAAGTGGACAACCCGAGCCCCTTATGGAACAAATCCCTCTGATGTTGGCTATTTCAGGAGTACTAAAGTTATTGTGAAGGGTTGGTTCAGAAATGCCCATCCTGATTTCTCTTCAGAATGGGGAATTATGACTATAAAGAGGTCGCTGTGGAAGGCACCCCAAAATCGATTCGTTATGCTTTAGACAATCTCTCCATTGTGTTATTGCAAGTAGAGCATTGTTTGGCCCCAGTGATAGGAGAGAAATCAGTTATGGCTAGTAACTGCTTATACTGATTCCTCTACTTCGGTTCATGCATCCCTTTTGGCCCTTGATATTCCAAAAGATCTCGCTGAATATTGACTCTGATCTTCGTAACCTGGCTGCGGTGCTGTCTTGGTTCGAAGCTGTGCGACCGCTTTTAAATGACGATATGGTCTGGCAGCAATGCCGCATTGCCATGGTGGAGGCTTTTACCAATGCTGTGCGCCATGCCCACCGAGAGCTGCCCCAGGAGACGCCTGTTTGCTTGGAAGCGATTTTAGAGGAGGATGTCTTGGTTCTCAAGGTTTGCGATCGCGGGGCTCCTTTTGATTTAGAGCATTATTTGCGCCATTTGCCTCCCAGTTCACTCGATGCTGAGGGTGGGCGGGGGCTCCGTCTCATTCAGGATATTGCGGATCAGTTGAGCTATCGGCGAGATGGGGATAGGGGGAACTGTCTACAAATCGTTAAGCAGCTTGTGCCTCAGTCCGTTGTGTCTTCGAAGGCTTCTGTGGCAAGTTAGGTCTTTCATAGGCTAATGCGAAGAGCCGGTTGGCTCGCAGAGGGGACTGTCGTGAACGATGACAAAGTACAAAGCAATATAGATGTGATTTAAAAAATGTAAAGCCAGGGGATTATGCTGAGGCTCGCAGTAAATTTGGGGGAATTCTCTGCTTGATGCAATTGTTCCGGTAGATGATGCCCATGACTCCAGCTTCTAGCAGCATTTCCCACATCTCCCCGCAGCGCTTAGTCCTGGCTTCATTGTTGCTTTGTCCGGGCTTGGCGATGGCAGCCGCATTTTCCCCCTTTGCTGAAGGGGTTGCTATGGGAAGCTTGGCAGGAGTGGGGAGCGATCGCTGGTGTATGCTCTACCGCGCCCAGAGCTCCTTACAGATTTTGGATGGTAGGGCTTGTGATGTCCCCCAGATTGGCTTAGTTCGACAGTTTGATTAAGTTTGTGCGCTGCCTCTATAGAAATTGGGGTTTATGCTCTTGCATGACAGTGTTATGTAAGTTGTGACACAAGGAGAAGTTGTTTGTTTTTTGTGTCAGTAATTGTTCTGACTATAGGGTCTTTGGGCAGATCCCTGAACGTATCCTTTTAGCAGGAAAAAATATCGTACTGGTGTCGTTAAATACCTTGGTTTTCGGGAGCTGAACGACCTCTGTTCAAGTTTTAACCAAGGAAATTTTAGTTTCTTGCATTACGCATTTCCCCGAAATATTTGTGATAGCATCCTTGAACCTTAGAACTAAGTTTAATTGCTTAGGCTCTATGACTCAGGGTGGGATGTTCTCCTTTAATTTGGATCGCTTTCCCTCCTTTTCTCTCGGTTATGAATTCATGTCATGCCGAACCTTATTCATCTAAAAGGAGATAGTTTTATGGCTAGATCAATGCCTGGACAAGCAAAAGTGGGTGGATTGTTTGGAGATTTTAAGACATTTCTTTCCCAGGGAAATGTGGTTGAATTAGCCACCGCTGTGATCATTGGAGGAGCCTTCGGTAAAGTTGTGCAGTCTCTGATGGATAATGTGATCACGCCCATCATTCTGGACCCAGCAATTAAAGCAAGCGGTGCAGAAAACCTCGAAGCCTACAAGATTGGTGCAGCGCAGGTTGGCTTATTCTTATCCGCAGTGCTGAACTTTATTGTTGTTGCTTTTGTCATTTTCTTGATGATCAGGTCCTTGGAAGCTGCAAAGCGCAGGACGGCTCGGGCAGAAGCCTTGGCTGAGCCAGAGGTTGATGTGCAAGCTCAACTGGTGGAAAGCATCAATCGTTTGAATACAACGGTGGCCTCCAAAATGTAGATCTTGCTCTCAATCCTGAGTGGTCTATTCCGAGAACCCTAGGCTGAATGCCAAAGCCCTGAGCAGGAACGTTCCTGCTCAGGGCTTTGGGTTTTGATTAAGTCTAGATGTGCTGTGCCGATCGCACTCCTGCAATAATTGCCCAGCTTCCCACACCAAATTCTTTCTCAAATTCTTCCATGACCCAGTGGAGCGCACGGCCCCGTTTCCGGGCAATGCGGTCTAGGAAAATGCGAAAGTTTTCCATTTGAACCCGGCTGGGCCGACTGCCAAAAATGGCTCCTTTATCCCAGGTCTCGTGGGGCCAAGCTTCAAAGTATTCGTAGTAGTTATTGCGGGCTAGGTTGGGCTCATAGCCCTGACGGAAGCAGCGCTGGCGCAAGGCTTCGTAAATGCGGCAGCGTTCGGCTTCATCGGTGATTTGGGAGAGTTGTTCTCGGCCCATTAGAGCAATGAGGTCCTGGGTGTAGATGGGGCGATCGGCGAGCCAGTCATGGCCGCATTCCGGGCATTCCATCACAAAGGTTTGGATGCAGGCGTTGCACTCCGGGCATTGCTTCTTGGGGTAGCTGTGGCTTTTGCCCGGTTGGGCTTCGGCCTCGGCACTGCCAAAGGGTAGTTCGTAGGTGGTGATGTCTTCGGGGAAGCCGAGGCGCTGGAGGTTTCCGGCTTGGTCCAGGATGGTGCCGTATTCCTTGCCGGTGTGTGGGCTGATGCGCATGACCCGGCCAATTTGCTGCTGGTGCAGAGCGCTGGAGGTGGTGGGGCGTAGCAATAAACCGACTTCAATGCTAGGTACGTCGAAGCCAATGCTGAGGACGTTGCAGGAGGTGAGTACCCGCAGATCTCCGGTGGCGATCGCCTCATACAGTTCCTTGCGCTTCTTAATTGAAGTGCTTCCAGCCACGTAATCTGCTTTGACCCCAGCTTGCTTAAAGGCTTCGGCGACGTGGCGAGCATGGCCCACATCTACACAAAAGGCGATGGTGCGTTTATCGGGGGTGAGGCGTAGCCATTCTTGGACGACGCGCTGGATGAGTTCGGGGCGATCGCAGGCATTTTTGAGTTGCTTCTCGTTGTATTCCCCTGCGACTAATTGCACTCCATTGAGATCGACTTGATCTTCCGTGGGGATGCCGAAGTATTTCATCTTTGCCAAGAAGCCCATCTTCTGAATGGCAGTGGGCGGTGGCGCGCAGACTAGGGTTTCGAAGTGGTCCCCTAATTGATCATTCCCCAGGCGATAGGGGGTCGCGGTCATGGCCAAATGCACTGCGCCGGGATGGGTGTTGTAAATCAGCTCCTGGCCCACCTGACTAAAAACGGTGGTATGGCCTTCATCATAAAAAACCAAATCCGCAGGCCAAGTCTTCCACCAATCCCGCTTCGCCATGGTTTGGACCGAGGCAATTTGAATGGGCGCATCGGGGTTTTCGGGCCAGCCCGCTTTAATAAAGCCGCAATCCAAGCCGAAGAGCTTCATCTTTTCGTAGGTTTGGCCCACGAGAACATCTAAGTGGACGAGAAAAAGCAGCTTGCTGCCCTTGGCTTCGGCATGGGCGCAGATTTGGCCGCTGATGACGGTTTTACCTGCACCCGTTCCGGCAATAATCACGACTTTACGGAAGCCCTGGCGCAGTTTGCCGTAGAGGTCGTTGACGACTTGAGCTTGGTAGGGTCGCAGGGTGGGTGGGGTCGGTTGTCCGCCCGAAACGTTAGGCGCAATGGAGGTAGATTCGGAGGCCATGACTCGGAGCCAGAAGAATGGCTTTCAATTGGCGGTTGGGTAACAGTAAATGTTGCGTCGAGATACAGAAGTTCCTTTCTGTATCTCGACTTTCTACTTTCTAATGCCTATATACCGATCTATGGTCACAGAGCTATGGTCACAGATACATCAGCAAAAGCTTACGTCATCGCAAGATTGCTATACAACTGAGGATAACCAACCTCTCAGGAAGTAGTAAACCGAGAGGAACTGCTCTTGGATGGCCAGGCTTGTGAGGTAGAGCGCATGCTCGCTAGGAATCAAGTCCTTGGGTAAGCGGAAGCGCCGGTCTGCGGTGTCGTCGCCTTGAATGCTGACGAAGCCTGTGGCTCGAGGAATGATTTGCAAGCCATTGCCATTGTTGAGGCTTTCAAACTCTTGAGTGAAGGTTGAAGCGGCGCGGCGCATTTCCAGGGCAGAGGTTACCAATATGACTTCGGAGGTGTCCGCTGGGAATTGCTCGCTGAGGATTTTTTTGACGTTGGTGGCGCTTTCGTGAACGGTACTGCTCCGGCCCGCTTCGATGACGCGTTCCGGGGGAACGCCAAAGCTGGCGAGGAGGGCGCGGATGTCGCTGGTTTCTTCACGACGATCTGCTGGACCTTCAATATCATTGCGACGGTCAGCGGCGACGATGACGCTGGAACCGGGTTGCTCCTGGTATAGACGGGCGGCTTGGCGGAGGCGATCGCCCCGTTCAGTTAGCTCAATCTCTAAACGAGGACTGATGCGAGGACGAGTCGTATCTTGACCCAAAAGCACAATAGGGCGAGGCGCATTGATGGGAGGTGCACTACGAGTTAGGGCAATCACCTCCGTTTCGGCTTGTTCGTGGAACCAGTAGGCCGTGGCAGGGGCACTGGCTAAGAGCAAGATGATGATGGCCCAGAAAATTCGGTCTTGCAGGATGCGCCACTGAGTCATCTCTTTGAAAGGGAATACGCTCACCAGCAGCAGCAGAGCAAACCCTAGGGGCCTAAAGGGCAGGGAAAGAATACTCCAGGCTTCGGAGACAACATTTTGATCGGGCTGAAAGAAAGCCAGAACAATGAGTGCCACTAGGAGAGCAAAACCCAGAAAGGTGTAGACCTTTTCGGGAATAAATTGTTTAAGAACGAACCAGGCAACGTAGCCAATTAAGAGCCACAGCAAGACCTGGGTTAGCAAATCGTACATAGCGAGCCCTCCTCGAACCGATTAATCACCTGAATCCCCTAGGCCGACTGGATCTGCGCATCCTCGTTAAAGCTGACTATGATCGCCAGCTAGACAGGGTTGCCATTTTGTCAGCCATACCTTAGCACGGGGTTTGCAAATGTCAGCGCCTCACTAGAGGGTCGGCTCAATTTGGTGTTTCTGTTCTCTTGTGGAACGAGCTCAAAAATGGCTTTAAAACATCGAGAGAATCTGACCTAGGACTGCTCCCAAGGAAGCTGCTGCTAAGCTGGCGTCGCCGTCGCTTCCATGACAAATCGCGACGAAATTGCCCTGGGGACGGGCGATCGCGGACCCCAACTCGTAAAATCACAGCATTCCGTTTATTAGGTAATGGTGAACAGGTCGTTGGCTCTAGGCTTTTCCCATTACCTGTTGCCTATTCTTCCCCTGTTACCTTTCATCCCCTTCGCCATGACCTCTCCTCTTAACACCCCAGTCCTGTTACAGCAGCTTCTAGATCGCCAGTCACTCTCAGTAAACCAGGCTCAGCAGTTGATGGAAGGTTGGCTTAAAGAGGAAATCCCAGCTGTGACCTCTGGAGCCATCTTGGCAGCTATTCAGGCCAAGGGGGTTTCTGCTGAGGAGCTAGCGGGTATGGCGCGCGTGCTCAAGGCCCAGGCCACTCCTTCTCAAATTCAGATCGATGGACCGGTGGTGGATACCTGTGGTACGGGAGGAGATGGCGCTTCAACCTTCAATATCTCCACAGCGGTCTCCTTTGTCGCTGCGGCTTCAGGGCTGGCGGTGGCGAAGCATGGAAACCGCTCCGTTTCCAGCAAAGTCGGCTCAGCAGATGTGCTGGAAGCCTTGGGGATTCAGCTCACAGCGCCCCCTGAGAAGATTCAGGCTGCCTTAAAAGAGGTGGGGATTACCTTTCTATTTGCACCGGGTTGGCATCCTGCCATGAAGGCTGTGGTGCCGCTACGCAAGACCCTGGGGGTACGCACGGTCTTCAATCTATTGGGGCCGTTGGTTAATCCCCTCAATCCCACAGGGCAGGTGTTGGGCGTTTATGATCCGGCACTCGTTGAAGTGGTGGCTTCGGCCCTGGGTCAATTGGGCAGCCGCCAAGCGGTTGTGGTCCATGGCCGAGAGGGCTTGGATGAGGTGGGCCTGGGGGATTTGACAGATATTGCTGTGTTGAAGGATGGCCAGGTGGAGCGGGGAACAATTGACCCGGCTGCGTTGGGGCTTACCCAGGCTCCCCTCTCGGCGCTGAAGGGCGGTGGCGTGGCGGAGAATGCGGCCATTTTGACAGCGGTGCTCCAAGGCAAGGGAACACCTGCTCAGCGAGATGTTGTGGCGGCGAATGCGGCGTTGGCGCTTCAGGTGGGTGAACAAGCGGCCACGCTGGAAACTGGTTTAACGATGGCCCAGGAGATTTTGGCTTCCGGGGCAGCCTGGACAAAGCTTGAGGCGCTGGTAGCATTTTTGCAAAGCTAGGCTTGGAAATGGATGCATTTCGAGCAGTGCGAATGGGGACGGACGTGAAATAATGGGGGACGGTTTAGATGCCCATGGCTGTGATTCGCTTTGGGAGGCTTGCAATGCAAGCTTCCTAGTGAATCGATAAGCATAACTGACGAGTACGAGGTATTTCATGTCCTTTCGCGTTGACCCTCCAGCCCTTTTGGTTTTGGCAGATGGCACGGTTTATAAAGGCTATGCCTGTGGGGCAAGTGGAACCACCGTAGGTGAAGTGGTTTTCAATACGGGCATGACTGGGTATCAGGAAGTCCTGACGGACCCGAGCTACCTGGGCCAAATTGTCACCTTTACTTATCCAGAGCTGGGTAACACAGGGGTCAATGGCTTGGATGAAGAATCTGCCCGCCCCCAGGTCAAGGGCTTGATCGCTCGGAATATTTGCGATCGCCCCAGCAACTGGCGCTCCACCCAGTCCTTACCGGACTATCTCAGTGGCCACAACGTCGTGGGCATCTACGGCTTGGACACCCGAGCCTTAACTCGTAAGCTGCGCTCCACGGGGGCGATGAACGGGGCTATCTCCACTGAGATATTGGACCCGGTGGCACTGCTGGAGAAGGTCCAGGCTGCTCCTTCTATGGAGGGTCTCAACCTCGTGAACGAGGTGAGCACCTCCGAAATTTATGAATGGAGCGAGACGACCGAAGGCATGTGGGAATTCAGCGATGGCGCAACAGCAGAGAAGCCCCAGCTGACGGTTGTAGCGATCGACTTTGGCCTCAAACGCAATATCCTTCGCCGCCTGGCAAGCTTTGGCTGTCGCATTATTGTGGTTCCCGTGGGCACCGCTCCTGACAAGATCCTCAGCTATGACCCCGATGGTATCTTCTTTTCTAATGGCCCTGGTGATCCAGCCGTGGTCAGCGAAGGCATTGCCACAGCAAAGGTCCTCGTGCAGCAGGACAAGCCCATCTTTGGCATTTGCATGGGCCATCAAATCTTGGGACTGTCCTTGGGCGCAGAAACGTTCAAGCTCAAGTTTGGCCATCGCGGCCTGAACCAGCCCTGTGGTTTAGAGGAGCGAGTGGAAATCACCAGCCAGAACCATGGCTTTGCCATCAGTGCAGACTCCTTGGGGGAGGAGGTAGAAGTGACTCACCTTAATCTCAACGATCGCACCGTCGCAGGCCTCCGTCATAAAGAACGACCGATTTTTTCGGTCCAATATCACCCTGAAGCGAGTCCTGGTCCCCACGATTCTGACTATTTGTTTGAGCAATTTGTGGAAGCCATGACGCGTTATCAGCAAACTAGATAATCTATGCCATCTAACACCTGCCCATCCCTCTCCCCGTGGTCTCTTCTGGGATTGATGAGGAATGGGAAAAGGCTATTGCAGCTAGCTCATTCCTGACTTATACTCTTCTGGAAATGTTTGCTATATACTGTCTAATGCTTTAAGTGCAATACGGTAGGTTGAGATTCAGCTATTGATTCTAGAATTGATAGCTTGAAGTGATCGACAAATGGAGATTCATTCTTTAACATTTAGATCTTTAACCCGCTTAGCAGCATGATTTGTATTGCTATAAGGAGGCGCCTATCCCTGAGCAACTAGCCCTAACGGTAAGTTTACGAGGCACCCGAGATATTAGGGATAACTGTCAGATATTCCGCCTCACGGGACTTCTAGATGCGTTTTCAGAGCCTAATTTTATTAAGGTGCTGAGTAAGTGCGTTACCGATGGCCCTAAAAACTTGATTTTGGACCTCTCCAAAATTGATTTCATTGATAGTTCTGGCCTGGGTGCTCTGGTCCAAGTGGCTAAGAAGGCTCAGACCGAAGGTGGTCTGTTGCAGATTGTCACTAATGCTCGGGTGACCCAGACGGTCAAGATGGTTCGTTTGGATAAATTTTTGTCGCTCCAAGAGTCTGTGGATGCAGCTCTAGAGAATGCGAAGTCCAAGTAGGGAATCTTGGAATGTCATGGTGCGAAGGGAGCAGATGTTTCCTTCGCATTCTTTTTGTCGCTGTTTGCCTGGCAATGTGGTGTTAAGCCTAAGGAGCAAAGATGTTGGCTCATGGTGGATTCCCATGACGCTGTTCAGGAGGGAGTTGTGGCGAATCCTGATTTAGCAGCTCAGCGTCCGGCAATTCCTGAGCTGCCGAACGCTGAGCTTGGTCCAGCTTTAGTGGCTTCACCCCAAGCCTGGCTAACAGCTGCTAATTCCTTGTCCCATCGCCAGGCGATGCAGGTGGCTCCGGCGGTCCTGGCTTACATCGGTGATGCGGTGTATGAGCTCCATGTGCGGCTTCAGTATCTCCATCCGCCTCGGCGTATCCAGGCTTATCATCAACAGGTCGTGGCCCAGGTGCGGGCAGAAGCCCAGGCGGAACATCTGTTGGCTTTGGTAGAGGCAGAGCTGTTGACTGAAGTAGAGCAGGATGTTGTTCGGCGAGGGCGTAATGCAGCCACGGGAAAGCCTAAGCGGTTGACGGTTGATGTCTATCGCCATGCCACTGGGTTTGAGGCATTGCTGGGGTATTTGTACCTCACCCAGGGCGATCGCCTCAGTGATCTTCTGGCGAAAATTGACTTTTCTATAGACTAACAACGCTCCTTTGAATCTGGATTGGCCTCATTTCCCTCGTTTCAGTCGCTCTAGTTTTTATAGGCTGACCTGGTGAGGGAGAACGTGAGGATTAATTTCAGCCTTGTCCCAGGCTGAAGTTGCTATGCTTCGATCTAGCTAGGCTTTTATCAGGGCCTCAGCATCTGTTTTATCGAATTTTTTCCATGGCTAACCCCCCCCGTCCGTCCCGTCGTTCCCGCCCCCAAGGGGGCTCCTCTGACGGTCCTAGGGGACGGGGCGGAGACAACCGCTCCAAGCCGGGACGCAGTGGCCGTAGTGATGGCTATGGCCGCGATAGTTCTCGCAGTGATGGCCGACGGAGTGATGGTCGACAGAGTGATGGCCGACGCACGGATAGCCGACGTACGGATAGCCGCCCTGGCAGTCGTGACCGCCCTGGGGGGGAATCCCGCAGCGGTGGACGGTCCCGTGATGGAGAGAGCCCTAAGTTGAGGCGAGATCGGCCCCAGAGCGGTGGTGTCAGATCTCAGTCCCGAGATGGACGACCTGGGCGGGGAGGTCAGAGCAGCGGTCGTTCGCGGGATAACCGCCCTAGAGATGGCCGTCGAGCTCATAGCCGTAGAGACGATAAACGGGATGATGACTTTCAGCCAAAAGTTCGCCCTGGATCTGATACTGCTGCGGAAGTTAACCTCGTTGAAGAAGAGCAAGAGGAGTCTCCAGATCTGATCTATGGTCGCCACGCGGTGCGGGCGGTCTTGGAGAGCGATCGCCAAGTCAATCGTATTTGGGTGACATCACGGCTCCGCTACGATGACCAACTGAAACCCCTGCTGGATGATGCGAAAGCTGGGGGCGCCATTATTGATGAGGTTGACAATCAGCGTCTCAACCAGATCACCCCCCATGGCGCAACTCACCAAGGTATTGCTGCCCAGGTCTCTCCCTATGACTATTTCCCGATGGGAAATTTGATCGACTTTGCCCAGAAGCGAGCGCTGAATAATGGCCAAGAGCCAGTGATTATTCTTGCTGATGGCATTACAGACCCTCACAATTTAGGGGCCATCATTCGTTCTGCGGAAGCCATGGGTGCTCAGGGGGTGGTGATTCCTCAACGCCGCGCTGTGGGAATTACCTCGACGGTGATGAAGGTGGCTGCTGGAGCGCTGGAGAATCTGCCTGTGAGCCGGGTGGTGAATCTAAACCGCGCCCTTAAGGATCTCAAAGATGCGGGCTATTGGATTTACGGCACTGTGGCGGATGCGCCGCAAGCTTTACACAAGGCCCGCCTAGATGGCCCGATTGCCCTGGTGATCGGAGCAGAGGGCTCGGGCATTAGTACCCTCACCCAACGAAACTGTGATGCTTTGGTCTCAATTCCCTTGGTGGGGCAAACCGCTAGTCTGAATGCTTCTGTTGCTGCGGGAATGGTGCTCTATGAGGTTTTTCGCCAGCGTTGGACGGCGGCCTCTCAGCAGACACCCGAAGCGACTTAGGTTTTTGGGATTTGGTCATTGGTGCGATCGCAGGCTGGACTCGACCTCGAATGATTACAGAAAGTAATCATTAAGATTTGTCTATTTTTGTGAGGGATCATTCTTTGATCCCGTTTTAGCCTGGGTCGGAACAACGAATTTAATGGATTTCAGCCTTCGCTATCTACAAGCTTTTGGGAGAGATGATCCCAGCCCTGTATGGGATTCGGGGATCGCTGATGCAAATATAAATTAATTTGAAAACAGGTAAAGGGTGAGATATAACAAAATATAGGGCATTGAAATTCTCCGCTTATTGACGGGGAATCATTTATGCGCCAGAGGGAATACTGAGAATCTGTTTGAAAGGTCACAACATTGAGGTGTCCTTTCAATTTAAATAAAATTTACTCGTCAACACGTAGGGGAGAGATTGATGAAGGATACGCTGTTGAGTCTCTTGGGATCTCTAGGCCTAGCTTACTGGGTCAAAATCACGACCGATTCCCCCACATGCACCTACTACTTTGGTCCTTTCTCAACGGAGCTAGAGGGGCAAGTTGCCCAGGCTGGCTATTGCGAAGATCTGCGTGCTGAAGGAGCTCAGAACATCACGGTGACTTGCGAACGTCGCCGCCGTCCTAGTGAACTCACCATTACCGAAGATTGGGGAGGCGTCATGGAATTGCGGGGAAATCGTATGACGGCGATCGCTAGCTAGCTCTGTGTCTAGCCCCGATTGTCGTCTTGGTTACTTTTTGAAGAGCCTACTGTTCGTAGCAGTGGGCTTTTTTGTTGGCATTTGGGGGGCCCGCTGGGCGTAATCAATTTGGGCGTAATCAATCCATAATTTCGCTTAGCCATTGTTCTATATCGGCCACCACCTGCTGAGGAATTTCCCAGGGAAAAAGATGGGCGACGTCGCTGTACACCTTGGATTGACAATGGGGCAGGTGCTGGGCGGTTTCCAGGCTAGAGCGGGCGGTGATGTGGCAGTCTTTTTCACCGACTAGCATTAAGCAGGGACAGGCGATCGCGGGGAGGTCTTCCAGGCGGTTGTAGTGAGATTTGAGGGCGTCACCTAGGGCTTTGTTGGCCCAGCGACTGGTTTGCAGGTAGGCCGGGAGGGCGTATTGGGCCAGGTAGTGGTAGGTGGCGGGGGTTTGCTGCTGGACGAGGTAGCGAAAGAGCGATCGCTTACCAAATAAATCAATGTTCCACTGGGCTCCGGGGCTGGCAGCGTTGATCAGGCCAGCCATGCCTGTTAGCAAATCTTCTGTCCAGCCCGTGGCGGGGTGATTGCTGCGGGGGCAGGCGGCAGTGGCGATTAGGATAATGCCTTTGATCCGATTTGGCCTGTTGCTTCGGGCATCCCTTAGGGCTAGCTCCATGGCCAGAATGCCGCCAAGGGACCAGCCCAGCAGGTAGAAATCCTCCACTTGTTCATGCTCTAGCAAGGCTTCCAGGTCCGTGAGGTGGTCTTCCATGGCAAAGGGGCCGGGGGCTTTACTGCTGCCGTAGCCCCGCAGGTCTGGGGCAAGGGTGCGGAAGCGGCTGGAGAGGACTTCAGTAAAAACGGTCATGCAGTCGCCGGAGCCAGGGTGGCCGTGGAGACAGAGGAGGGTGGGCTGGGGGTTGCTACCTTTTGACTTGGTGTTGAGGGCGATCGCGGTGGGCTCGGTCATGTCGCTCGAAATTGCTGAGAAGTTGCCTAAATGTTTTTAGGGCCTGTGAATCCATCCTAGTAGAGACAGAGCGGTCCAGAGCGTAGCTCGACTAGGATAGTGAGGTGGCAAATGGCTCGGCCTTCGCTCGGCTGACTTTGTCTTTGTTGCTATCCACATCACCGTCTTCTCTCTCTAGGTTTGACAGGTTATAGATGTTCCCAGTGATGTGGCCCAGACTGTAATTTCCCAGTGCCCCGACCATGGCTTCTGCCCCCTCCGCTCGCTTGCGCAAACTGCTCAGCTATTTGAAGCCCCACTGGAAACAAACCTCCCTAGGGGTGGTGGCACTGGTCCTCGTTAATATCCTGGCAGTGATTCTTCCTCGCATCATTGGTCGCTGCGTTGATGAGCTCCAGCAAGAAGGGGCGATTGACCTAGAGCGTATTGGCAGCTATAGCTTGTGGATCTTGGGCTTGGCTTCAATCATGCTCGTGATTCGTTTAACGTCACGGCAGCTCATCTTTGGCGTAGGACGCAAGGTGGAGTTTGATCTCAAGCAGCGCATTTTTGAGCATCTGCTGGGGATGGAGCCTTCCTACTTCTCAAACAATGCCCCCGGCGACTTGATTAACCGTGCCACCAGCGATGTGGATAAAATCCGTCGCCTCATGGGATTTGCGGTTCTAAGCTTGATCAATACGATGCTGGCTTACACCCTGGTCATCCCGGCCATGGTCTCGATCAATGGCAAGCTGAGCCTATTGGCCCTATCGGTGTATCCGATGATGCTACTCACGGTCCAGCTTGCCAGCACGAAGCTACGGGGGCAGCAGGAGGCCGTTCAGGAGGAACTATCCGATCTCAGCGAGTTGATTCAGGAGGATATGAGTGGCATTGGTTTAATTAAGATCTATGCCCAGGAGGCTAATGAGCGTCGAGCCTTTGCTGGTATCAATCGCAAGTTGCTGAAGGCCAATTTGAGCTTGGCCAAGACGCGGAACTTCCTGTTTCCCCTGTTGGAAGGTTTGGCCAGTGTGAGCCTGTTGTTTATTCTCTGGTTGGGTTCGCGGGAAATTGCGAATCAGACCCTGACTGTGGGTAATTTTGTCACGCTGATTATTTATGTGCAGCAGTTGGTCTTTCCCACGGCCCTGCTCGGTTTCACGATTACGGCTTACCAACAAGGGCAGGTGAGCGTGGACCGTGTGGAAGCGATTCTCAGTGTGGATGCTGCGATTCAAACGGTGGTGGAGCCTCAGGTGCTACCTCAGCCCATTGAAGGTTGGCTTAAGGCAGACAACCTTACCCATGTCTATCCTGGTGCTGATCGCCCCGCGTTGGCTCAGGTGAGTTTTAGTATTAAGCCTCACCAGACCGTGGCAGTGGTTGGGCCGATTGGGGCGGGTAAGTCGACTTTGGCCAATGCGATTCCTCGATTGCTGGATCTTGAGCCGGGGCAGTTGTTTTTGGATGGGGTGGATATTACTCAAATTCCCCTGAAGACCTTGAGGGCTGCGATCGCCTATGTCCCCCAAACCAGCTTCCTATTCAGCACCACCATTCGCGATAACGTTCGTTACGGCGACCCCCAGCAAGGGCAGCCCCTGGTGGAAGTCGCGGCTAAGCAAGCCCAGGTACACCCGGAGATTCTCAACTTTCCTCTGCAGTACGAAACCCTAGTGGGGGAGCGGGGGATTACGCTATCGGGCGGTCAGCGGCAGCGCACGGCTTTGGCTCGAGCACTGCTGGTGGATGCACCGATTTTGATTTTGGATGATGCGTTGTCCAGCGTGGATAATCAGACGGCAACTCAGATCCTAGAGGAGCTCTCGACGGGAACGGGCCGCAAGACGGTGATCTTTATTTCCCACCAAATGTCGGCGGCGGCGGCGGCGGATGTGATCTTGGTGATGGATCAGGGGCGGATTGTTCAGTCCGGCTCCCATGGAGAGTTGATTGAGCAGCCGGGGCTATATCGCGATTTGTGGGATCGCCAGCAGCTAGAGGCGCGCTTGAAATAGGGGGAAGGCGTTTTGCTGCTGATTGGGTCTAGGTTTTGCTTTGATTTTCTAGGAGGTCGTAGCCCCATTCGCCCGGTTCGAAGCGGCCAAAACCCTCGTAGAGGTCGTAGTCTGCACTGTAGGCGTGGTTACTGTAGCCCTTGGCGCAGTGGTTGCAGCCGATGTTGGTGGCGCGGCCACAGGGACGTTTGAGGAGGAAGCCCACGATACGGCGGCAGCCTGAGGGGGGGGCGCTATTGGCTTGTTTGAATGGCTGGTGAATGTTTGACTGCTTGGGGATTTGAGTTGGGGAAGTGGGTCTCTGGGTGGGGGCTTGGGAAATTTGTGGTGCGGGAGGCGTTTTTGAAGCAGGGGGGGGGGCTGTCGGTAGGCCGTTGTCCTCGGCTGGGCGAGCTAATCCATTGGATGGAGCATGGCCGTTGGTGGTTGGGAGAGGTTCGATATTTGGAGAGAGGCCATCTGGAGAGAGGCCATTTCGAGAGAAGCCATTCCGAGAGAGGTCGTTTCCAAATAATTCAGGTCTAGATAACGGGGGCTCCGATCGCGCATGGCCGTTGAGGTGATGCTTTGAGCTCCCACCTGATGGGGGAATGACGCTGCTGGGGGAATCGGCGTTGCCCAATGGTTCGAGGGGAGCGATAGGACGATCGCGATTTGGGGTGGCCGATTCAGGTTCAATCACGGGGGCGGGAATGGTCTGGAGGTGAGTTGAGCCCTGGCTGGGGGAGCTGGAGGGAGCATCCATGAGTTGGAGTTGCAGCTCGGTTTGACCGATACGAATGCGATCGCCTTGGGTCAATCGCTCCTGCCCGCTGATCTGTTGCTGATTAATGCAGGTTTGTCCCCCATTATCGATCAGGTAGATGTCGCCTTCGATTTCTACGAGTAGCGCCTGGAAATCACTGATTTGGCGATCGCTGATCACCATGCGAGATACTGACTTCCCGCTAATTGCCGCTGGCATCGCTTCAAATGTTTGGCCCAGGGCAATGGGAGGGCTCAGCAATGGACGCCGAAGGCGTTGGCTCGCGGGATCGGTCCAAGAAAGGCGCAATTGCATGATTAGTTCAAACCTCCTCTGGGCTCCTGACCTGGAAGATCTCCAGGCTCTATCTCGGGCCTGAATCCATTGCTGCTGAACTCTGTTGTCGATAGACCTGCGGTTGGGATGGCTTGCTTGGGCTGATGCAACTGTGACGCCAACTGAAGAACGTGATATGCACTGAGAAACAACATGGTTGTACTTTGGTAAATCAAGGATGCGGTGAAGGCTGGGGGGAGACTTAAGGTGAAGCTTAGGTCTTGTTCCTCACTGTAGTGATGGATGAGTTCTGCGCCGGGGAGTCGCTTGATAGCACCGCTGAGGTGAGGTGCTAGGGGAGTGAGGTTACCGTATTGCTGTGGGTCTACATGGAGTCGCAGGCTGAGATCGAAGCCTTCGCAGACTGACGTTTGCTCTTTGGCTTTAGAACGATTTTGGGGTTTGGGTTTTTCGCTCTGCTGCGGGGTTGAAGTTGCTCCCTTGGGGGGATGGGAAAGTGTGACGCGCTCCACCAATCGGAGGCTGAAGAGGCTGCCATCTAGGAATTGCCCCTTGATGCCAAACCAAGGATTACGCCAGTCTTCTAGCGAGTGATTGGGATTATGGGGGTCAGGACGCTGCTGGATGGCTTTGCCAGTTTGAGTGACTTTGCCCAAGCAAAGCTGAATATCCAGGGGGGTTTGGGGATCCATATCCCGCTTGACGAGCTTGAGGACATCGCTGAAGAGACGATCGCGATCGCGAGGAAACTGCCATTGCCGGGCGCGCTGGCGCATCGTACCGGCGTAGATTCCAGCCAGTAGAAAGCCAAAGATGAGGAGCCAGCCCAGCTCGCGCAGGATGGGCAATGTAAATAGCAATATCAGGGGCACTGCGATGCAAATAATCAGTGCGACGGTGAAGTAGTTGTACTGGCGTTCAAGCCGGTGATAGAAGTCGGCAATCTTTTGCAGTTCAGCTTGAATGCCTGCAAGGGGAGCCTGATGTCGATAAACAGGGTTGTTACGAAAGTCGCGAGCATTAAAAGGATAAATATTAGAGGCCATAGCGCAAGGGAGGCTGCCGGAAGGGGAGATCGGGGCAATCAAGCCTAATTAGGAAATGCAGAGCTAGGAGATAGAGGAGTGGGTTCTCGATGAAATCCAATCCTGTGGGTTTATCTAGGGATTGCCATCACAAAGCGCGAGACTGGTCTATTAGTCATTACAGTCCGTGGACGAGATAAGCGAGATATTTTTATACTTGTTAACAATAATTTAATAATCTATATCTGTTCCAGGGCAGAAGATGTTTGTCTGGATGCGACGAGTATTTATGAAATAACCCATCAACAAAGGGGTTGAGCCATTGACTCAACCCCTTTGTTGATGGGTTATAAACTTGATGGAAAGCTTTTTTCCTAGCTGAGGCAGCTTGATGCAAGCCAGGGCTGAGAAGACCCGTTAATACTGATAGGTCACGCCGCGATAAATTGCGGAAATATGCTCATGGAAGGCAGCATGGGCTCTGTGGATGAGCAGAGGGCGTCCCCGGTAACGACCGGTGAGGTCGCCATCATCGATCATGGCTATGGGGGTGGGGGTGTGCTCGTACTTCACGCCGCGGTAGCAAAGTTGCATTGTTTTAGTCTCCTGACGGTTCGTTGAACTGTGGACAGCTCTAGAAATTTCAGGGCGGATGTGGGCTACGCCCTATTAATTTCTGTATCTGTTGCTACAAATTATTTTATCCGCTGATTTTAGAAAAAACCGTTAAATAATATGTTGCTCTTCGGATTGTAAAGACAAGGCGAACCCGATGGCGGCGTGGCTTGGGAGCGCTTTGTCTTTCGAGCTTGAGCTTGAGTGAGGGCAATCTTTTATGGGGAGACGGGCTTGTTAACCTTTGATCGAAGCCATGGGGCTAGGGCTTTTGCTGGATTGCTGATGTCTTCGAGGGATTCGTAAAAGTAGCGTTGCCAGTCCTGTTCGGGAAGACCAGCGAAGACCATGAGGTTGAGGGGGTAGGCTTCGCTGTCGGTGCAGCGGCGGAAGTCGTCGCGGAAGAGGAAGATGGCTTTGTTGAGGGCGATCGCAATGCCCAGTTCCACCATGACGCCCTCGTCTGGCGGGGTGCCATTGACCACGGCGAAGATGCCATCGCATTGGCGCACGTCGGCGACATCGGCCTGGGCAACTTTATAGGCCCAGTCCGGTTGGGAAAAGTCCACCTGGTTATTGCGAGCGAAGGGCTCCCAGACTTCGGCTCCTAGGCTTTCCAGCTGGGCCACGAGGGGGGGCAATAGCAGCGCTTTTTGCTGGGCGGAGAAGCCGTAGGGGCTAGCGAGATAGAGGGTTTTGGTCATGGCTTATAATTAATGTAAAGCTCCTATTTCCCTCTGGCTCCTACTCACCTCGTAATACGGGCACAACCTTCAGGCCGTAGACCTTCTCAAAGGCTTCTTTGTTTTGCTCGATGCTCCACAGCTCTAGGGCACAGTCGTCTTGGGCCTCCCTGGGGCTGATGTGGAGATAGATGGTTTTCTGTTCTAGGTCGAGTTCGCAACTGAGGGACTCCACGGCTCCAATTTGGCGACGATTGAGGGCGACGGCTAGGCGCATTAAGGGGTGGAGCTGGTCCACAACCCGGCGATGCCATTTGGTGGAGAGCTGACGGTAGTTGTCGTGCTTTTTCTTGGGGGCGCTCTTGCGGTGGTAGCGGGCTAGGTTGGCGATCGCTTCCACATCAGCTTCGGTGTAGCCCAGCAGCTCGCCGTTACGAATCAGGTAATAGGTATGTTTGTGGTAGGAGCTGTTGCTGATGTATTGGCCGCAGTTGTGCAGCATGGCGGCGGCCCAGAGGATTTCGCGGGCGTCCGGGCTGAGCTGGTGGAGCGCGGGCTGGGTGGCGTCAAAAAGAGTGAGGGCAAATTCGGTGACGCGATCGCTGTAGCCCCGGTCCATCTTGAACTTGCGCATGGCATGGAGCACGCTGCGCTCTCGCACGGAGCTTTGGTAGCGGAGGCGGTCTTCTATTAGGCCCTGCCCCAGCATCCAATCGACGATCACCCCTTCCCGCAGGGCTCGTTCACAGATGGTGATGCTGTCCAGTTTGAGCAGTTCCATTGCCTCTCGTAAAATGAGCGCGCCCGCCACGATGATCTCGGCGCGGCGTTCGTTGAGTCCCGAGAGGCCCACCCGCTGATCGTAGGTCAGTTTGCGCAGTCGTTGGATGGCTTGGTGGACCTGTTCGCGGGTGATGCTGTAGCCGTTGAGGTTTTCTAGGGGACTGCCTTGGGCCTGGAAGGCTTGGAGCATGGCCACGGCTTCGATGGTGCCGGAGGTGCCGATCATGCGAGGCGTTTCGCCGGGCTTGAGCTGGCTGATGAGATCTTCGACGGGGCGTTCCAACATGCCGCGCACATAGTTGCGCAGGGCACGATATTCCTTGTCGCTGATGGGGTCGCTTTTGACGAATAGGGCTGAGAGGCGGACGGCTCCAACCTTGGTGCTGCTGAGGCTGCGGGGCTCATGGCCAGAGCCCAGGATTAGCTCTGTGGAGCCACCGCCGATGTCGAGAATGACGTGGGGGTCGTTGTGGAATTCGACGCCGGAAAGGACGCCAAGGTAAATGCGGCGGGCTTCTTCGGTGCCCGCGATCAGGTTAATGGTGAGTCCCAGGTCCGCTTTGACCTGTTGGAGAAAGTCCATGCCGTTGGGGGCTTCCCGCACGGCACTGGTGGCGACGGCAATGGTTTGCTTGGCGTTGAGGCTGGTGGCAAGGGACTGGCAGCGACGCAGGGCTTGGGTGGCACGCTCAATGGCTGCGGGGGTGAGGTCACCGGTTTTGGGGTCGCGATCGCCCAGGCGCACGGTGGCTTTTTCCGTGGCGATGATTGTGAAGGCAGGCAGATCGGGCTGAACCCTGGCCACCACCATGTGGATGGAGTTCGTACCTACGTCAATGGCAGCAATGACTGGGGCTTCTCCCAGGTTAGGGTCAAGGCTGGCGGGTTGGGTTGCAGCAACGGGCGCAGGGAGATCGAGCGGCGTGACCATAGGCTGGAAACCAACATGGGGCGGGGCGACTGTCTTCTAGATTACCGAACCTGGGGACGGCTCGATCTGTATAGGGGGTAAGAATTTTCTGAGGGATGATACGGGTAATTGTGCCCTGGGACAGGTTTTAACGGGACGTTTGGGAATCAATCCTTATAATGAAGCCGATTAGATGGGGCGATTCCGAGGTTCGCCGGTGAGTTTCTTGCCGGAATTTGGAGCCTTGCATGAATCGCAGAGGCTTGATTTCACGGGCATTTGCGCGGCCATTTCAGGGGTCAGAGGAGAACGACGGTGACACAAAACGAACAACTAATCCACAGCTACACATTGCTGGGGCTCCCTCCTGGAACGGGATTGGAAGAGGCCCATCGGGTTTACCTAGAGCAGCTCGATATTTGGAATCCCAATGCCATTGATGAGGAAGCTAATCCTCCGCTCTATCAGCAGGTGAAGCTGCGGCGGCAGGCGATCGATGAAGCCCATCGAGCCATTGTGGAATATCACGAGCAGTCCGAAGGGGTGGGCTCTGCGGCGGCTTCTGAAGCTGAAGGGGAATCGGCGATCGCCGCCGTAGAGCCCAATGGGGCTTTATCCCCACCTGATGAACCTGCGATGAATGATGCCCAGCCCGGTGCAGGCTGGGTTGGCGGAGCTACCACAGAAGTTTTAGACTCTGCTCCCATTTCCCCTGAGGCAGTTGCCCCAGTTCCAGCCGCTGCCCAGCCGTCCAGTACGTTTGTGCAGTCCGAGGGGAAAATGCTGCCGGAAGATGCCCAGCAGGGCTTGGAGGATGCTATGCCTGCCAATAGCCGCGTGGTGCGGTCTTATGGGGGAGCTCTTCCCGATAGTGATGAAGTCACTCAGTCCTCGGCAGTCTTTCAGCTATTACGTTGGGATAAGCCTGCGGGACGCATTATTTTGATGATTCCGGCGCTCTGGGCTGCGTTTCTGGCGAGTGGCGGTGGTATGCCTTCCTGGCAAATTCTGCTGATTATTATTGTGGGCAGTATTGCGACTAGTGCGGCAGGTTGCGCAGTGAATGATTTGTGGGACCAGGAATTTGATTCCCAGGTGGCTCGCACTCAAAACCGTCCCTTGGCGGCGGGGCGGATGTCTCGCAAGAGTGCTATTGCTGTGCTGGTGGTTTGCTGTTTGATTTCGATTTTGTTGGCCTTGCAGCTCAATGGCATCAGTATTCAGCTCTGTGTGGCGGCGGGGATTGTGATCTTGCTATATCCCGGTGCGAAGCGGGTGTTCCCAGTGCCTCAGTTGGTGCTGGCGATCGCCTGGGGCTTTGCAGTCCTGATTGGTTGGGCTGCGGTGACTGGGGCATTGAGCTTCACTACGTTTTTACTGTGGCTGGCGACGGTGCTCTGGACCTTGGGCTTTGATACGGTTTATGCCATGGCAGACCAGGAAGACGATCGCCGCATTGGTCTCAAGTCCAGTGCTCTGTTCTTTGCTGATAAGACACCTGATGTGGTGGGTCTGTTCTTTGCGGGGACTGCGATTTTCATGCTGTTTGTGGGCCTTAACCAGGGCTTGTCTTGGCAGTTCTGGTTGTCTTTGGTTTTGGCGACTTTGGGTTGGCTTCAGCAGCACCGCAGTTTGAGTAAAAGTCAGTTGCGCCCCACAACTCGTATTTACAGCGACATCTTCACCCAGAATGTTTGGCTGGGGCTGTTGCTGTTGGCGGGGATGATTTTGGGACGGCCTTTTGTGTAGTCCCTACGGTTCATGGATATCAATTACAGTTCACCTATTTCCTCGGCCATGACTTCCTGGAGGACTTCGAGCATGGTGGGCATGATGCGTTGCTGGGTTAAACCTATGCTGTCCTGGACAAGCTGGGGCATGACGGCGATGGTGTGCTGACCTGTGGGGGTGTTGTAGAAGTCGATCATGTCCTGGAGCTGGGCTTCGTTGAAGTTTTTCGCGTAGAGCGGGTAATAGACATCTTCAGCGATGTCTTGGAAGCTGATGCGGGCCTGGAAGCCCGTGAGGATTTTGCCCATGACCCGTTCCATCATGGCTTGGCTCTGTGCGATCGCTTCAGGGTTGGCAGTTTCACCCATTATGCTTTCCATCATCGTGGGCATATTTTGGCTGATCTGACTCATGGTGATGGCCATGGTTTGGTCGAATAGCGCTTCTTGGTTGGTGAGGGTGAGGAGTTCTTCAATGAGGGCGCGTTGGCGAGGGGAAATGTTCACTGCGGCTGCCACAGCTTCTTCCATCGCCAGGCTGGGAGGAGGAGTTTGCTGGGCCTGGGCTGGGCTGCCGCTGAGGAGATGGCCCGCGACGCAGAGACCAGTTGCACAGAGACCCAGAGCTAAACTGCTGAGGTGCTGAGAGAGGCGGGAGGAGAAGAAGTTAGGCAAGGTCTGGGTCTCCAATGGAAGGGGTGGGGGTGGCGAAGCGATATTGCTTTATCTTGCTTTGCTAGGCCAGAAGAATTTAAGGCTGACGGAAGTCTGTTTCTTGTTTCTACAGGTTGAGATAGCTGTAGACCGCAAATTTCTTGGGTTTGTGCCGAGCTGAACGAACGAGCACCCTTGCTAAATCCCTCCCAGCGGGGCGATATGATGGGTCTCGTCTTTTGTAAGATTGTTAGTAGGCCTGCCGTGAACCGTTCTTCGGGGAGTTCTTCCCTTTCTGCTTCCCTCACTATTCCCCCTGCGCTGAAGCCCGGCGATCGCCTCATTGCCGTGGCCCTCAGCGGAACTTTGCGGGAGCGAGAAGCCTTTATGCAGGGTGTGGCGCTATGGCGGCAGCGGGGCTACAAGGTGGAGCTGGCACCGGGCTATGACGGACGCTGGGGGTATTTGGCGGGGACGGATGTTCAGCGGCGAAAGCAGCTCCAGCAAGCCTGGTCCGATCCGGACTGTAAGGGGGTGCTTTGTGTTCGAGGAGGCTATGGTGCGGCGCGTTTGCTCGAGGATTGGGAGTGGCCTAAGCTGGAGCCCCTCTCTGAGCCTAAGTGGTTGATTGGGTTTTCGGATGTGACGGCGTTGCTGTGGAGCTTGGGGCACCAGGGAATTTCTGGTGTGCATGGACCGCTGCTGACGACGATCGCCAGTGAACCTGCTTGGTCGATCCAGCGGCTATTTGACTGGGTGGAGGGCAAGCGAGATTTAGCGCCTTTGCGGGGGGAAAGCTGGCGTAGTGGTAAGGCGCAGGGGCTGTTGTTGCCTGCCAATCTGACGGTGGGGACTCATATGTTGGGGACCATTGCCCAGCCGAATTTAGGTGATGTGATTTTGGCGATTGAGGATGTGGGGGAAGCGCCTTATCGGTTGGACCGGATGCTGACGCAGTGGCGGATGGTGGGGGCTTTTGAGAAGGTCGTGGGGGTTGCCCTGGGTCGGTTTAGTCAGTGCGAGGCACCTGTAGGGATTCCCAGTTTGGATGTGGTGGAGGTTTTGCGCGATCGCCTCGCCGATTTGAAGATTCCCATTGTGGCGGAGCTGCCGTTTGGCCATGATGGTGTGAATGCCTGTTTGCCGTTAGGGGTGAAGGCGAGGTTGGATGGCGATCGGGGGACGTTGTCGTTGTTGGTTTAGGGTTTGGCTGTGGACGTGGGGATGGCGGCGATAAATCACGGACATGGCAGTGCCATGTCCGTGATTTATCGCCGCAATTTATTTGCGATCGCGATGCAAGTTTCCGGAGGAATCGCCATGGTCCGGGCAAGGCGGCGCAGAAATGGACCGATTCAGCCAAGCAACAGCCTGCTCTAGTCGAGGCAATGCTTCTTCTTTGTTGCCTTTGAGTAGATAAACGAGGGCTGCTGCAACCTGCTCTTTGGCACGTATAGCCCGGTTAGATTTTTTGCTGTGCCAGTTGGTTTCGGCGAGGGTGAGGCGTTCCATCAGGGCCTGGGCTAGTTCCCGGTCGGTGAGACCTTCGACTTTGGCTTGGAGGGGGCTTTTGATGCTGGTGCTGCCGAAGATGTCTTTAGGAGTCAGTTTGTTGGGGCTGGCGGTGGGAGCGGAGGCTTGGTCGGAAGCGGTGGCCATAGCTGTTTTTGTCGAGATTAGGGCGAGATTGGGCTACATTCATTGGGTCTTATCCCCATTCTGTCCCATGCCCCGGCGCAACGGTTCGAATTCTGCTGATTCTGCTGCTGAACAATCTGATGAACCTAGAATTGACTGGGCTGAGCTGGACCCGGTGATGGAGGCGTTGCGGGAGAAGTTTCATGCGTTTGATAAGCGCTATGCCCAGGTGCGTGGGAGCGATCGCCGCCGCGATGAGTTGGAAGCCCAGCAGGCCAATCTGCAATTGAATTCGCCCAGCCCGGAGCTGAAGAAGGAGCTGGAAGCTTTGGAGCAGGAGCTGGCTCAGGTTGAGTTGAGTTTGGAGAGTGAGCTGTTTTCCTGGGCTGGGTTGCGGGAGATTTTTTGGCAGGCGGTGCGGTTTGGTGGGTTGGGGATTGTTTTGGGGTGGTTTTTGAAGACTTGGGCGGGTTAACTGCGGCGGTAAACCATAAGAAGCAAGAGGCAAATCAGGACAGCCTTGGGGCCAGCCCCAAACCCCGCTCAAGGAGGACGAAGCGCCTCCTCCTTAGAGGTTATCCTCCTGCGCAAGGGGCTGGGTCGCTTCAGCAAATTCTTGGATCTGATGGATTGCAGCCTACTTTAACCTGAATTCGACAAGAAGCAATGCATCCTCTCCCCTAGCCCCTCTCCTAAAGGAGCGGGGAACCAAGCGAAGCTGAAAGCCTCGATTTTGCGTTCGGTTCCCTTGCTCCTTTAGGAGTAAGGGCTAGGGAAAGAGGTTG
>CALIGI010000051.1 GCA_938021205.1 uncultured Pseudanabaenaceae cyanobacterium
TGGGTCAGACCTCACCATCGTTTGGGAAACAAGCGCACTCCAGCCATGGCGATGGGGTTTATCCATAGGCCATTGACGATCGCTGAAATACTAACTTCCAGGGGGTTCCAGTCTCTCACCCTTTAAGAAGACAGTGCCGAGAAACCGCCAGTTCCAAAAACAGCGAATATTAGTGTCTTCTGGATCACCAAGTTGGCGTACATCAATGCCCTCTGCCCGGAGAGACTGGGTAAACCAGCGAGTTTGGTCTACCGTAGCACCCCGAACCCAAAAGTTAAGACAATGACCCAGATAACCATCTCCAGGAATCACTGGCTGACGCACATGAAGGAGATCAATTTTAGAGATCCCCGCTGTAACCTCGTCATATATAGTCCGATGACGTTGAACCTTTTCTCTGAGGCGTTGGAGCTGGCTATGGGCCATGGCTGCTCTCATTTCGTCAAGTCGAAAATTATAAAGAGGAAGGGCGCAATCATCGAAGTCTTCCTGGTTGACATGATGAAAAACACGCCCTTCGTAAGCGCCAGACAGTACAGCAGCCTTGGCTAGTGAAGCCTCATCTTGCAGCAACAAGAACCCACCTTCACCCGTATTGATCGACTTGTCAGACTGAGTACTGAATGCGCCCCCGTGACCAAAAGTGCCCAGATGCTGCCCCCGTAATGTTACTCCACAGCTAGGTACTGCATCTTCAACCAGTACAATATTGCGTGTCTTAGTGAAGGCAGTGATTTTCTCCATGTCACTGGCAAAGCCACGCATGTGAACGACCACTACGGCCTTGATCTCAGGTGTCCAACGACGTTCTAGATCTGCCACATCTAAGTGGAGATTATCGTCTGTATCTATGATGACGGGAACACCTCCCGCCAGCAAAATTGCACTGGGGGTAGCCGAGAAGGTGAACGCAGAACAGGCAACTTTATCTCCTGATTGAATGCCTGCACTAAGCAGCGCCAATGTAATTACGGCCGTACCACTAGAAACAGCCAGCGCATGAGGGGCACGGAAATAACGAGATACTTCTTGCTCGAAACGCCCTACCTCTGTTTCGCTATAAGGTCGAGTATCATACCGAAACAATCTTTGACTACGAAGCGCACGAAGCGCAGCTTCTTCATCTGCTGCGACAAGCAGACGATCTCCTTTGTCATAGGTCGGCCATGGCTCAGTGCGAATTGGAGTTCCGCCTTCTTTGGCAAGTGTTGTCGCCTCTGGAGATAAACTCTCTTCAGGATCTGCTGACTGGAGATTATGGGAAATCATATAGGCAGATCGCAATCATATGGATTACGCAAGTAGAATAGGCAAGATATACAAAGTTATCAGGTAAAAGTAAAGCTTCGACAGTAATCAGCAACTTGGGGTAACGACGACATAGCTATGCACGAAGTGCAATTAGCTCGAAAGCCTTGCTATACAAAGCTTTCAGCGCTCAATGTCTGTCATGAAAATATGACAAGCATCCACAAATGCATACACACCTGAACGAAATTGCGTTGTTTCAGCCCTCAGATTAGGTCTACTTGTGCACTTCCTCGGGGCGTCGCTGTCATTACGGAATTTGAGTAGTAATGGATACTGTTAGCGAAGTCCTCATAAGGCTGAAGATTCTGGATTGAGCGCTGCAAACCGGGAGGTTCGCGTCTTGGCGTGAGGCACACCATCCAACCAGTGCCCATCGAATCAGATGCAAAAAATGGACCTGAGATGTAATCCCAGCTCCATCTTATTGATGAGGCAACAATCTTATCCCATTCAAATGATTGCGCCTTTCATAGTCTCAATCCAACTCGGCCCTATGGATTGGGATAGCCATTAATTTGGAGGCTGGAGTCATCTACGCCGACCTGTCCATCCATTAGAACAAGCAAGCGCGCTGTCTTGCTGGCTTCTTCACCGATCTTCTCGATGATGGAGTAGCGAGCATTGCCGTTGTGCCAGGTGGTCCAACACTCGCCATCGCGACAGGTACTCGTTCCGCCGCCGAGTTCGATGCAATTGCCTTCTGGGTCGCACCCCTTATAGGTTGCATTGCCCGTGCCATTGACACCGGACCAAGGCTCAACGCTACTGACGATAATATCCCAGTCCTGATTGCTATATCTTGTTTTTACAACTTGATCTGTCTTATCTGGGGCGATCGCAGTCACAGCCATTTCCGAACAGTCATCACTAACATCTGGACAGCTCAGCGAAGTCAGACGCTCGTAGGTGAGCTGCACCGCTTGATTGAGGTACTCATCGGTACAAACGACGAAGGTTGCGCCAAGGGTATAGGTCTGACCATCTTGAGCTTTGAGGCTGAGGTAGCAGCGCTCGTCGCCGGGGTCGACAGCTTCGAGAATACCGAATTCAGGGCCGATGCGGTCTTCATAGCGCCACTCATCGCGACTCGCTTTAGTGGCGGGGTCGACGGCAATGGGTGCAGGAGCTTTAGGTGCTGGTGCCTTTGGCATGGGAGCTGTTGTAGTAGGTGTTACAGCAACTTCAGTGGCATTAGCGACGGCTGGACTGGTGGCATAATCCGATCTTTGGAGAGTAACGGTTGGGGTAGCTGTTGCGGTGGCAGTATTCGTGGCTGAGTCGCTAAGGTTGGCATTTTGAGCCTTGCAGCCCTTGCTGAGTAAGGCGCAGAGCGCGATCGCTCCCCAAGCTTTCAGAGGAATCGCCCTAGCTAGGCGTCGCGAAGCAAATATTGAGTCCAGCATAAATGTTGTGATATTCCGACAATATTCGACAGAAGTCCCAAAATAGAATGGCTCTTGATCCAGGACGCTGTTCTACGAGCTGAGTATGCCCAGCTCTCTTGGGTGATTATGGAGATGTGCTGTTAGCCCAGACACAGCTGCCATGGACCAGACGCTAGTCTGGTACCTATAGAGTCCCGAGAATAAATTGCTGAACGATGTCCCCTTTGCCCAAAAATCCGGCTTCGATGCTGCGCTGGTTTGTTGCCTTGGTGCCACCGGAAGAGATTCAGGCGCGAGCGATCGCGGTCATCGAAGACTTGACGATGCGGTATCAAACACGAACCGCAAAAGCACCGCCCCACATTACGCTCATGCCACCGTTTGAGCTGGCGGCGAATGCCATTGGACCTGTCAAGGTGGCGCTGGCTGAGTTTGCTCAGCAGCAGGTGACTTTTGGGGTGACACTGGATGGGTTTAGTACTTTTCCGCCTCGGGTGTTGTTCATTGACGTGGTGCGATCGCCCCAGTTACTAGAATTCAAAGCTGGGCTTGAAGACTGGCTGGTGCAGCAGTGTGACCTCTCCCGAGACAACCATGCCCAGTTCAGTCCCCATATGACCGTAGCTTCGCACAAATTAGATCGAGCGAAGTTCAAAGAAATGTGGGCAGAGCTGGAGTCGCAGAAATTTGATGCGGATTGGGAGGTCAATGCGTTGACCCTGCTTCGCTATGAGCAGCAGCGCTGGCATCTAGAAGACTTTTTCCCACTGATCAAAAGTTAGAAGCTTAGTGCTGCCATCTTGACTACCGTGATGAATAGAATTAGTAGTATATCTACTCACTTACGTTAGTCAAGTAAGCTACTTAACAGATTCAGTATTGTACAGATAGTCCTATGCCATCCCAACCTATTGTTAAAACCGCGATTCAAGATATTGTTGCAGAAAACCAAGCAGCAGATCTGAGCTTGAACCTGCTGGATCATTTTGATGATCCGTTCACGACTGGGCTGGTTGCCCAGTTTTCTCTTTACAACACAGCCTTGGGGAATGGCGGAATTACGAATGTGGTGCTGTATGACCAGGCTGGTGCTGGTGCCCCGCAAAGCGTCCAGAATTTTCTCAATTACGTTAACGCCGGGTCATACACCAATAGCATCATCCACCGTTCTCTATCTGGTTTTATCATTCAAGGAGGAGGCTTCACGGTTGATGGCCTCGCCAGCACTCTGGCGACTCCTGGGAATGCTGTTTCAATCGTTCCCAGAAATACACCTGTACAGAACGAATTTAGTACAGAACGTTCTAATCTACGGGGAACAATCGCTTATGCAAAAATTGGTGGTGACCCTGATAGTGCCACAAGTCAGTGGTTCTTTAATCTGGCAGATAATTCCAGTAATTTGGACAATCAGAATGGTGGATTTACTGTCTTTGGTGAGGTTGTTTCAGCCATAGATTTGCTACCTGTAGATGTGATTTCAATCCTTCCAACAGAAAATAGTAATCAGTTTTTTGGACAAACGGCCTTCTCCAACGTGCCTGTGATTACAGGTGACATTTCTACGTTCCAATTCTCTAGTGATAATGACTTTGCGCGCTACCAAAGCATCACTGTTTCACAGCAAGATGAACTATCTTTCGAAATTGTAGGTAACACGAATCCGGGGTTAGTAACTCCCTCTTTTAATGGCACTGAATTGGTCTTAGATTACGTTAATGGACAGGCTGGGACCACCAACCTAACGGTGCGTGCAACCAATCTCCAGGGGCAAACCATCGATGATAGCTTTGCACTGACTGTCCTAGCAGACCGAACTCCAGGAGATCTAAATCGGGATGGCCGACAGGATTTACTATGGGTTAATGAGGACACAGGAGCGCTTGCTTACTGGTCCATATTAGAATTAAGCAACACGGCAGACTCAGTCCAGAGAGATTTTCTTTCAACCTCGTCTCTGGAGGGTCTAGAAGTGATTGAGCTGCTGGATTATGATCAAGATGGTGATAGCGATATCCTGACACGAAACTACGCCACCTCCGAGAACCGGGTGTTCATTATGGATGGAACCCAGCAAGTGGGTGAAGTCTTAGTAGGTGAGAACTTCAAGGTTCAAAACCAGGATTGGCGACTCCAGGCTGCGGGGAATTTTGATCAAGATGGTGAGAGTGAGATGCTCTGGCGTAATGCTGTCACTGGTGGCTTTGCATTCTGGGATTTAACGGGAGAAATAGCCCAATCGAGCTTTGTTGATCTAACGGTCCTAGGTCTTGGTAATCAGGGGGCATTAGCTGACTTAAACTGGCAAATTAAAGCAGTCGCAGACTTTGATAATGATGGCAAGCAGGAAGTCGTTTGGCGGAATGAGGTCACGGGGCAAAATGCACTGTGGACTCTGAATGGCAATGTCTTAGAAAGTTCAGTTTTTCTGCCAGAACTGGGACTGACTGACTGGGATATTGTGGATGCGGCTGATTATGATCAAGATGGCATTGTGGATCTGGCTTGGCGCAATGCAACTACAGGCCAGAACGTGGTGTGGAAGCTCGGACGCCAAGGTGATGAGTATGTCAAAGTGGATGGATTTTTCTTACCAAGTTTGAGCGCACCTGGATGGAGTGTTGTCTAGTTAGGCAGCATGATAGGGATGGTATTTGCTGGTTATCGAAGGTGAAGTTCGCGATCGGAAGCTTAGAGGTTGTTTGAGAAAGGCATCTAGCTGTACCAAGATGACCTATGATGCTGCCACAATTTACGGGATTCCGACCTTTCATGACTGGTCGAGTTTCAAACGTGACGCTTGGCCGAATTCTCAAACAGCCTCTAGGACTGGTTATTTTTCAGCAGCGATCTCAATAGAGTGTCACGAACTCCAGCTTTTGAGATTCCAGGGCCAATTTTAAAAGTGACATAGGAGTAGTGACGTCCTAGTAAAGTGGCCGTCTAACGCTAGAGAAGCTATTTTCAGGAACAGAAAAGAGATGTCGATAATGCCACGCTGCTGGAACTCTTCAGGTTGGGCTAGGTTTGGGGCTTGTACTGGGCTGCTCCTTGCTCCAATCGTTTTGATGGGAGCTCCTAGCTGGGCAACGATTAAATTAGATATGACGTTGACTGCAACGGAGAGCTGCGAAGCCTTGCAGTCAATCAAAAAACGTAGAAACGCGGGTAATGTGCGCCTCATCCCTGGTGAACGTTATCACGTCATTGGCAAGAACCGTTCTAGAGAGGCAACCCATTACCTCCTGAAATTAGAGGATGCTAGCCCAAGCCTGCGCTGGGTTCCAATCAACTGCGGAAACCTGGGTGAGTTACCGGGGGCGGAGCCGCAGCCCTCATCCCCCATCAAAACTCCGAAGCCTGAAAGTCCAGAGCCATCAGAACCAGAGAACAATACTTTGCCACCTGTGCCGAGCATAGACTTACCTAATTTAGATAGCAGTCGTCAGGGAGACTTCCTCTTGGCATTGAGCTGGCAGCCTGCTTTTTGCGAAACGAGACCGACGAAGGCGGAATGCCGTAATCAGTCTACGGATAGTTTCGAAGCAGATAACCTAGCGCTCCATGGACTGTGGCCCCAACCCAGGGGTAATGACTATTGCGGGGTAAGTGGTGAGATTAAGCGTTTGGATAAGGCGAGACGCTGGGATGAGCTGCCTCCCATTGAGCTGTCCCCCCAGACTCGCGAAGCCTTGGCAGAAAAGATGCCGGGCTATGCCTCGAACTTGCATTTGCATGAATGGTATAAACATGGCACTTGCTATAGCAACTCTCCAGAGGAGTATTATCGCGAGTCCTTGTCGTTGATGGACCAGGTCAATGACTCGCTGGTACAGGAGTTATTTGAAGAGAACTTGGGGCAACGTATTTCTGGTCGAGAAATACGCCAAGCATTTGACCGAGCCTTTGGTGATGGGACTGGGCAAAAGGTTGAGGTGGCCTGTGCTAGGGACATTAATCAAGGGCGACGAGAGATGGTGCAGGAGCTGCGAATTTTGCTTAAGGGCAAGGTGGAGGTGGGAACGAATATGGCAGACTTACTGGCCGAGGCTCCTAGGACCAGCCAGGGTTGTCGCATGGGTCTAGTAGATTTTGCCGGAGTGGATCGTTAGCATGAGTTCGACGCAAGTGAGGCTCCCATGGGAAGTATCAGTCAGCCCCATTGTTCAAGCATCAAGGTCAAATTGGTCAACCCACATCGTACTTTGTGCACCTGCTTGATCAAAGGCAGTAGCTGTGATGTCATAGCTTCCAGGGGGTAAGTCTGCAAGTATTAGGTCATAGCTAAAATTGCCCCATCTCCCATACTCCGTAATATCTTCTGGGGTTATGTCTGCAAGATCAAAGATCGTGTTGGTGTCAGTATGAATTAATTTGAAGTCAATGAGGGTGACGTCATTCGCACCATCTTGGTCTACAACAAAGCTGGTGCCAGGAAAACCTGATGCCAATCGTTTCAGTCGTAAGGTTTCACCAAGAAAATATTGATTTCTCTCCAGTTGCGTGTTGGACAATATTTCTGGAGCACGATTAGGTGAAAGCAGATTAAATGTGTCATTCCAGACATCACTTTGTGCGCCTGCTTGGTCAAAGGCAATCGCTGTGATTTCGTAGTTCCCAGTTGGTAAATCTGTAAGGGCCAAGTTATAGCTAAAGTTGCCCCATCTCCCATACTCTGTAATGTCTTCTGGGGTTATATCTGCGACATCATAGATTGTATTGGTGTCAACATTGATCAACTTGAAGTCAATGAGTGTGACATCATTAGCTCCTTCTTGGTCTATGACAAAGCTTGTGCCGGGGAAGTTTGCTGAAAGTCTTTTCAGTTGTAGGGTCTCACCGAGTACATACTGGTCTTTTTCTAGTTGTGTGTTGGCCAGTATTTCTGGCGCACGATTAGGGGAAAGTAGATTAAAGGTGTCATTCCAAATATCACTTTGTGCGCCTGCTCGATCAAAGGCAATCGCTGTAATTTCGTAGTTCCCAGTTGGCAAATCTTCAAGCGTGAGATCGTAGCTAAAGTTCCCCCATCTTCCATACTCTACAATCTCTACTGGAGTGACGTCTGCGACATCATAAATTGTGTTGGTATCAGTATTGATCAACTTAAAGTCAATGAGTGTGACATCATTAGCTCCATCTTGGTCTATGACAAAGCTTGTGCTGGGAAAATCTAAAGAAGCTCGTTTAAGTTGTAAGGTTTCGCCGAGTAAATATTGGCCTTTTTCTAGTTGTGTGTTGGATAATATTTCTGGGGCATTGTTAGATGCAGCAGTCTCTTGAGCTGTCGCCCATTGCACCGCAGCCTTGAACAGCTCAGAACCATTAGCATTGGGTGTTTCCCAAAGGTTTACAGCGACGCGGCGGGCAGGGGCGATGCCAACGTCCATGGCTGCATCAGCTTCATAACCAAAGATACCGAGCTGGCTGGGGTTACCGGTGTGGGCGATGGAAATGACTTCGCTGCTGGTGGGGCTACCCCAACCCAGCTCCCCTGTATTGCTGTAGATCGTTTGGTTGCCCAGGGCTAAGTCAGCGGCAAGGGGATGGGTGTTATTGGTGAAGGTGAGGCTGTTGGCACCGCCGGGGACAAGACCAAAGTTATTGGCTAAGCCCAGGTCGTCGTAGAGGAAGGATTCCCAGACGACGATCGGGACGTCAACGTCCGTGAACTTACTGCCCACAAGGTTTGAGGACACCGATTGGGAGATGACAACGAGGTCTTTGCCCGATGCATCAGCGGTGGTGCTGGCTCCGTCATCGACGACGGTGATGTCAAATCCTAAGTCTTCGAGGATGGCACGGGCTTGAATGTCGGAGCCACTGAGGCTGGTTGAGCCTGCAACAAAAAGAGCTGTACCACCGTTCTCGTTGTCGAAGAGATTGACTGTGAGGGGGGCGATCGCCAACCCGTCATAGTTCCCATCGCTACTGTTAGCCGTATGGGTCAAGCTCAAGACCTGAGAACCTTCCCGAATATTGTCATCGACCGCAGTGATCTGAACAACTTGAGGACTATCCCAATTGCTAGGCGTAAAGCTCAGGGTCTGGCGACTCAGGCTAACCTGGCTACTGTCCTGGCTATTGGCAAAGCCGATGGTGAGAACTACATTTGCTGTGGGTTGGCTGCTGAGGGCGAGACTGTAGCCATCGCTGCCCCCGCCTTCGGTGACGTCAGTGCTGTTGCCACTGGGGGTGATGACAACGCTGGCTTGGTCATTGTCGAGAATAGTAGCGGTCAGTGTTTCGTCACTGAGTACCGCATAGCTGCTGTCACTACTGCTAATGCTATGGGTGATGCTGCCGCTGTGATTGCCTTCGATGAGGCTATCATCCACGGCTCCTAGGCTGACGGTTTGGGGGGTATCCCAGTTGCCTGGAGTAAAGACGAGACTTGGCGCTTGGCCATTGCCAAGGTTGAGCTGGCTATCAGCGGCTAGGGTGATGGTAACCTCAGCGCTGGGTTGGCTGGCGAGGCTGACTTGGTAGCTATCGGTGCTGCCAGATTCTGCGACGGTAGTGCCTGGGCCGGAGGGCTGGAGGATGAGCCCGGCGGCTGGGGGCGGGGCATCGTTGTCGGTGATCGAGATGGAAGTGGGCGCGATCGCTAATTCTTCATAGGTCTCATCGGCACTGTCAATGTGGTAGTTGAGCTCTCCGCTGTGGAGACCTTCCACGAGGGAGTCATCCACCGCATCCACCGTGATGGATTGAGCTGTATTCCAGTTTGTGGGCGTGAAGGTGAGATCTACCGTGCCACTATCCGCCACACCGAGGTCCAGTTGACCATCGGGAATAACGGTCAAGATGACGTTGGCCTCAGGTTCAGCGGTTAGGCGAATGCTCAGACTGTCGCTGTTGCCGCCTTCGGTGACGGTTGTACCGCCATTGGTTTCAATAATTTCAACGCCAGCAACGGGGGGAAGGTTGTCGTTGTCGGTGATGGTGGCGGAGAGGGAAGCGATCGCTAACCCCGTTCCATAATCCCCACTACCGCTGGTAATACTGTGGCTAATACTGCCGCTATGCTGACCCTCAAGATCACTATCATCCACCGCTGAAATCGTGACCGATTGGGGGACGTTCCAGTCCGTCGTGGTGAAGGTCAGGCTAGTGACATCACTGTTAAGCTGACCATCGGGATTAATACCGACAGTGACAGCTCCAACAGGCTGTGTTGCTAAAGCAACAGAATAGTTATCGCTGCCCCCCCCCTCGGTGACATCAGTGCTACCGCTGCTGGGCGTAATAATGACACTGGGAGTGGCAAGGGGGGTAAGCACTCGCACATTGCCACCATTCGGATTACTTTGGGCAAAACCGAAGTCCGCGACATAAACGCGCCCGCTGGGATGAACCGCCACATCCAGAGGACTATTAAATTGCAAGTTGTTACCGTTGCTGTCTTGCAGGGCATCCGTGGCCGTGACTAAGCCATTGCTTCCTAGCTCAAAACTTTGGATGGTTCGGGCTCCGCTAAAGAAGCTCACTAAGAGACGGCCATTGAGCAAGCCAGAGCCTGTGTATTCCGTCAGGCCATTGGGGCTAGTGCCACCAATGCTACGGGTGTCATAAATCAAGCTGGCATCAAAGTCTGGATCGGGTTGCACACCCACTGGATATTCCGGGACTTCTTGTACGTCTACTCCTGCTGTGGGGTTGCCGCCGTTGAGAACATATTCCCCTCTAGATGGGTTGGGATGACCGTAGTATCTCCCCGCTTGAATAAGCGCCAACATCTCGTTGGGTCTAGCGTTAATTGCAGGGATGCTGCCATTGGCTGGCGTCAGAACGTTACCGCCAATGGAGTTTTGGTTGATGCCGCTGTAGAGTTGGCCGTTGGAATGCCAGGCAAGATCGTAGCCATTGCGTAGCCCCGTGGCAAAGATTTCGACTGGGGCGTTGGTGGCAAAGGGATCGTAGTTTTCCGTTGTTGGATTATTGTCATTGTCGAGGCCGACGGTTTGAACATTGACTGCATTACCCGTCTGAGCCGTGGGGAAGCTCGCACTATTCACATCAGCAACGATTACCGCTGCACTGAGGAGAGATTCATTGACCCCCCAATTGGCTGTGCCGCCCAAGGTGGAGACGCCACCAACAGTTTGATAAAGCTTGCCATCTGGCCCAAAGGTGATGCCGTTGGGTTGGTGGGAGAGATTAATAGAGTTGGGTAATCCCGTGATGTAGTCCTGTTTGGTGGTGGCTCCGCCTAGGACAACTGGCAAGTCTAGCTTAGAAATGGTACCGGAGAAGCCTGTGCTGTCTGATTGGTTGGCGTAGGAAATCCATAGCTGAAGATCCGTAGCGCTGGCGTTGGGATCGAAGGCAATGCCGACAATTTGGGCATCATTTTGGGCAAAAACGTTCTCGGTACTCGTCGCGAGGCCTGTGGAAGGATCGAGGTTGTAGCGCAGGATATTGCCTAGGATATCCGAGGCATAGACATTGCCATCGGGGCCGACTGCGATGGAGGTGACGCCAAAGCGAGATTCTCCATTGACAATTGCTTGATCGGTGAAGCCTAGCCCTGCGGAGCCGGAACCTTGGACGCCAGTGGTAAAGCTAGTGCTGAAGGGAGTGGCGGCTTGACCTTGGGTGTTGAGGAGGGCTGCGGTGATGACGATGCTATAGCTGCTAAAGGGGTCTAGCGGCCCAACAGGGGTGAGGGAGATGACGCCCCCGGTGAGGTCTGAGCCGATGGTGGCGGTGACGGGATTGCCGTTGCTATCCAGTAACTGAAAACTATCGCTGGTGAGGGTGGCTGGATCAATCGCCTCACTGGCAAATTGCACCCGAATCGAGGCCTGGGTATCGATATTAGTAGTGCCGTTTCCAGGGGTCACTTGGGCCACATCCAAAGCCAATGGACGCTCTAGAGAGCGTGGATTGTTGGAGGTGAAGTTCCAGGGATTGAGTGATGGGGGGCTAGATGAAGCTCCATGAATTTGATCTGGGCTAGCATCAATTTTTTCCTCAAGTTGGCTGGCATCTTGTAGTGCCTGCAACGGATTCAGTAAGCCATGACCGGTTTCGCGATCCCAGCCGGGAGCTTGTAGATCCGTAGCGCTGTTTTGGAGCAGGTCGATGACTTGCTGGTGGCTGAGGTCCGCATTGTGTTGCCAGAGGTTTTGGACCGCCTGGGTGACCTGGGCGGCAGCGAGGGAGGTACCCTGGGGCAAACCGCTGATTGTTTCAGGGACAACGGCCAAGAGGCTGACACCTGCGCCATAGTTGGAATAGCTAGCGCGATGGGTTGCTCCCCCCGTCTGCTCGGCAGCACCCACGGTGAGGATATTATCAAACGCTTGAGAAGCTTGGGCCAGGGCTGATAGGGCAGTATTGTCATTACCTGCTGCTGCTACAACAATGACACCCTGTTGGCGAGCGAATTCCAGGGCTGCAATCTCATGATTGCTTAGGGCTGTGCGAGGGATAATACTGCCATCGGCTTGAACCTCAGTGAGGTCAAAGCTGAGGTTCGCGACAGCATTGCGGTGGCCCAAGGCTCCGGCGGTGGCGACAAATTCAACCAGGGATGCGGCCCAGTCACCGGAGCCGACGGCGCGGCCCAGCCAAATTTTTGGGGTGGTGTTATGGGGGGCAGTTGTATTAGAGGCAACAGCTTGACTGAAAGCCTCTAGGACTTGGCTGCCATGGGGCGTTGAGACAGCACTGGTAATGAGGGGATTGCGATCGCCTTCAACCCAGTCATAGCCCAAATAAATCTGCCCATCACCTAAACCCACGAGGTCAATGGCTTGTTCACTGCTGCTTAGGTCAAAGCCGGTATCAAGAATGCCAACGAGGGGCTGGGAAAGGTCATTGTTGTGGCCCAGGAGACTATCTGCATCGCCGCCGGGTTGAGCTGGCTGGAGGTCTTGCTCAGGAGAAAGCCAAAGCGTGGGCAGGAGTAGCGAAGCTTGCTCAGGCTGCATGAAAGGAGCGATCGCTGGACTATGTAAAGAGGTCTGCTCTTGGCCCAGGGAAACCTGTGATAAATTCGCTGTCGAAACGAATAGATTGGCTGCTGAGCTAAGCATCCCAAGCTCACTAGAGAACAGGGAAGAGGCTAGTTCTACAGGCAACAAGTTGTGAGGCATAGTTGAAGAGCGATCGCGAAAAAGATAGATTTCAGCCAAGTTGATTAGCTGTTAGCCAACAGCCTGTCCAAGCAGCTCTGCCTAGTGGGAAGCCGCTACAAACAGTCGATCGAGCTCACCCCAAGGGATAAGCTGCCGAAACAAGGTCTCCAGGGAATGCGATCGCCGATGTGGGGCTACGCAAGACCGGAGGCTTGGATAAAAGTATGGAGGTGAGAAATGAGGGTAGATCAGCCGATGAGTCATCCTGAAGAGCACCCGCTAAACTGCGTCGTGACTTCAGTAATTCTCAGGCCTTGGCAATAGACTCGTATTGCTTTTTACTGTAGCGCTAGTTGAAAAGACTTAGAATAAAGCTTCGTTATAATTTCGTCGAGTTCTGTAAAGTCACACCAATATTACCTGCTCTAGCTGGCTTGGGTAGAGAGCCGTAGGAGCGATTGTCTGGTCAATCCTAGGGCTTGAAATCAATATGTATAGCTTCTCAAGACTTTCGTGATGTCAAATTGTGTATTTACGACTGCGCTATAACGCTTGTTGATAGGTATAGAGGGAAGACGACTTACTGAAAGAAGCTTTAATGTGACTTAGATCTGATGCTCAGACATGTCCCAGGAGATGGACTATTAAAGCGCTTTATTTCGATTGGCTTTGGGTTTCAGGTATGGCAGGTTGCTGGGTCGGAGCCCCGCCGATGAGAAGTGGCAGGCTCAGCAGTCCAAGTAAGGTCACAATTGCGGTGAGAACCCAGATGGCGCGGCGACTGGGGCGGAAGTCACCGCGTTCAATTTGGCTAAAGACTTGGCTGTAGCGCCAGGCGGCAAGCACGATGATGGCGATGCCAAAGACGACGAGACCAATGCCGAGGTCTTGGGAGTTGATGAAGGGATCTGTTAGGGGGGCTTGTCCAGTTTCGAATTGCCTGAGGAAGAGGCCGAAGCGGGCGATCGCAAATCCAAAGCCAATCAAGGCAATGGAGGTGCGAAGCCAGGCAAGGAAAGTGCGTTCGTTGGCTTGGTGTTCTCGCTGGCGGCTGGGGGCTCGGGTTGGGAGGCTGGCATGCTCAGGCTTGGGGGTATTGGCCATAAAGGGTAGAACTCAAACCTGAGAATAATCAATGAGTTTGACTTGCTTTTTGCCTCTAACTCCTAGGCTTTGCCTGGGAGTGACTGTTGATGAGGCTTCGGCCTCCTACTTTATTGGAAGCTAGCGGCTGGAACAGAATGGCATCAGGAATGACAACCTTCTGGAAGCCAGAAAGTCTGTAAGTTGCAACCACGAGATTGGATCGATTCCCCACTAGGGAACAATGCCCTTGATGAGTTTCTGAGTCTTCATTGCTTGCAAGTTTGATCGCATTTCTTTGATAATTACAGGATCGATGGAATCATTTCTTAGAAATGCTCTCGCAATCTTTATTGCTTTTTCCATAAACCAAATTGCTTTTAGAGAGTCACCCATTTCATAATAAAGATAGGCAAGACCTTCAAACCCTTCGTGATGACTAGGTTGAGATCGGGTTAGCATTTTAAACTTAATTTCTGCTTGTTCGTAGTTTTTACTCTTGAAAAGTTTAAAGCCTTCATATCCCCAGTCTTCATCATTCTCCTGACCTTCTTTGATGTCGGGAAACTCTTTGATTATTTCTGTGATGTAATTTACTTTTCCCATATTTTTCAAGTCCTATTCTGACTGTCTAATGGTCTAGCAAAACCGCGCGAAGAGATTGAGTTACTATCAACGCAAGCTTATAGTTCGGCTGGCTCTTCGAGCCTATTCGTATCGCGTCAGTTGAAGCGATATATTAAATATTCATTAAGTTATCGTTTTAGGATCCTAAAACGGTAACACGAAGTCTGTAAATAAGCCTTCTCATTAGTTTGTATTTTCATTACTATTTAACTCTTGTTGGGTGTAATTTTTCCATCTATCCAACCCATTCCGGGTAGATAGGCAGAATCCGGTGCTCGCCCAGTCCCGTGCCCGCTCAGCAACCGCTGCCACCGGCACCTGTTCAAAATAGCGCTGTTGAAACATCACCTCCTGAAGCGCTATCAGGAATAAAGCAATTGCCCCCTCTCCAGCTCCCATCTGCTCACCTGAGCCTGCTCGGCTGATGCTCACCTGTTCCCCCTGCCAAGACAGCTCCAACCCCAGCGCTGCCATCGCCCCTCCCATCAGTTCCATCAACCTCCCTCTATCCCGCCGTAAATCAATTCCCAACCGCTCTTCCAACCGCGCGATCGCCACAGACTCCCCCGTCCGACTCAAATACTTGGCAATCCCCAACAGCATTTCCCAAGTGGTTCGAGCATCCGCTTGGGCCGCTTCATAGGCTAGGGCTAGGGGGCGATCTCCTCCCTTTGCTTGCTCAATCCAGGGCGCAAAGTCGATCCATTGCCGAGGACTCGTTTCCATCACCACCGGGTTAACTTTGTCGGAGGCAGGCGATCGCGCCGGACGCTGTTGCCGCCAATCCAAAATCCAATCGACCTGACTTTCGCTGGCTTGCACCGAAGCTGCCGCAGGCCGCACTGCTTCTAGCCGAAATTCATACTGCTTCTTCTCAGTATTACAATCCAGTTCGCCAATTACATCAACCCGGCCTTCAAGCAATTCATCACGGTAATGGCCCCACCAAATCCCCGGAAATGGGTCGGTACTAGAGTCGTCCTTCAGCTCAAAAATGCTCTTTATATAGCGAACTTTTCCGCCGCGCCAATCTTTAATATTAAAGTTGGCAGGATTCTCAAAACGACAATTTTGAATCAGCAACTTAGGGACAGGATTACCCATGCCGTAGGGCTCCAGCAGCTTTAGCTCGCGAAAGAGTGGTAAGCCTAGATCGGCCACGGTCACAACCAGATCGGCGCGAATAGTTTTGCGGGTGTGCTGGCTGAACTGCTGCGATCGCAGTGCCTGGTTGATGCCCTGGGCAAATAATTCTAAATTCTCTTCTGGCAGGCCCATGCCCGCCGCAAAAGGATGGCCACCAAAACTGCTCAGCAGATGCCGCTGGGATTCAAGGATGGGATAAAAGTTGACGTCATTAACTGAGCGGGCCGAGCCTCGGGCAATGGCTTCGGGAGCTTGCGAAGCAACTACCCCTGTCTCTCCCCCTGCTTCGTCCAAGCTCAACAACACTGTGGGCTTGCCATATTCCCGCGCAATTTGGCTGGCGACTAAACCCAATACGCCCACGGGCCAACCTCGCTCCCACAGAACGATCGCCCCCAAGGTAGACAGATCCATCGTCGCCAACTTGCGCTTAACCTGCTCCTCCAAACTCCTCTGCAACGCCTTGCGCCTGGTATTCAGCAGCTCCACCTGATCCACCAAAGCTTTGCAGCGCTTGCTGTCTCGGCTGGTCAGCAGCTCCACACAAATGCTGGCATCGCCTAGGATTCGGCTGACGGCATTGATGCGAGGACCAATGCCAAAGGAAATATCTGTGGGGCGATCGCCAGTCCGCTTACAGCGCTCTAGCAAATAAGCCACCCCCGGTCGTTGCTGGGGATTTTGGGTCAACTTCTGCAATTCCCGCAGGCCCACCTGAGCCAGATAGCGACAGTCCCCTCGCAAAGCCACCAGGTCCGCAATTAAGCCAATCGCCACCAAGGGCAAAAGCTGTATCAACAGCTCAGCAGGAGCATCCATAGCCCCTAGGTGCAAGGCTTCGATTAGCTTGTAAGCCACCGCCACACCGGATAAATCCGCGAGGGGATGATCGGTCTTTAAGCTGCGAGGATTGATCAAAGCCACCACATTAGGCCGCTGCTCCGCCAGGCTGTGGTGGTCGGTGACGATGACCTCCATGCCCAGGCTGTTGGCCACATCAATCAGCTCCCCATCGGTACTGCCCGTGTCGCAGGTAATGATTAGGTTAGCCCCCCAATCCTTGAGTTTGTCCAGTCCTGACAGACTGAGGCCGTGGGATTCGCTCAGACGGTTGGGGATATGGTAAGTCAAGCGTTGATCTGCACCAGAGCTCGGTTCAAACCAATGGCTCAAGCCTTCCCAAAGAACTGCGGTGGCGGTAATCCCGTCGGCATCGAAGTCTCCCCAGATGGCAACTTTCTCATCCTTTTTGAGAGCGAAATGGATGCGATCGCAGGCCAGCCGCATTTCTCCACAAAAAGAAAAGGGCTCAGTAGGGGAATACTGGGTAAAATCTAGGAATTTAGTGATTGCTTCGCGATCGTGAAGCAAGCTCCCTTCGGCATCGCGCCAACCCCGCTGCCACAATAATGCCGCCGTAAATCGACCATCGGCCCCCGGAGAGTAACCTCTCACCAGCTCTCGCAGCCAGGCGGGCGGGGATGAGTCAGCCGGAATTGTCCAAACGCTTGTCGACCCCATATGTGCCCCTATGGCAGGTACATTTGCAGACTGCTCCATGGAGCTATTCCCAAGAGAATCAATGTGACTGGAGAAACAACGTGACTTTAGGGCAATGGTTGGGGTTGGCGGCGATCGCCAGCACCCTCTACATTCTGTGGCAAATTCGCCAGATCGTGCTGCTGATGTTCACAGCAGTGGTGCTAGCCACAGCGGCCAATGTCCTGGTGCGACGGCTGAAAAAATTGGGGCTCAAGCGGTCCCAAGCCATGCCCCTCGCGGCATTGCTGCTCTTGCTGTTTGTGACCTTATTTGTCGCCCTAGTGGTGCCTCCGTTTATAGAACAGTTTCAGGAGTTAATTCAGCGGATTCCCCAGGGCTTACAGCAGCTCCAGCGCCTGGTTCCCGATGTCATCGACTATATCCTCAGCTTTGTCCCGCCAGGAGCCGATGGCATTGCGGACATGCTGGAGCAAGTCAAGGCTTGGTCCTTGAACGAGGTGGTCGAAACGCCGGGGACCACACTGGAATGGGACTTTACCTGGCTGCCCGACCAAGCTGGATTGCTATTCAAGAATTTCTTCGACTTTTTCAATAATGCCCTGGGTGTCGCCCTCCAGGTTTTGCTGGTCTTAATCTTGACCTTGATGCTGTTAGCTAATCCCAAGGCTTACCGTCAAGTGCTGTTGGTCCTGTTTCCGTCCTTTTACCGCAGACGGGCAGATGAGATTCTCAACAAATGTGAGGTGGCTCTGACCAACTGGTTCTCGGGGATTTTGATTAGCTCTACGGCGATCGCCATTACCAGCGGCATCGGCCTTTCGCTCATGGGGATCGACCTGGCCCTGGCCCATGCCTTGCTTGCGGGGTTGCTCAACTTCATCCCCAACCTGGGACCTGCCCTAAGTGTGATCTTTCCGATTTCCGTAGCCATCCTAGACCCGGAGCCAGGGCTCAAAGTGGTGGGCGTTATTCTTCTCTACTTGCTTCTCCAGAACCTCGAAAGCTATGTACTCACCCCCACTGTGATGGCCAAGCAGGTTGCCCTACTGCCCGCCTTAACCCTGGTAGCCCAACTGTTCTTTGCCAGTGTCTTCGGGGCTTTGGGACTGTTACTGGCTTTACCCCTAACAGTGGTGACCATGACTTGGATTCAAGAGCTATTGATTCATGACATTCTCGACGTGTGTCAGCCCCCACCTTGGGTGGAGCGATTTAGGCGGGCGCGCAAAGAAGAGGCTGGCTTGGCGACAAACGCTGGCTTACAGCTCCAAGCAGAGACTGTCCTGGCCCCCCAGGGCTCCTTGATGGTTGTAGATCGATTACCGAGAGATGACTTTTCGCATGGCTTAGCAGATGCTCCTGCGGTGGAACCCAAGGGAGTTGAATCGGAGGGTGACTAGACAGCTTCCTGTTTCGAGGGGCTGGGGCAAAGGCAGTTTCCAGCCCCATTGCTGTGCCCCCTGCTGCATCGTCTTTCAGCGCTGATCTCATCCATGTAAAAATACCCAGCTCAACATCCCAGCTTGATATAAGAGACCAGGCGATTTCTTCTGTTCCCTCGTTACATTTACGGTGATGGAGTCCATCAATAGGGGGCTTCGCTGAGATGGGGGACTGCTTCATAGCGCTATCTGCACCACAGCCTATTCGTTCTAAGGATAAAAGCACCGTAAAAATAACGACTCAGCTATTGCCTGTATTCGTCGCGAAGCGTTTAGATTAGAAGTATCGCATTCTGGGTTAAGCATTATGGCCAAGTTAAACAGAGGATTTGACCCGCTCTCGTTATTGCGTAATTTAGGAGGGTTTGCCCTGTTTTTGCTAGTCATTACTGCTGGGGCATTAATCCCCCTTAAGGCAATCGAGCTGGTTTCCGGGCGTCCGGTCTTGGATGAGTTGGTGGAATTTGCCAAAGAACCTGCTCTCAACGTCAAAACAAGAAGCAACACCCCCTAGTCAAAATGGGGCTCAATTTAATGAAAAGGCCCGAAGGATTCCATTATGTCCTTCGGGCCTTTTCATGGATGGCTAAAAATCTACGGTCCCCAAACTCTTGGCCATAGCGGGTGACTTTTTCCCTTTGCCTGAATGCGCGTTGCTCGTTTTTCCAAACGCTGAACTTCGCTGACGGTTAAACCATAGGTCCGATAGAACCACGAGCTGATTAAGCTGCTCACCGTCAAAAGGCAAGTGAGAATGAGACCTGCGGCTGGAATGGGGTTAAAGGCCAAGCCGTAGCGCACTCCTGACCAGGTGAAATAGTCCAGCAGCAAGCTAATGGGATAGCGCAGTAGCAAGAGACAGAACGGCAATAATACGAGCCAAAGCAGAGTCACTAAAAGCCAGCGACGCTTCTGCTCCCAGCGATGGAGGCGTTGTACAGCTTCCTGCATCTGAGGCTGTAGGTTTTCAATGGCTGAGTCGTTGGGCTTATCCACACTTAGACCGCTTCATCGTCGACCTCAGGACCACCCGAGAGGTCAACTGGAGCAGTTACGGGGGCTAGGGATTCACTGCGCGATCGCCACCAGCCCAGCATCGAACTCGCGATGAAGATACTGGAATAGGCTCCCAAAACAAAACCAATAATCAGCGCCAAAGAGAAATTCTTTAGCGTAATGCCACCAAACAGAAAAATTGCGATAAGAGGCAACGTGGTCGTCAGTGTTGTGTTGACCGAGCGACCCAGGGTTTGGTTTACGGCAGAATCAACAACCTCATCAATGGGGAGGTCTGGATTGAGCTTGATCATCTCGCGGATGCGATCGTAAATCACCACCGTATCGTTGACCGAAAAACCCACAATGGTCAGTAAGGCCACGATAAACAGGCTATTGACCTCCAGCCCCAAGACCAAGCCGAGGACTGCAAACACCCCCACGGTAATGAAGACATCGTGGAACAGAGCCACCAGGGCCAGAATGGCATAATCCAGCTTGAAGCGGATGCTGAGGTAAACCACAATGCCCGCAAAGGCAATCAGCAAGGCAATCAGGCCGGAACTGAGAATGCGTTCACCCAGCACGGGGCCGACGGTATCGTTTTGGGTGCTCTCGCGATCGAAGGGGCCAATGGCTTCGCTCAGCTTGCCTTCCAGGGCCGTTCGAGATTCCACATTGAGGTTGGCGGTGCGGATGGAAACACCCTGCTCCTTTTGGCGATCGGTGCTAGTGACCTGTACACTGCTGTCTCCCAGGCCCTCCTCGCTGAGGATTGATCGCACATCCGAGGGATTAATGGGGGCGCTACAGTCCGCTTGGGCGCAGTCTCGTTCTAGTTGAAGCCTCGTGCCGCCAATGAAATCTAGACCCGGCTTAATCGGGTAATTGAACTGGTTCAGAGAAATTGCCATAGCAGCAATGGATAACAGGATCAACACCCCTGAAACCAACCACCAGGTTTTACGCTGCTTCGAAATTTGTAGCGAAAGGGCCATCAGAATAAAAAATTAAATGGAACCAAACCGTAGGGTGGGTTTCAAACAATGGATTCATGCTCAAACTTGAGCATTGAGCAATCAATCAAACCCACCACCGCCAAGGCATTAGCTGGGCATTAGGCCTTACCGACCGTCTCAACCCCCGGTGCAAACAGTGACTTCTTCTTAAAGTTTGGCAGCGTGATGGCAGTGAACATCAATGTGCGGCTACAGGTAATGGCAGTAAACATACTCACCAAAACACCCACTGCCAGGGTCAAAGCAAAGCCCTTGACAAAGCCCGTACCTTTCCAAAACAGCGCTGCACAGGCAATCAGTGTCGTCACGTTGCTGTCGAGAATACTGCCAAAAGCCCGATAGAAACCAGACTCAACGGAGCGATAAAGGCTTTTTCCAGCTCGTAGCTCCTCTCTTGTGCGCTCAAAGATCAGCACATTGGCATCCACTGCCATGCCGATGCTGAGGATGAAGCCCGCGATTCCGGGAAGCGTCAGGGTAACGCCCAGCAGCGCAAAGGCTGCAAGGGTTAGCAGGGTGTAGACAACTAGGGAAATATCGGAAATAACGCCAGGCAAGCGGTAGTAAAGCGCCATGAAGACTAGGACTAACGCCAAACCAGCGGAACCAGCGTAGAGACTCCGCTGAATGCTGTCGCGGCCTAGGGTTGCACCAACGGTGCGAGTCTCAACCACTTCCACCGGGAGGGGCAATGAGCCCCCCCGTAGCTGAATGGCTAGGTTTGCTGCTTCTTGACCGTCAAAGTTACCGCTAATAACTGCATTTCCGCCCGTTATGCCGGTCGTTGCGAAGCGCACATCTACGCTAGGAGAGCTGATCAGAACTCCATCTAGAAAAATACCTAGGCCGCGTCCGGTTCCGGCAATTTCCTTGGTCAATTCTGCAAATAAGTTGCCCCCCTTGCCATCAAAATCCAGGCCCACTTCCCAGTTGTTGCCGCCACCAGGCCCGCTAGTACTCGCATAGGCACTTTCTAGATATTCACCAGTGAGTTCACTTTCATCAAAGAAGGTTGCAATGACTTCGTCACTAGCTCTGAGGCTTGCCTGGGCTGTGGCTAGGGCTTCAGCATCGCCGCTTTCATCGGCAATAGCTGCTTGGATTTCATATTCTTGTCGAGCAATGCGTTCCGCTTGGAAAACTGCTTCTGTGCCCTGCTGCTGACTGCGGAATTCCAGCTGAGCTGTTCCCCCCAGTACTGTCTCGGCTTGAGCTGGATCGCTCACGCCAGGAAGCTGCACCAGAATTTGATCTTCTCCCGTGGTTTGCACCACAGACTCGGCCACACCTAGGCCGTTAACGCGGTTCTCTAGGACCTGGGCAACAGCTTCTAGATCTTGCTCAGAAATCGTGGGAATCTCTTCGGTCGTCTTAACCAGCACTGTTAGCTGGGAGCCACCCTGGAGATCGAGGCCTAATCGAGGTGGTACTTTGACCAGAACGAGTACAGCCCCAATGACCAATGCCAAAATCAGGGCCAAAAGGCCGCGCTGCTTACCCATTCCCAAATAAATCCTTCGCTATAAGTCTCTAGAAAACCGGTTAGGGTTTTGGTCCTATTTCAGTGGGTCAGTCGGTAACGGTACTGGAGCTGATTATCGCTATTACTGTTACCGACTCCCTTAGCCCATTAGAACGGGCTTAAGCCATGATGTCTCGCACGGCTTGTTCAATTTGGTGAGGTTGAATGATGGTGAGATTCTCCAACTTGCCGTTATAAGGCGTAGGAATATCCTGGGAGGAAAGACGAATGGGCTGAGCATCTAGCTCATCAAAGAGCTGGTCGTTGATGGAGGCCACTAGCTCGGCACCGATTCCACCTGTGCGCATGCATTCTTCCACAACGATGACGCGGTGGGTTTTCTTGAGTGATTTACCGATCATGTCCATATCGAAAGGCTTCAGAGAAATCAAATCGATGATTTCAGGATCATAGCCTTCCTCCACCAGCTTCTTCGCCGCCTGGGTGCAATGGTGGCGCATGCGGGAATAGGTCAAGATCGTGACATCCTTACCTTCGCGAACCATTTCAGCCTTATCCAGAGCCTGAACATAGTCACCTTCGGGAAGCTGCTCCTTGAGGTTGTAGAGCAGCACATGCTCAAAGAACAGCACGGGGTTGTCGTCGCGAATGGCAGCTTTGAGCAAGCCCTTGGCGTTCTTTGCAGTGGAGCAGGCCACGATCTTGAGACCGGGCACCGCATGGAAGTATGCCTCTAGGCGCTGGGAGTGCTCTGCACCCAGCTGACGACCCACGCCACCGGGGCCCCGGATCACCATGGGGATTTTGAAGTTGCCACCGGAGGTGTAGCGCAACATACCGGCGTTGTTGGAAATCTGGTTGAAGGCGAGGAGCAAGAAGCCCATGTTCATGCCTTCGATAATGGGCCGCAGACCACACATGGCAGCCCCCACAGCCATGCCCGTGAAGCTGTTCTCGGCAATGGGGGTATCGAGCACACGCAGCTCACCATACTTCTCATACAGGCCCTTGCTGACCTTATAGGAGCCCCCATATTGGCCGACGTCTTCGCCAATGACCAGGACTTTGTCATCGCGGGCCATTTCCTCATCGGTGGCTTCCCGCAAGGCGTTGAACATTAAGGTTTCGGCCATCGTTCTTTCTGTTAGATAAGGCTGACACTGCGCAACCCGAGGGCAGCTACTGGGCGGCGCAAACACTTGATTTTAGCCTGTGGATGACCGCTTTCGTGTTGAGTTCTCCAATCAAATGTTAGTAAAGCCTTGGGCTAGAAGAGATTGGAAGTTAGGTCAGGTTGGGAAAAGGAGAGCCAGATCCCAGCCTGTACCTTGGGTCGTGACGGTGGCTTCCCTGGCTTCTCCTCGATGGTGTAGCTGGATATGTAGGTAGCGGTCTGGCAAGTATGTCAATCGCTCTGGCCATTCGATCGCCATCACGCCTGGCTCCACTTCTTCCCCTTCCCAATAGCTTTCTAGATGTAGTTGATCTGCCCCTGGTGCATCTAGCCGATAGAGATCCAGGTGATAGAAGGGCAGACGACCGTCTAAATATTCTGCGATGAGGGTGAAGGTCGGGCTAGCAATTTCACGAGCATCTAGACCCAGGCCTGCACCAATGCCTTGACTGAGGCTGGTTTTGCCGCTGCCTAGGTCTCCCTCCAGGAGGAGAACACTGTACGCCTCTAGGTGCTGCCCGAGCTGTAGACCCAAGGCATGGGTGGCCTCGGCATTCGCTAATGAAATTTGGAGAGGAGGTGCCATGGTGCTACCTGGTTTTATGACCGGAATGATAGTTTTTCCCATTTTGCAATGATGGGGCGGCTCCGGCTCAAGGCCTAGGAGCCGCCCCAGGTCGCGGTCAATGATTTTAGGCTTTGCAGCGTAAAGGCCGAATTGGGGGATTAGCTGCGGCGATCGCTCTGCAAGCTTCTAGCAACATCGCTGCTAACGATGGCCCGACCGAGACGGATGCCGCTCTGGGAAAACTGCTGGACGCTGCTTTGGAGGACATTGCGGGGTTGCTGCGCACTGCGTTGTTGGCTATGGCGCTGATACCAACGCATGATCACTTCTGCTAACCGCTGGGAATTATGGCGGACCAAGCCAGAAGGCTCCTCGTCCATCACGTTGGCCACCACGACTTTTCGACCAGTGGCAGCCACGGCTTCTCGGTCGAAATCGACGGGGTGGGATTGCTCTTGGGCGTAGCGCTTCAGGGCGACTGGGGAGGGAGGACGGCGTTGGAGCAGAACCGCATCGAATAGCTGGCGATCGCAGGATCGATCAATCGCTTCGATATGGTCCGACACGCTATAGCCGGTGGTCTCACCCGGCTGGGTCATCACATTAGAAATGTAGATACGAGGCGCAGTGCAAAGATCGATGGCTGCGGCAATTTCAGGAACCAACAGATTGGGAATAACACTGGTGTAGAGACTGCCGGGGCCAATGACAATCAAATCTGCCTCAGCGATCGCTTCGACAACCCCAGGGGTGGCCGGAGGGCCTTCAGGGAGACAGCCGATGGTGGTGATTTTGCCATTGGCTTCGGGGATATTGGATTCCCCCTCGACGATGCGGCCATCTTCTAGCTCTGCCCAGAGACGCACATCGGTGAGAGTTGCAGGCAGAACCTTACCTCGGACGGCTAGAACTTCAGAAGACGCAGCGATCGCCTGCTCAAAGTCCCCCGTGATGTTGGTCATGGCCGACAAAAACAAGTTGCCAAAGCTATGACCTGACAAGCCATCACCCGTCTCAAAGCGATAGCTAAACAGTTCCGTCAGTAATTTTTCTTCGCTTGCCAGGGCAGTGAGGCAGTTGCGAATATCACCGGGGGGTTGAACACCCATTTCACGCCGCAGACGACCGGAGGAGCCACCATCATCAGCCACCGTGACAATGGCGGTGATGTTGGTGCTGTAGGTCTTGAGACCCCTGAGCAGCGTGGAGAGGCCAGTGCCCCCTCCAACCACGACAATCTTGGGGCCTTTATTCAGGCGACGGTGGTTGAGCAGCATGTCCACCAGCTCCTCATCCCGCTCAGGCATGAGCACATCACTGATGCTGTCGAAAGTGCGGCTATGGCCCCAGAAGACAAAGGCAACGCCCAGGAAGAGCAAGACTGGCCCGCTGATATGGCTTGGCACGACGCTGGCAATAATGCCTAGGGCATCGCGGGTGAAGCGAATAATGTAATGAACTGGGCTTAGATCAGCCCAGATTGCCAGGCCCAGGCCTGCCATGACAACGCCTACGGTACTTAGCACCATCCAGCGCTTGACGAGCAGTCCTGGCATTAGCCATTTAAGGCCTTGGCTCACTCGCCGAGGGGTGCGTTGACGAGAAGCATTGCCCAGACTATGGATCGTGCGTTTCAGCAGGCTCATGTTATTCATAGGTCCTGTCTTCAGGTGCCAACTGCTGTCCATTCCGGTCGAGCAGAGCACCCAAATATATCCTGTTTGCCTAATGTTGGTCGGTTCGTTGCGCTGCTTGGAATTACTTTGTCCCGCAACCTTCATCCGTCGTGCTGAACCTAATGGAAACTTAAGCTTCGGTAGATTAAGCGCTAGGACTGGAATTTTAATGCAGACAAAAGTGACTTAGATTCTGGGGAGCTACAGTAGGGCTGTGCAGACAGAGGTGGTTGCAATCCACGGTTGCCAGAATGGGAGAGACTGGGAATGGCTGATGCTTCGGTACCGCTGATCGAATTGCGAGGGATTCATAAGGCCTTTGGCAATCAGCCAATTCTCAGTGGGGTGGATTTAAAAATCTGGGAGGGCGATCGCATTGCGGTCATTGGTCCCTCAGGCACGGGTAAGTCAACTATTTTGCGCATTATTGCCGGTTTGCTCATGCCTGACCAGGGGCAAGTACTGCTGCGAGGTGAACCCCGAGAGTCCTCAATCGAAGATAGTACTGACCCGTTTTACATCAGTTTGGTGTTTCAGCAGGCGGCGCTGTTCGACTCTTTAACTGTGGGAGAGAATGTGGGCTTCTTTCTTTATCAGCACTCTACACTCCGGTCTAAACAGATTAAGGAACTTGTCGACGAAAGTCTCCAGCGAGTTGGCCTAGAGAATGTGGCCCATCTGTTCCCAGCGGAGCTTTCCGGAGGAATGCGTAAGCGGGTGAGCTTTGCTCGGGCAATTGTTGAAGATCCCACCCAACCAGAACAGCGTACGGAGATGATCCTCTATGACGAGCCAACGGCGGGCTTAGATCCCATTGCCTCCACAGTCATTGAAGATTTGATGGGGGACTTGGGCTGCGAAAATGCCTTGGGCTGTTCTAGTTATTTGGTTGTAACTCACCAGGACAGCACGATTCGGCGGACAGCTAAGCGAGTGGTCATGCTCTACGCTGGCAAGGTCGCCTGGGAGGGGCATGTCTCCGAGATTGATGAGACGGACAACCCTTTTGTCCGGCAGTTTTTTAGTGCTAGCGTCCAAGGGCCAATCCATATGGCTGGTTTCCAATGAAATGAGGCTCGAGATGCTCTGCCCAGGAGAGAAAACCTTGGATGTAGAAATCTAGACAGAGAGATGAGGACTGGAATTAGCTTGCTGTTCCCTTGGCTTACGGCATCGGGGAAGCTTCTGGCGACTGGGGACGAGAACGCACTGGAGCAAAGCGTGGCTGACTGGGCGGCGGTGCGGAGTTATTGTCTGGCAAGGCCTCTGCCGCTGCGAGCCGTTCTGCCTTTTCGATGGCGGGCAGCTTCAAAAGTATGCCAATTGTGGCCCAGTAATAGACTGCTACGGGATCCACATCTAATGGGTAGTAATAGGTCTGATAACTGATGAAGAATACGAAGACCCACAAGCACAGTGCAAAGCCCTTGAGGTTGCGATCTTTGACTTGACGATAGGCCTTAAAGGTAAACCAGCTCAAGGCTGAGACAAAGAGAAGAAAGGCTATAAAGCCAATCAGCCCAGTCTCGTACATGATCTTAGGGAACCAGGTTTCCACGAGCAAAGTGGGACCAAACAGTCGTGCTGAGTTTGTTGCACTTCCTAAACCATTTCCCAGGGGCTTGCCATCAATCAATGGCATGATGAAGTCGAATTGATGGGCAATGATGTCCCCAGGTGGAGAAGCTTGCCAGCGAGAAACAAAGCTATCAAGACGCTCTTGAACAACATCGGCATAAACGACAATACCTCCGAAGATTAAGGCTCCCAAAGTCCCAATAATGGGGATGAAGCGCTTAATGTCGAGCAGTCTAGTGACGAGTAAGAGGATGATTAGAATCACCACACAGACCGGCACTAGGGCAAGGGCAATACGTTGGCCTGAAATGAGGGCTGAAACAAATATCGTGGCCATGCCAAGGAAGCCGACAAGCCGCCAGACAAGCTTGGTATCGAAGAAGCTCGCTGCGAGGGTGAAGTAAGCATTGCTAATTAAAAACCAGCCCCACTGCCAGGGGGCAACAAAGGTTCCAGGTAAGCGGATTATTCCCTGGGATGGACTGTAGACCAAAGAACCGCCAACCAGACATTTTGCTGACAGTGTGGCCTTAAAGAGTTCATCGCCTGTGAGGTGATCGGTCCCGGCGCAGCGTCCTGTTTTGAGCATCATGAGCTGTAGCAGCGAAAGCACAGCACAAGTGACAGCTAAAACAATATGACTACGAACAAAGAAGAAGAATTCTTTGCGACTCCTAATCAGGCTCTGCATGCAGAAAATTAGGGGCACGTAGCCCATAAAAACCTTGAGTCCGAGAACTCCCTGGGGAAAGGGTTTGCCCTCTGCACAGGCTTTCTTGAGCAGCTTTGCCGATTCGGTACAGTCTGGGAGAAATTGACGCGGCAGATTGACAAACAGGAGCACGAGGATGCAAGTCACGAGGAGAACCCACATCCAAGGCAGGACCTTGCGAGGATTCCAGAAGTCTTGTTTTTCTTTGCCTGCCGCGATGAGCAGCGCTATCATCGCCGGGTAGTAGAAGGCATCCTTCGCAAGCTGAAAGATGGCATTTCCACCTGCGAGCCAGTAGGTCACCGTGCCCGAGAATGGCATGTAGAGAAAGAAAAACCACAGGGCTTGGCGAGGATAGCGGTAGGACAGAGCAAAGGCTAAAGTTGCGCCTCCCAGGGCGATGCCGAGCTTTGGGCCAGCAGCGAAAAAGGCGATCGCCCCCAGCACAACTGCAATACCCGTTAATGGCGTCACAAATCCAATAAAACTTTTGCGAGCAGCGGCAGCAGCCCGTTCTTTCTTTGCTTTCTCTTGGGGCGAAAGCTCAGGCTTTTCGGGCTTAGCAGCTTTCCCCCTTTTCCCGCCTTTTCCTTTGCGGCTGGTTTTGCCAGGGCTGGGGCGCAGCGGCTGGGCCGAGGAATCAGCCGAGGAATTGGATGGGGAGCGTCCTGCCTGTTGCATGGCGTCTGGGGAGCCTGGAGAAAAAACTTTGGTACAGGATAGATGGGGCGTAAACCTAGACCCTATGGCTCAAGGTGCCCAAAACTAAGACCTCAGGCTTCAGTGAAACTGCTCTGTCTCAGAGGTTGTTTGAGAATTCGGCCAAGTGTCACATTTGCGACCTCGGCCAGCTATCAAACGTCGGAATTCCGTTGATTTTGGCAGCACCATAGGTCATCCTGCTACAGCTAGATGCCCTGCTCAAACAACCTCTCAAGTTAGATTTTTTTATTTTTTTGACAACAGTTATCGCTTGTTCCTCAAGCTATAATCTGTGTCGCAACTGAGGCCGATGCATTGCTCCTATTAAGAATTTGGTAATTTCTTGAGCTCGGCTGGGGAAAGTGAGATATCTGGGCCATCTTGGCTGATGTCTGCTTGCTGCGATTTAAGCGGCTGCTGTTGCTCGACGCCAGGCTGGGCGCGGACGAGCTCCGGTGGCAGTTGAGCCACGGTCGCTTCGGGTAAGTTGGCGGCGTTGGCATAGAGGCGGACATAGTCCGCAGCGGCGGTTTCCCAGCTCAAATTCTGAGACATGCCTCGTTCTTGGAGACCCCGCCATTTGTCTTTGAATTGGAAGCCTTCCCAGGCTCGGACTAGACAGGTATAAAGATCCAGAGGCTCATAGCGATCGAAGCAATAGCCATTACCCTTTTCATTCATGGGCTCATGGTGGAAGACCGTATCGACCAAGCCACCCGTGCGCCGAACGATGGGGACAGAGCCATAGCGTAGGGCCATCATCTGGCTAATGCCACAGGGCTCGAAGCGGGAGGGCATCAAAAAGGCATCGGTCCCCGCGTAGATGCGACGGGATAGAGCATCGTCGTACATCAGGTAGCTCGCCATGCGCCCTGGAAAGCGCGATGCCATTTGCCAGAGCTGTTGCTCGTAGTAGCGATCGCCAGTCCCCAAAACCACAACCTGAGCGTTGCTATAGGACAGAAACCGCTCCAATATTTGCAACACGAGGTCGATGCCTTTTTGCTCGACCAAGCGGGAAACGAGACCAATGAGGAAGACATCTTCATCGACCGTGAGGCCCACTTCTGTCTGGAGGGCAGCCTTGTTGGGAATGCGATCGCCTAATGTCTCAAGGCTGTAAGTCTGTTTCAGGGCTTTGTCATTGCTGGGGTCGTAGCGGCTGAGGTCAATGCCATTGAGAATGCCCCGCAATTTTTCGCTAATGAAAGACAGCAAGCCCTCCAGCTCCTCACCATAGGAGGCCGTTTTAATTTGCTCTGCGTAGGTGGGAGAGACAGTATTGACCTGATCAGCATAAAGCAGTGCTGAGGCCATGGTGTTGTGGCCCTGCATGTACCAGGGGCACCAGGTGATTTGTTCTAGATACCAGCGCCAAGGACCTTGATAGGCCAGGTTGTGGATCGTGAAAACGGTCGCAATATCTGGAGACTGGTGCATCCAAACTGGAATCATGCCGGTATGCCAATCGTGGCAATGAATGACCTCGGGCTTCCAGTAATTCCAGGAAAATTCTGCTGCCCCGTTGGCAAAGAAGGTGAAGCGCCAGGCTTCGTCTTCGCCACCATAAATGCGAGTGGGGTCAAAGGCAGGATGGCCAAAGAGGTAGAGCGGAATGTCGCTGCCGGGGAGCTGACTTTCGTAGACGGCGAAGGGATTAAACATCGCAGCCCCAGTCCATACGGGAGTCTCGGGGATGTCGATTTTTTTCCCTATGCCACCGTAATAGGGCATGAAGATGCGCACATCATGGCCCATCTTCTTGAGCACTCTGGGCAGGGCATCAACAACATCTCCCATACCTCCCACCTTGGCTAAGGGACCCACTTCAGCCGCGACGAACAGAATGCGCATGGACAGTTATCTCGGGAGGGGGAGGAGAGGAAAAGGCAAGCGCTTGGAGCGACAGACCCTAGAGATGCCATTGGGGACATGGCTTGCCGGATATGCTGCGCCCAGCCCCTTTATGGGCTGGGCATCTAACAGGGGCTGTCGGTCTAGGCCTCGGGGCGCATTTCCTCAAAGATCTTGGCGAGGATTTCCCCTGCACCTTGCTCTTTAAGCTTATTGGCGAGTTCAATGCCTAGGGCTTCTGCGGTGGTTGCGGGACCGCTCACTTGATCTTTGATCAGTTGCTTACCATCGAGGCTAGCCACCATGCCCTTGAGGGTGAGTGCGCCATCGATGATTTCGGTGTTGACGCCGATGGGCACTTGGCAGCCACCCTCTAGCTCACGCAGGAAGGCGCGCTCAGCATGGCAACGCTGGGCCGTGGGTTCATGCTCCAAGGCCTTGATGACTTTGAGGGTGTCGCTGTCGCCTTCGCGGCATTCGATGCCCAAAGCACCCTGGCCCACAGCATGGAGGGAGACATCGGGGGGGATGGACTGGTGAATGCGATCGCCCATGCCCAAACGGTGCAGACCGGCATAGGCCAGAATCAGCGCGTCATATTCCCCAGAATCCAGCTTGGCCAGACGGGTGTTGAGGTTACCCCGCACATCCTTGAAGCTGAGTTGAGGGTAGTGGTGGCGGAGCTGGGCGAGACGGCGGAGGGAGGAAGTTCCCACAACAGTGCCTTCGGGCAGGGTATCAAGCTGATACTGCTTAAATTTCTCATGGACCACCAAGGCGTCAGCAGGGTTTTCCCGCTCGGTGATGCAGCCCAGCATGAGTCCTCCCGGCAGATTGGTGGGGAGGTCTTTGAGAGAGTGAACAGCAAGGTCTGCATCATCTTGGAGCATGCGGACTTCCAGTTCCTTGGTGAACAGGCCCTTGTCACCAATTTTGGCTAAAGGCACATCCAGAATGTTGTCGCCTTTGGTGCTCATGGTCTCCACCTCGAAGCTACGCTCCGGGAAGGCTTTACGCAGTTCTGCCTGTACCCAGTGGGTTTGAACCAGCGCCAGCTGGCTTTTGCGAGAGGCGATGCGGACGGGACGGGGTGGGCTGGAAATCATGCGCTTAAAGGGTCGAGCTAAAGGACGGTTTATAGCCGTGGCTTAACGGTTGTTAGGCTGCTGGCGAGTCACCTCATAGACTGTCATCTCTAGGTTGTGAAAGCCATAGATGTTGGTAGTTTGAGGTGGCCGTGAAGTATTCAACGGTTTTATTTTATGAGGCAGGGCTGGGATCGTTCGGATCAGTCAAGTGATCCAATGCTCAACACCGCGTTCCCCAGATTACCGTTTTGCCGTCCCCTCTGAGCTACCTTCCAGGGATTCCTGGCAGATTCTTTTTAGTTTGCGGCGTAGATATCACTCAAGCTATATGGCGTAAGGCCTAGGGACAGCGAGTTTGCTCTACGGCTAGGGCGATCGCTCCTGGTAAAATTTGATGCTCTTGGAATTGAATTCTGCGGTGCAGGCTCTCAGGGGTATCATCCGCCAGAATCGGCACAGCAGACTGCATCAGGACAGGCCCGCTATCCATTTCCGCCGTAACAATGTGGACCGTACAGCCCGTAATCGTTACGCCACTGTCCAGAGCTTGTTCGATCGCTCGAATCCCTTTGAAACTGGGGAGCAAGCTGGGGTGAATATTAATAATACGCTGGGCAAAAGCATCGATCAGTCTCGGGGTAACAATGCGCATCCAGCCCGCCATTATGACCCATTCAACGTCATGCTCTCGGAGGGTTTCGGTAATTTTCTGGTCTAGGGCTTCGCGGCTGTCGTAGTCCCGATGATTGAGCAGCATCGTCGGGACATTGTGGCGTTGGGCTCGTTCCACCACCCCCGCATTGGGATTGTTGTAGATCAAGATGGGGAGAGTGGCATTGAGCTGCCCTGCCGTAATCGCTTGGGCCAAGGCCTCAAAGTTACTGCCACTGCCAGAGGCCATAACGCCTAGCCTGACAGGAGCTCCACTGGGGCCTGCCTGGGGCGGCGGTGAGATAAGGCAGGGGGCACTGGTTTTACCAGTTGGACGGGTGAAACCAGTCGGAACGGAGGACGGAGCGCTAGACATCGAAGCTGCAACCTGTGGAACCGAATAATCGCCAACATCATACGGTTTTCGCTGTGCTTGCTTGGGTTTCATTGCGGAGTCTTAGCGATGCCTTTGTTATTTAGATGGCGTTCTGCGAGGCGGTAACCCATCCAACAGCCCACCAAACTACAAATCAAGTCGAGGCCGTCGAGGCTGCGGTTGGGGGAAAGCCCCTGGGAGAGTTCTTCGGCGGTGGTGAAAAGGGCAAAGACAAGGGGAAATAGCGGGATGGCCCAGCCCGGATGCAATCTAGTGATGCGCCAGCATTTTCCTTGCAAGACACGGTGACCTAGATACGTGGCGATCGCATAAAGCAAAACATGTAAAGGCTTATCCACATTGGGAATGCGATTCAGCCAGGTGGGTAGCTGCCCAAGATAAGCCAGCCGAAGAAGAACCAAGAAGCCTATGCCATAGAAGCTCGCTCCGAGGGGCCAAATCCAGCGTTGGCAAAAATTAGAAAGAGACATTTGAAGGAAAGGCATCTGAAATTAAACAAACTTTCCTTGGAGACAAAACGCATGTCCAAGGACTTGTCTAGAGCATCAGTACAACCTCAGTATTTTCCGCAAATCCAAGAATGGAGAGAAGCTTCTACAATGACTGCTTAAAGCTTTGATTTAGAGTGCCAGTTCAAATACTCCAACCGTAAAAATTTGGTACGGTAACTCCAGGTTGACTTAAGTATTACTCAAGCAACTGGCCTTCGTGAGGCTACATATTTATGGTTTTTGCCCCATTGAGGTCCGTTTCCCTGGCCACATAGACGGTGATTCCAACCCAAAGCTGGGCAATCTAAGACCGGAACAGTGCTCTTGCCCATGGGGATAACTGCTCCAAGGCTTTTTCTGTTGACCCGCTTCCACGGTCGTCGTGTTTCACGGTCCTTTAATCAGCGTTGACTCACTTATTGGCTGACCCACAGGGAGCTCTGCCCACTTGGGGTGATTGCATGGCCCTAAGGCTGACTCTTTACATCGTAAATTCGAACCACTATGCGAATCCTAGTTACAGGCGGTGCAGGGTTTATCGGCTCTCACCTCATCGACCGTCTGATGAATGAAGGACATGATGTTCTTTGTTTGGATAATTTCTACACCGGCCACAAGCGCAATGTGATGCGGTGGTTGGGTAACCCCTATTTCGAACTTATTCGTCACGATATCACCGAGGAAATTCGCCTCGAAGTCGATCAGATCTATCACCTGGCTTGCCCTGCTTCTCCGGTTCACTATCAGTACAACCCGGTAAAGACCATCAAGACCAATGTGATGGGAACGCTCAATATGTTGGGCCTTGCAAAGCGCGTAAAAGCTCGCATTCTGCTCGCTTCTACTTCAGAAGTGTATGGCGATCCCGAAGTACATCCCCAGTCTGAGGAGTATCGCGGCAACGTCAATCCCATTGGTATCCGCTCTTGCTATGACGAAGGAAAGCGTGTAGCAGAGACCCTTTGCTTTGATTATCACCGCCAGAACAATGTTGATATTCGCGTGGCGCGAATTTTCAACACCTATGGCCCTCGCATGTTGGAAAACGATGGTCGTGTTGTCAGTAACTTCGTGGCCCAGGCGCTGCGCGGTGAAGCTTTGACCGTCTATGGCGATGGCTCCCAGACCCGCAGCTTCTGCTATGTAGCTGATTTAGTAGATGGTCTCATTCGCCTCATGAATGGTGGTCATATGGGACCCGTTAACTTGGGTAACCCTGGCGAATACACCATTTTGGAGCTGGCTCAGATGATTCAGCACAAGATTAATCCTGAGGCAGAGATTCAATTCAAGTCTCTTCCTCAAGATGATCCCAAGCGTCGCCGCCCAGACATCTCCCGTGCTCAGGAGTGGTTGGGTTGGGAGCCTAAGGTTCCTGTCCAGGAAGGCCTGGAGAAGATGATTGCCGATTTCCGCAGCCGCTTGGCTCCCGAGCCCTATGCCTCTAATGCTGCGGTGGATGGCAAGCCTCGGATTCCTACAGCGGTGTAGTTAAGTTTAGGGTGCCACTGAGGTGTCACTGGCTCCCAGGCTGCGAGCTGGATTTTCCCGCCAGTTCGGTCAGCTTCAAATTTTGAGGAAGCGTTCTGGGATGGCTCCCGCTGCTGTCAGCACGCTTCCTCAGCCCTTCTGTGATTGTGTTTTGTCTACATATCTGAATTTTAAGGATTGAGATCTATGCGAGTTTGCGTCATTGGTACCGGCTATGTGGGCCTAGTGACGGGGGTGTGTCTCTCCCATGCTGGCCATGAAGTTATTTGTATTGACAACAACGAAGAGAAGGTCAAACTGATGCAGTCGGGCCAGTCCCCGATTTATGAGCCCGGCCTCTCTGAGTTGATGAAGTCTTCCATGGAAGCCAAGCGCCTCCAGTTCTCCAGCGACCTCAAGGCAGGCGTGGAGCATGGCGAAATCCTCTTCATCGCGGTGGGTACACCTCCACTCCCCACGGGCGAAAGCGACACTCGCTATGTGGAGGCGGTCGCTCGCGGCATTGGTGCCAACTTGCCTGAGAACAGCTACAAAGTCATCGTCAACAAGTCCACTGTGCCCATCGGCTCCGGTGACTGGGTGCGCATGTTGGTGCTGGACGGTGCCAAGGAAACCAAGAAAGAATTGGTGGGTGCCGGTGGCGGGGCTGCTGTAGCAGACGCACCTAAGATCACCTTCGATGTGGTCAGCAACCCTGAATTCCTGCGCGAAGGTTCTGCGGTGTATGACACCTTCAACCCCGATCGCATCGTTCTAGGCAGCAATGGCTCCCGCGCCATCACTTTGATGGAAGAGCTCTACACTCCCATCACCGAGCGTCAGTTTGCCGAAGACAAAGCTGCTCCCCAGGTTCCTGTGGTGGTGACCGACCTCAGCTCTGCGGAAATGATCAAGTATGCCGCTAACGCATTCTTGGCCACCAAGATTAGCTTTATGAATGAAGTGGCTAACATTTGCGATCGCGTCGGTGCTGACGTGACCCAAGTGGGCAAAGGCATCGGCCTCGATTCCCGCATTGGCAACAAGTTCCTCAACGCTGGCATTGGCTGGGGTGGCTCTTGTTTCCCTAAGGATGTTTCCGCGCTGGTCCACACCGCCGATGACTACGGCTACGATGCTGAGCTGCTAAAGGCCACCATCGATGTCAACAGCCGTCAGCGCTTGGTTGCCCTAGAGAAGCTCCAGCATGAGCTGAAGATCCTTAAAGGTAAGGTGGTGGGTCTGTTGGGTCTGACCTTCAAGCCTGACACCGATGACATGCGTGACGCCCCAGCCTTGATCATGATTGAGCATCTCAACCGTTTGGGCGCTCGCGTCAAGGCGTTTGACCCCATCGTTTCCCAGTCCGGCATTAGCAATGGCATGACCGGCGTGATTGTTGAGACTGATGCTGAGCGTTTGGCTGACAGCTGCGATGCCTTGGTGCTGGTCACTGAGTGGAAGCAGTTCCTCGACTTGGATTACACCAAGATGGCCGGGCTGATGAATGATCCTTTGATCATTGATG